>JBEGVJ010000103.1:0-8490 GCA_041178465.1 Nitrospirota bacterium
TACCTGGAATGAAATCTGCGCAACGGCACAACAGCACTGGGGTGTAACAGCGGCAGCATCAAAAGACGACCCCTCACCGGGCAAGCGAATCAGCAACGCCAAGCTTCGATCAGAGCTCGGCTACACACTGAAGCACCCGGACTTATACGAAGCCCTGCAAGCACTGACATAGAAACTCTATATGTTTGATTGGTCTTGCGGACGATCAAACTGGCTCTCCAACTAGGCCGCAGACGAAACCCAACCGGAGGCGTACCCGTAGGGTACGTTGAGGATTGGGTTGAGTTGAGAACGACGTTGGGAGCCAGTTTCATCGCCCGCTACCGTAGCAACGCCATTACAGAGAGACACACGAGCAAATTATTGATCGCATGAGCCAACATCCCAGGCAGCAGACTCCCCGTTTTTTCATACATCCAGGCCCAGAGCAGCCCGCTCCAGAGCACGCTGATGAAACCGACCAATCCATAGCCGTGGGCGATGGCAAAGATACTCGCGCTGATCAACGCCGCCGGCAGGAAACGGAACTTGCGGCGCAGGATCGCGAACAGAATCCCGCGGAATGCAAGCTCCTCAAACACGGGCGCAAAGATCACGTATTCGATTAAACTGGTCGCGGTCAGAGAAGGCGAGGCCCAGACGAGATCTGCGTCGAACCATTCAGTCCAGTGACTCGTCAGGTGGAAGGGCTCCGACAGCCGGTCCATCACCCACTCGCCCCACAAACCGGCAGCCACAGCCGCCGCGACCGCGGCCATCAAACCACCGACACGGCCCCACCCGACTTCCAACCCAAACCCTTCATCGAACGTCATGCCCGCCGGCCGGAAGAGGTGACGATAGGCCAAGAAGAGTAGCGGCACATTCGTCATCGGAATGGCCAACGCCCGGAGCGAGACATTGTCGGGCGGGGTATACATCAAAAACAGGGCCGTCAGCATCGCACCGATCGCGCCACCGCGCAGCAACACCGCCGCGCCGACGCCGCCCGGCCACGGAGGCGGCACGCCCGGCTCATGAAGCCTGATGAAACTGGACGGTTCATGCCGCCTAAGCCAGAGCAGCGCGCACACCACAGTACCGACTGCCATCGCGCCGAGTTCAACGAGCATCAAACGATGCGACCAGGCGAACTGGCGGTCGACACGCCCCGCAGCCTGTTCCTCAATCCTGGCCACGAACACAGCATCGTTGGCACGGCGGGCCAATCGCTCGGCGAGGCGATCGTAAAACCAGCCGGACGGCAGCAGCTCCGCCACCTCTGCTTGCCACAAGACATAGCTGTCTGCGTCAGAAAACGGTCCCTCACCATAGGCGGCCATTATGAGATCAGTGAACTGAGGAAGCGGATCTTCTGCCCCGGCCCACTCATGCGCGGAGAGCAGCGCCTGGGAAACATGACCGGCCTCGGCTTGAAGAATCGCTAACTGAAGCGGCACCAACGGGTCCTCGGAACTTTCCGCCAGCTCTCGATACCATTCGATCTCATGCGCCCGTTCAGCCTCGCTGTCGCCTGAGGTCCAGGCAAAAAGCTGCTGTTCCCACCGAGGCGCACGCTTGAGTCCTTCCTGCACATCCATCGTCCGGCTGACCATCAAACTGAGCGCTCGCTCGGGCGTCTCGATCCGGTCCAGCCTGGAGACCGATGCCGACGACCAGACAACCGACGCCAGCGCCACCACGAGGAAGAGCGCCGACAACAGCGTGACCGTGGGCGAGAATCGTCCGGGATAGATCCCGATCGGCGGCGGCGCGTCTGTGGCACGCCACCAAGACTGAGACTCTTGCGGTTCCTTGAGAGAGAATGAGGCTGGTTCCATCATCCGTGAAACTATAACATGCTATTTTTCAGACTCGAAATCCCATCGAAGCGGCGAAGCCACGGAAGAAACCGCTCAGAATACCCGTGGCCGAAGGCAAGCAAACTCCGCTATACTAGCCCCTTCACATCTGGAGCGATATGTCAGTTCAAAGCTTTACCCCTCCACGCCGGCTGCTCCTTGGCCCAGGGCCGAGCATGGTGCATCCGCGAGTCCTCCGTGCGCTTTCCACTCCCCTGCTCGGCCATTTAGACCCGGCCTTTCTGGGGGTCATGGACGATATCCAAACTCTATTGCGCGTTGTCTTTCAAACGAAAAACCGCTTCACCATCGCGGTCTCCGGTACCGGCTCAGCCGGGATGGAAGCGTCGATCGTGAATATCGTTGAGCCGGGCGATGCGGTGATCGTCGGGATCAACGGCGTATTTGGCACAAGATGGGCCACCATCGTCGAGCGCTGCGGCGGCAAAGCGATTCGCGTAGAAGCCCCCTGGGGCCAGATCGTTGATCCGGACGCTATTAAACAGGCATTGCGCCGATCCGGCCCGGTGAAAGCCGTGGCCATCGTGCATGCCGAAACCTCGACCGGCGCCTGGCAGCCGCTGGAGCCGATCGCGCGTCTCTGCCGCGACCATGACACACTCCTCCTCGTCGATGCCGTGACCTCCCTGGGAGGCGCACCGGTCGAGATCGATCGTTGGGGCATCGATGTCTGTTATAGCGGCACGCAGAAATGTCTGAGCTGTCCGCCTGGGTTGTCGCCGCTCACCCTCAGCGACCGTGCGTTGGCCGCCATCAAATCCCGGCGCACCCCCTGCCAGAGTTGGTACCTCGACATGGCCTTGATTGCGGACTACTGGGCTGAAGGCACCAGGGCCTACCACCACACGGCGCCGATCTCGATGCTCTATGCCCTGCGGGAAGCGTTGCGCCTCGTCGAAGAAGAGGGGTTGCAGGCCCGCTTCGTTCGCCATCAATTAAATAGCGAGGCCTTGATCGCAGGCTTGACCGAACTCGGGCTGCCGCCCCTTCCCCCGATAGGCCATCGACTGCCGATGTTGACCTGTGTCACAGTCCCCGCTCATATTCCTGAAGCCGAGATACGGACGAGCCTGCTCTCGACCTATGGCATTGAAATCGGCGGCGGGCTCGGCCCGCTCAAGGGAAAAGTCTGGCGCATCGGGTTGATGGGTGAATCCTCGACCGAAGCCCATGTCTTGACCCTGCTCAATGCGCTGGAAGAACTGTTTATCCGATACGGCTGGCTGTCCACTCCCGGAGTCGCCCTCCAGGCTGCGGCACGGATTTACAGCCGCACCGCATCCTGATGACAAAGGACACCGCTTCTATGACGAACAAACCGTTACTCTGGGTGCTCGGCGGCGGGGCCTTCGCCTTTGTCGCCGTGGTCGCATACTGGATCTTTGCCCTGACACTGGCCGATCGCATGAAATCGGACCTCGTTCCGCCAGACAAAGCCGCCGCCTACATCCATGCGCTCATCGAGGCCAACCGGACCAACTACACCGAAAACGTCGTCGGCAAACTCCACAAGGCTGGTCTTGCCGAAGCCGTCGAACATTGGCGAGACGAAAAGGGCGTCCCTCTTCCCGCGCAGTTTCTCTTGGAGTCGGGACGACTTGTCGCGCAAAAAGACCTCAAGTTCTCGTTCCGACTCGCCAGCATGACGCCGATCTACGTCTGGAATGGAGCAACGACAGATTTCGAACGGAAGGGACTCGATATCGTCGCCAAAGATCCATCGAAGCCGTTCGGGGGGTTCATCAGGCTCGACGGAGGCCGCTACTACCAAACGATCTACCCCGACCGTGCGGTGGCCCAATCCTGCGTGACCTGTCACAACGAACATCCGAACAGCCCACGCCGCGACTACAAAGTCGGCGATGTGATGGGCGGCATCATCATCACCATTCCCATCGATATACCATGATGACGTCCGTTGCCATTCGCTCCGTACGCGTCATCGACGGAACCGGTCGAACGATCGAACGGGCCACGGTGGTCATTCGCGGGACCACCATTGCCGCCGTCGGACCGGATCGAGACCTTTCTGTCCCGCGTGGAGCGACCAAGATCGATGGGCGAGGCTTGACACTGCTGCCTGGCTTGATCGACTGCCACGTACACTTCTGCCTCGGTGCCGAACCGGACGTCGTCGAAGCGATCAACCAAGAAACGCCCGCGCTGAACTTGCTCAAATCCGGCCAGGCTGCGCGACAGACCCTGGAGGCAGGCTTCACCACCGTGCGCGACGTGGGGTCGCGAGACCACTCCATCTTTACGTTGAAACAGGCCATTGAGACAGGACTCGTGCCGGGACCTCGTATTGTCGGAGCAGGCCTCGCGATTTGTATGATCGGCGGCCACGCGAGGTTTATCGGTCAGGAGGTCGAAGGGGTCGAGCAAGTCCGTTCCGTCGTGCGCGCCCAAATCGCCGCAGGGGCCGGCGTGATTAAAGTCATCGCCTCGGGCGGCGTCCTCACTCCCGGCACCTCACCGGACCAGGCACAAATGACCCTGGAAGAACTCCGTGCCGCCGTGGAAGAGGCGCAACGAGCCGGACGAAAAGTCGCCGCCCATGCCCATGGCTCGTCGGGAATGAAGAATGCCGTCCGAGCCGGAGTCCATTCGATCGAGCATGCCACGCTCATGGACGAAGAAGCCTCGGCTCTGATGAAAGAGCAGGGCGTCTTCATGGTCCCGACACTCTCCGCGCTCGCCACCACTGCCGCCTGCCGACTCGGATGCGGTGTGCCGGACAGTGCCCGTGACAAGGCCAAAGCCATGACGAAACGGCATGCCGTGAGCTTCAAGAACGCCCTGCGGGACGGCATCCAGATTGCGATGGGCACGGATGCGGGGACGCCCTTTAACTTTCACGGCGAGAACGCCCAGGAACTCGAACGGATGGTCGCCTTCGGGATGAGCCCGATGCAGGCGATTCTCGCCTCGACCTCCGCTGCCGCACGTTTGATCGGAATTCAAGACCAGGTGGGAACCATCGAGCAAGGAAAGCTGGCGGACCTTCTGCTGTTCAAGGGCAATCCGCTTCGCCGCATCGACCTGCTCCGCGACCGCGACAGGATTGTCGGAGTGATGCAGGCAGGCACGTGGGTGACAGGACCTCTTTCGAAAACGTAACAGGCAAACGGATCTCCGAGCTGACCTCTGCACGTTTCACACTTAACGCCTTTCATAAAACAACTCCAGCGCGGCGGCATAGCCCTTCTTCCGTCCCTTGCGGAACACCTCCTCGAGCTGCGCGCGTAACGCACGGACGCCTCCCGGATCGCCTCGCTTGACCACCCCCTGAGACAGCATCATCTCCAACGCCACTTCGATGAGCCGCTGCTTGCGCCCCTCCATCTCAGGATTCACCAGCTCATCCATGATTTCCGATGCTCGCGCCTGCAGCATGGCATCTTTGAACGTGTCGTATCCTTGATCCGCCACAGTCCGCTCGCGAATCACGGCGAGTTCGAACCTGATCCGCATCACGTCTTTCATCAACACCGCGAACACTTCCTTGCGCCCTTCATCGAAGAGCTTCTTCTCCATCTCATCGAGAATGACGGCCGGATCGGCGGCTTCATCCCGTGCCGCCTCATCTCCCCAATTCAACCGGTCGTAGCTCCGGCGCTTCTCCGGATCGCCAACGACTTCGTATGCCGCATTAATCTCACGGATCTTGGCTTCGGCGTGCGTGCTGTCGGGGTGGCGGTCGGGATGGTGTTGAAAAACCAGCTTCCGGTAGGCCTTCTTGATCGCGTCGTCGGACGCGTCGCGCGAAACCCCCAACACCCGATAGAAGTCGATTCGTGCCATGCCCGCGACTATACCATGGGGCGTCAGCGGGCTTCACCTTGACTCCTCGATCGAACAACTCTAGCCTGGCCCAACGAAACGTAGCGTGATGCAACCCAATACGCACACAACAAGCTCGTGGCGCGATGGCGTCACCCGCTATCAGTGGCTGGTCCTGTTCATCGCCTGGCTCGGCTGGGTCTTTGATGCGATGGACGCGACAATCTACGCGATCGTCCTCCACCCGGCACTGCACGACCTCCTCCAGTCCCCCGGCGTGACCGTCTCTCCGGAGCAGATCGGCTGGTACGGAGGGATCATCTTCTCCATCTTTCTCATCGGCTGGGCTATCGGCGGGATATGCTTCGGCGTGGTGGCGGACCATCTCGGTCGCACGAAAACCCTGATCATCACGATCTTGATCTATGCGATTTTCACCGGTCTTGCCGCGCTGTCGCAGGACTGGTGGCATCTGGCTATCTATCGTTTTCTCACAGCGCTGGGAATCGGAGGGGAATGGGCGGCTGGCGCGGCGCTCGTGGCTGAAACCTGGCCGGAAGAGAAACGTGCGAAAGCCGCGGGCATTCTCCAATCGGCCTGGGCAGTCGGGTTCTTCCTTGCAGCCTCATTCAATTTGCTCTTGAAAGGCTCTGGCTGGCGGGTCATGTTTCTGATCGGCGTCCTCCCGGCCTTTGTGTCATTGCTGGTTCGCTGGCATGTGAAGGAGCCGGACCGTTGGGCCAAGGCCCATGAGCGGGACCAGGCGGTCAGCCCCGTCCATATCACCGACATCTTCCGCCCCCCCTTGCGCCGGTCGACCATCGTGGGATCCTCGCTGGCGTTCGTCGCCGTCTTTGGCTTGTGGGGGTCGACAAACTGGGCCCCTACCCTCATCCGCGAGTTGCCGGATCTGAAAGGCTCCGATGCCGCAACCCTGTCGGCCTCTGTAAGCTACGCCATCATGGCGCTCAACGGAGGAGCCCTCTTCGGTTATTTGGGGTTTGGGCCACTGGCGGATCGATTTGGACGGCGGGCCGTGTTTGCCTTGATGTGCCTCGGCAGCTTTGTAATGCTGCCGATCACGTATCTGCTGCCCACAACCTATGCCGGCGTCTTGATGTTGTTGCCGCTGCTGGGATTTTTCAACAACGGCATCTTCAGCGGCTTTCCGATCTATCTCCCCGAGCTCTACCCCACCAGGCTACGCGCCACCGGCGCCGGCTTCTGCTTCAATGCCGGGCGTGTGCTGGCCTCCGCCTCGCCGTTTCTCACCGGCTGGCTCGTGACGGCACTTGGCAGCTTTGGGCGAGCCGCAAGCACGGTGGCATTGATCTACCTGGTTGGGCTCGTGGTCCTGATCTTTGCACCGGAGACCAGGGGCAAGCCGCTACCGGAATAGCTGTTTCCTGTCTGCATCAAATACACCAGCCCTTGACATCCCACCGAAGCGGCTTATGTTGATAGCATGACTAACACACACCCCCCCAAAGCCCTGACCCACGACGAGAAGAAAGCTGCTGACGCGGCCTTCGCAGGCCGCCCCTTCAACGAGGCATGGTCTGCTGCTGCGCGAGCGGTGTACGACGGGATCGTGAAGGCCTTGCCTCACACGGACGTCGCGACTCCCGCTCCTTCCCCTGCCGAAGAATCCGCGGAAGCGCCTTCCGCGCAGAGCGACCCGCTCCAACCTCAAGAGCCGCTCACACACGAGAAGGTCGGTGAGCAGGAGCTGGTGGAGGGGATTGTGACGCCGCTATCCATTCGCGACCGAGATGCGGCGATTAAGGCCGGGGTCTTGATCGATGTGACGCCGACTGCCCTGCAACTCGGCATTACATTCCCTGTCACGATCACCCGACCGCTCTGGGAGGTGGGAGTTGTCACCAGCCAATCACTCCCCGAAGAAGATCAAACCAGCCGACTGCGCGACATTCTCATGGCGTTTCGTCTGCGCCTGGCCAGTCTGACGACGGTTTCGCCGCTGCTCGACTTCCCGGTTCTGCTGGCCTTGCCGCCGGGCAGGGCGCCTCAGCCTGTGCCGCTGTTTGCCCTCATTCAGCCGGACCCCATGCACCAGGCAAACGTGACCCTCTTGCTGCCCAACGAAGTGTCGCTCTCGATCACCTCGCTGAATTAGCAGGCTGCGCTCCTGACACCAGCGAGGGGTCTCTCGTTGTTGCGCGAGACTTGCGAGAAAAGCGGGACGGGTTGGAAGTTTCCTCTTCGCGAGTCGCGCCTGTCGCGCACGTCTTGCTTGTCTCGCTCACAATTCACGAACGACGGGCGAAGAGGTGGGCCTTGTTGAGCAGCCTGTGGGCCAGGACACGTTCTTCCGCCTCGCTGGTGATCACTCCATCGATCCTCGCATCCAGCAATTTCCCCAAGATGGTCTTGTACTGAGGGCCTGGCTTTAGCCCCATGGCCTGAAGATCCCGCCCCATCAATGCCGCCTTGATCGTACGATTCTTCATATAGGCCACCAGGCGTCGTCTCAGCAGGCTCTCGCGCGCACCGTTTTGCCTGCTGGCCTGCTTCGCCAGAAGCAGCACGAGCGCCTCATCGGAACGATCGACCAAGAGGCGATAGATCTGCGAAGGCCGTATGGTCCCCTTATCGGTGAGTCGCTTCATGGCACGATCCACGGGACGTCCGCCATCGCGCACCTTCTTTGCCTGCTCGCGCGAAAGGGCTAACCGCCTGATCATCGAGGCCGCCACGGCCGGACTGGACTCGCTCGACAAGGCCATGAGGTAGAGGATCGGCCGATCGATCGCAGCATCCGGGAATCGACGTTCCCACCAGGCAAGCGCCTTGGGAGTGGCAGCGACCAGCCGTTTGATGCCCG
>JBEGVJ010000104.1:0-4313 GCA_041178465.1 Nitrospirota bacterium
CCGCTCCTATAGGTCCCCCTCTTTCAGGCAGCGCCCCAATCCCTGTTGCTCGGCAAAGTAATACGCGTAGTGCAGGGATGCGAGGTTGGCGATGCGCTCTTCTGCCTCATCGCGCGTATCCGTATAAATCACGTGAATGCCATACCGCGCGGTGAGGGAGTCCAGGAAATCCAGCAGCCCGATTTTGTGATATTGGTTGAGCCGCCCTCCGGCTTTGCGATGGTGGAGGGTGCCTTCGATGACCAGGACACGAGAGGGGAAGGCCAGGACCTGTTCGAGTTCACGAAGAAAGGGCGTGCGATTGTAGGAGGGATTGGAAAAAACCGTATAGAGTTCTTCGACCACCATGCGCTTGATGCACAACAGTTCGGGGACTTCCGCAATGGCATAGCCGCTGACGGGCAATGTTTCTCGCATCGTTCCGGCGATGCGGACGAAGCCCTGAAAGTCGTAGGGTTGGTGTTCGCGAGGATCGATGTAGAGGTGAATGGCCGGCACCATGAGTTTGGGTTGGCCTTGTGGCGAGAGCAGCATGATGAGCGATTGTGGCCCGCGAGGCCCTTGGCTTGATCGAGGGGTCTGTTGCGGCCGAGGCGGGGTGGAGGAGTATGTTCCGGAATATGGATGTGCGGGCGAGGCGGGGCGCGCGGCCGGTTTGGAGGAGGTTGTGGACTGCATCTTGGCATCGTAGCTGGCGCGTGAGTCTGGGTCACTGAGGGTTTGATAGGCCTGGTTGATCAGTTGTGTTCTGGTTTCGGCTTTCCGGTGCAAAGCCGGCGCATGGCCGAAACGATCCGGATGCCAAACCTGCATTTGTTCATGCCAGGCCTTTTTGATCTCGGCTTCCGTTGCGGTGGGCAAGAGTTCGAGCAGCGTGTAATAGTTGATGATCCGTTCCTCCCGCATCGGTTGCTCCTGTTCAAGAGACAGAAGTGTAGCGGAGTCTCAGGCGGAGATCTAGCAGGCTGTTCTGCAAGGCCGCCATGACGCGTGCGTTCTGCACGGAGGCTCCGTTGTGCTATAGTCCCGCCCCGTGCAACATGTGACCGGTGAAGTTCGGCTGTACACCGCTGGTGACTGCCGTAGCCATCCAGGCCTGGAGCGATTGGCCTGATCACCATGGACCCGTAACATCTGCATTCTTTATTGAGGAGCTGCTCGGTCTTCGTGGAAGAATGACGGCTCTCGCGTAGCGGTGTGTGCGGTTGAAGAGGATGTGGTGGATACGCGTTGGGCTTTGCAGTAGACTCTCGTCCCGGCAGACCCGCGAGGGGATTCAGTCCAACGATTTTCTTAATACAGGGGTTGCTATGGCTACTGGTTCTGGCGTGAGATGGCTACAGGCTGCGGTGGTGTACTTCGTGATGGGAGCGGGCTTAGGAATTTATATGGGGGCATCCGGCGACCATGTGCTCGTTCCCGTTCATGCGCATTTTAACCTTCTTGGCTGGGTGTCCTTGGCATTGATCGGTCTGATCTATCGTCAGTTTCCTGTTGCGGGATCGAACAGGCTGGCGACCGTGCAGTTCTGGTTGCACAATGCCGGATTAGTTGCGGCCATGCTGTTTCTGGCCGGGTTGTTGCGCGGCCATGCGGCGCTGGATCCCCTTGTCGGGGTCGCTTCCATCGTCATTGGTGTGTCGGTCATTCTCTTCGCCATCAATGTGTTTAAGAACTGTCACGAGTAACAGAGCCGATAGGTTCATCTTCCGGATCGCGAGCACAGCGCGCATGTTGTCGCTGCCTGTGTCAGCGTCTCAATGCCGGGAGCGTATGAGCTAATCCCACGAGCAAGACCTTCCCAACTCACCATAAAGAAAGCGCGCGTGAGACCGAGTGGCCGGCACTTGGGCTTATGTCGCTTTCGGAAAGATCGGTCACAGACAGAGATGGTTTCTCCCCTCACGCAGCCAGTTTCAGATGCGGCACAGCTGAAGATTATTCCACTCATCGCCAAGGAGCTTGGCGTGGGACCCCATCAGGTTGCGGCTGCGGTCGCCTTGCTCGACGAAGGGGCAACCGTGCCGTTTATCGCGCGTTACCGCAAGGAGGTGACCGGCAATCTGGACGATACGCATTTGCGGACGTTGGAAGAGCGTCTGCTGTATCTGCGGGAATTGGAGCTGCGGCGTACGGCGATTCTGGCGTCGATCGAGGAGCAGGGGAAACTCACCGACGTCCTGCGTGGCACGATCGAGGCGGCCGCGACCAAGCAAACATTGGAAGACCTCTACTTGCCCTACAAGCCCAAGCGTCGTACGCGCGCGCAGATTGCGCGCGAAGCGGGGCTGGAGCCGTTAGCTGATGCCTTGTTTGCCGATCCGACGCTCGATCCTGAGCAGGAAGCCGCGAAGTATCTCAACGTGAAGCCTGCCGCTGAGGGCATTGAGGCGATCAACGTGCCGGACGCCAAATCCGCGCTCGAGGGTGCGCGGGACATTCTGGTCGAGCGTTTTGCCGAGACTGCCGAGCTGCTGGCAAAATTGCGTACCCGCTTGTGGGACCAGGGCGTGGTCACGTCCAGCGTGGTAAAGGGCCAGGAAATGGCTGATGAGGAAAAGTTCCGGGACTACTACGCCTATTCCGAAACGATCCGCACCATCCCGTCGCATCGCGCGCTGGCGCTGTTCCGTGGTCGCACGCTGGGTGTGTTGAAAATTGACTTGGGCCTGGGCGAAGCACTCGAAGCTGTCGTGCCGCATCCCTGCATTGCGATGGTGGCGGCGCATGTCGGCATTGAAGACCGCGGCCGCCGCGCGGACAAGTGGCTCATGGGAGTGTGCGATTGGACCTGGCGGGTCAAGGTGCACCTGCATCTCATGGTGGAACTGCTGGTGCAGCTGCGTGAAGCGGCGGAGGCCGAGGCGATCAAGATTTTCGGCCGCAACCTGCACGAGCTCTTGCTGGCGGCGCCTGCCGGTCCGAAGGCCGTGCTGGGCCTCGACCCGGGCATCCGCACCGGCTGCAAGGTGGCGGTCGTCGATGCGACCGGCAAACTGTTGGAGGCCACGACCGTGTATCCGCTTCAACCGCGCAATGACTGGCAGGGATCACTGGCGACGCTGGCCAGGCTGGTCGTGCAGCATGGCGTCGAACTGATCTCGATCGGTAATGGGACGGGAAGCCGCGAGACCGACAAGCTGGCCATTGAGACGATCAAATTGGTTACGGCTCATAAGCCGGAGCAAAAAGTGGCCAAGATCGTGGTCAGCGAAGCCGGCGCCTCGGTCTATTCGGCCTCGGCCTTCGCCGCAGCAGAGTTTCCTGATCTGGATGTCAGCCTGCGCGGGGCCGTTTCCATCGCCCGGCGTTTGCAAGACCCGCTGGCAGAGCTGGTGAAGATCGATCCCAAGGCGATCGGTGTCGGCCAGTATCAGCACGATGTGAATCAACGGGCGCTGGCGCGCTCGCTCGATGCGACCGTTGAAGATTGCGTCAATGCCGTGGGTGTGGACGTCAATACGGCCTCGGCACCGTTACTCGAACGGGTATCGGGGCTGAACAAGGTGCTGGCAAAGAATATCGTCGAATACCGCGATGCGAACGGTCCTTTCCCGAATCGCACCACGATACGCAAGGTGCCGCGTCTGGGCGACAAGACCTTCGAGCAGGCCGCTGGTTTTCTGCGCATCAACGACGGCGATAATCCGCTGGATCGTTCCTCGGTCCATCCGGAAGCCTATCCGGTGGTCGAGCGCATTCTGGCGCGGGTCAGCAAGGGCATTGCGGAGGTGATGGGTCAGCCTGCGATTTTAAAGGGATTATCTCCCGCTGACTTCACCGATGAAAAGTTCGGCGTGCCGACGGTGCGCGATATCTTGACTGAGCTGGAAAAACCGGGCCGCGATCCGCGCCCGGAATTTAAGACGGCGACGTTCCAAGAGGGTGTCGAGTCTCTGACCGACCTGCACCCGGGCATGGTTCTCGAAGGCGTGGTGACGAACGTCGCGGCGTTCGGTGCCTTTGTCGACATCGGCGTGCATCAGGACGGCCTTGTGCATGTGTCGATGCTGGCCAATAAGTTTATCAAGGACCCGCACGAGGTCGTGAAGCCTGGCCAGATCGTCAAGGTGAAGGTGTTGGAGGTCGATGTGAAGCGTCAGCGCATCTCTCTGACGATGCGCCTCGACGATGCGCCTGGCAGTGCGGTGGCTTCCCAGCGCACACCTGTCGAAGCCTCTGCGGGAGCTGCGCGAGACCAGCGGGACCGGCGTCCGCCGGCATCCCAGCGGGCGCCGGAGCGCCAGCCTCAGCCTGGCGGCACGATGGCCATGGCGCTTGCGCTGGCTCGCGCCAAGCAGCAGAAGTAGCAC
>JBEGVJ010000105.1:0-17701 GCA_041178465.1 Nitrospirota bacterium
CTCAGAAGACCCTCGTTGGACGCGCGCAGTTGGGATCATCCCAGCCACCCCGTATAAATGATAGTGCGCTGCGGCCTTGCTGACGGGATTTTTGAGCATCCTGCTGAGGTAAAATAGCCGAGCGAGACATTCTGGACTGGGAAACGGGCGAGACGAGACAGGACTTGCGAGAAAGGCATGACATGCGGGAGGAGCGAGGGCTAGAGCTTTTCGGAGTTTCGAATCGTGAACATGTAGTCGCCCGTTTCTCGCCAGTCTTGCGTTTCTCGCGCCAGGACGGAGTCCCGGCCGTTGCGGATGGATCTGGCCCGCCAGTATACTGAAACTCACGTGAGGGGAGAGTTGCCAATGGTGCTGATTTACGAAAGCGATCCGCTGGACAACGAAGATGCGCGCGGGCGTTTTTATCATGTCTGCCGGGGGAAAATCATTCGGACGGAAATTCAACTTCCGGCTGGTGAAACGGTATATGAATGTGCGGTGTGTGGAATCGATCTCGAAGCCGAAGATTTTTGGCTCGCGAGGCAGAAAGGGTCGGTGTAGGACTGTATGGCCGGGAGTACAGGAAGAAAAACAGTGTCCGTGTCGCGTGGGCTGATGATGCTCTGTGAGACCTGCCACGAGCAGGTTATGGAAGAAAAATTAACCGATGCCAGGAATTTTGTGGCAGATCACGAGTCGCTCTTCGATACCATCTGTCTGGGTTGTATCGATATCAACCGTCCGCTCATCGACGACATGCTCGGCAGTTCCGAGTGAGGCTGCTGAAAAAGCCCGCCCGCTTCGTTCTCATCTCGAAAGCATCCTCAACGTAGCCAAAGGCTACGCCTCCGGTGCTTCCATCGGCTGCGGCCTTGCTGGATGGGCTTTTTGAACATCCTCCGCATTCGTTCGTCCAGCCCTATTTACATTCTTTCCCATTGAAGTGCATGCAGGCCGATTCCCCTGATTTGACCTTCCAGGTTTTGATCAGGGGCATCTGTCCTTCGCCGCGCATTTCGACGACGAAGTCCACTAGGCTTGAGATCGTCAGTTTCTCCATATGGGGCCGCGCGGCTTCCGGCACATCGATGTAGAACACCGATCCGAGTGTGGAAATCAGAATGCGATGGTTTTCGGTGTCGATCTGAATGACGGGGCTATAGAAACTTTTGTCTTCGGCTGATGCGGGGAGAACCGTCAGGCTGAGGAGGAGGAAGCTGAAGAGGGCGGCGAGAAGAGTCGTACGCAAATGTGGCATGACGAGCACTCCTTCTGTGAAATCGATCAGGCGGGCATTATCGCATTCGCGCCACAAGGAAACAAATTGGAAATTCTCAAGATGTCTGTCTGGTTGGTTTGGTTTGTTTAGTTCATCTGGTTTGTCAAGTGTGTGTCATTGAGAAACCAAGCAAACGAGACAAACTGAAGAGACCAGATAGACCAGATTTAGGGAGCGGTCGTGATCTGTGCCGGCCTGACCGTTCCGTTGTTGATCCAGTAGCAGCGAATATCCGGCTTCGACTTATCCATGAGAGAAATAAGCAGATAGGCTGGGATGGGTAAGTTGATTTTTGGCCAGATCTCTTCGTAATCGGTGGCAATCTTGATGTCGGTGATGGAGGGGCGCGCCGGGTCGTGCGGATGGGAGTGGTAGACCACTTGCAAGTCGAGTCCTTTGTTTCGAATGTCCTTCTTCGCGGCAGAGAAGTCCTGCATATCCATGACGAAGGCAATCTCGGCTCGTTCGGCGGGTGAGAGCCGTTCCAAGTGCGCAGCCTTCGCCGGGTCGAACGACGACAGTTTTTCGGCTCCCTCAAGCGCTACGATATTCTTGATCCGATAGATTTGGGTCACGGCCCCATTGGTTCCGGCCAGAAGTCCGCAACACTCGTAGGGATCGAGTTCCCTTGCGTGAGCCACCATGTCGTCGAGGATTGCTTGAGGAATGTGCAGGGGAGGCGTCATTGGAATTAAAAGTTTGAACGTCTTAAAGTCGTAAGGTCATCAAGTCGTTTCAATGTGAACAGTCAGGACGAAGACTTTACGACTTAACGACCTTCGACTTTCTGACTTGGCTCCATTAGATCGTGCAGCTGACGACATAGTCCATGCTGAGATCTTTGATCTTCGGATTCTCGCCGCAGAGCGGGCAGGCCGGGTCCTTGGGACGGCGGACTTTTCTGAACTTCATTTCCAGGGCGTCGTAGATCATCAGACGGTCTGCCATGGTTTCACCGATGCCGAGGATCTCCTTGATCGCTTCCGAGGCTTGCAGAATGCCCATGGTTCCTGCGAGAACTCCCAAGACGCCGGCTTCTTGGCAGTTCGGCACAAGGCCGGCCGGAGGCGGTTCCGGGTAAAGGCAGCGGTAACAGGGATAGCCTGCGTGGGGCTTGATCGTCGTCAGCTGACCTTCGAACCGGAACATGCTGGCCGAGATGAGCGTCTTCTTGGCAAAGAAACAGGCGTCGTTCACGAGGAAACGCGTTGCAAAGTTGTCGGACCCGTCCAGTACGATGTCATAGTCTGACACCAGCGAAAGAATATTGTCGCTGTCCACGTTCTGGTGGTAGGTCTTGATCGTGATTTCCGGGTTGATCGCCGAGAGGGTCTTGCGGCCCGATTCGACTTTCGGCATGCCTACGGTGGCAGTCGAGTGCATGATTTGCCGCTGCAAATTCGAGAGGTCAACGACATCGCCATCGACCAAACCGATGGTGCCGATGCCGGCTGCAGCGAGATAGAGTCCGGCAGGGGAGCCGAGCCCGCCTGCGCCGATCAACAAGACTTTCGCCTTGCTCAGCTTCATCTGGCCCTTGCCGCCCATCTCGTTGAGAATAATCTGGCGGCTGTATCGTTGAATCTGTTGTTCGGTAAGTTCCATAAATTCCGTGATCAGTGATGTGTGATGCGTGACGAGTGAGGATTCATGATTGTGGCGGGGCGTCTCTAAAGCCGCCCATCACTCGTCACTATTCACCGCTCCTATTCCACGACATCCAATTCGATCGGGTCGACAATGACGCCCTTCTTGCGAAGGCCTGCGACCGCCCGTTCGATTTCCGCGCTCTCTCCGGTCAGTTCGACATCCATCCAGCCTGTGGTTTCCCGCACGTCCGCCCGCCGGACATTCGTGACCACCTTGAACTCGTGCCCGATCTGATAGATGACCGGCTCCTTGATCTTGTTTTCCGGAAACCGGATATGCACTTTCATGCTTGCCATGACTAGCCTCCTGCAATGGCTGGCACAATCGAGACTTCGTCGCCGCTCTTGAGCGAGGTCTCTTTGCCCTTGAGGAATCGAATGTCTTCCTCGTTGACGTAAATGTTCACGAAGCGGCGAAGCTCACCGGTCTCGTCGCAGAGGCGATCCTTGATCCCAGGATGGGAGGTGTTCAAGGTGTCGATCATCTCCGTGATGCTTGCGGCCACTGTCTCGACCTCTCCCAATCCCTTCGTGAGGGGACGGAGCGGGGTTGGAATGCGAACTTTAATCATGCGTCACCACCACCGTTTTTTCCCATCTTAAAGGTTTGCTCAAAACTCGCGAGGCTCGGCTGAATGCGGTGCGGTTTGCCGACCGCATCGATCACCGCTTCCTGCGTCTTTAACCCATTGCCGGTGATATAGGCGACTGTGACATCGCCCTTCTTGATCGTGCCCTGCTTCACCAGCTTCTGGAGCACGCCGATCGTCACCCCGCCGGCCGTTTCCGCGAAGATCCCCTCCGTTTGCGCCAGCAGTTTGATCCCTTCGACCACTTCCTCGTCCGTCACCATGTCCATGGCGCCCTTGCTCTCGGCCGTCGCTTTGAGCGCGTAGTACCCGTCGGCCGGGTTGCCGATGGCCAGCGACTTGGCGATGGTCTTCGGCTTCACCGGCTTGAAGAAATCCCGTCCCGACTTGAAGGCCGTCGAAATGGGGGAGCAGCCTTCTGCTTGCGCGCCGTTGATCCTGGTGCGCACGTCGTCGACGAGACCCAGGGTTTTCATCTCATGGAGGCCCTTCCAGATCTTGGTCAGGAGCGAGCCGGATGCCATCGGGATCACCACTTGGTCCGGCGTGCGCCAGCCGAGTTGCTCCACAGTTTCGTAGGCGAGCGTCTTCGAACCCTCCGCGTAGTAGGGGCGTACGTTGATATTCACAAAGGCCCAGGCGTATTCGCCTGCAATTTCGCTGCAGAGACGATTGACGTCGTCATAATTGCCTTCGACTTCGACCACGTTCGGCTTATAGATCAAGTTGCCGAGGACCTTGGCCGCTTCCAGATCGCCGGGAATGAAGACATAGGCGCGCATGCCTGCGGCCGCGGCATGGGCGGCGACGGAATTGGCCAGATTGCCGGTCGAGGCGCAGGCGATGGTTTCAAACCCCAGTTCGCGGGCCCTGGTGATGGCGACGGCGACCACGCGGTCTTTGAACGACAGCGTGGGGTGATTCACCGTGTCGTTCTTGATATAGAGTTCGTCCAGCCCGAGGTAGGCGCCGAGATTTTTTGCGCGCACCAACGGCGTCATTCCGGCATGAGGACCGAGAAACGTCGGCCCTTCAACGGGCAGAAGATCGGCGTAGCGCCAGATACTGTCAGGCCCGTCCTGGATCTTCTTGCGGGAAATGTTCCGCTTGATCTCCTCGTAGTTGTACTTCACTTCGAGAGGACCGAAGCACATCTCGCAGACGTGGATCGCCTTGGTCGGATATTCTTTTCCGCACTCGCGGCAGACTAGCGCTTTCATTTTGGCCATGGTGACTCCACCTCGCTACGTCAATGGTTACGGCCGGACGGCACAGCCGGCAAAAGGATCGCCGTCATCGAACAATTCGGTAATCGTCGGGTGCGCGCCGCAGAGCGCGCAGTCGGGATTGCGTTTCACTTTGATTTCTCTGAACTGCGTCTTGCGCGCATCAAAATCCAGGAGCCGGTTGGTCAGCGGATGCCCGATGCCCAGAATGAGTTTCAAGGCCTCGGTCGCCTGGATCGTGCCGATGATGCCGGCCAACACGCCGATGACTCCTGCTTCTTGGCAGGAGGCGACCAGTCCGGCCGGCGGCGGCGTCTTGAAGACGCAACGGTAACAGGCGGACTGCTTCGGTACAATGGTCGTCACGCGCCCATCGAAGCGGAGGATGCCGCCGTGGACCAACGGCTTTCCGGCAAAGAAACAGGCGTCGTTGATCAAGAATTTGGCCGTAAAGTTATCGACTCCGTCGATGATGACGTCATAGTCGCTGATGATCTTCAGGGCATTGCCCGCCGTCAGCCTCTCTTCGTACATCGAAACTTGAACGTCAGGGTTCAAGCCCTGAATTTTTTCTTTACCCGAGAGGACTTTGGGGCGTCCCACGTCCGGCGTGTGGTGCAGGATCTGGCGTTGAAGATTGGTCAGGTCGACCACGTCGCTATCGATGAGGCCGATGGTGCCCACTCCCGCTGCGGCCAAATAGAGCGCCGCTGGCGAGCCAAGTCCGCCCGCGCCGACCAGGAGAATCTTGGCCTTGGCAATCTTCTTCTGTCCCTTGCCACCCACCTCCGGCAGGAGAATATGGCGGCTGTATCTGCTGATCTGATCTTCTGTAAATTCCATATGGCTCGTGATGTATGATCAGTGATGTGTGCTGCGTGAATGAGTTAGGAGTTCATCCGGCACCGTTGACTCGTCACCCATCACTCATCACCCGTCACTAGATATTAAAATATTTCTCGATGCTGATATACCGCTCGCCTGTATCGCAGAGGATGGTGACGACGTTCTTGCCAGGCCCGAGTTCCTGGGCCACTTTCTGCGAGGCAAACACGTTGGCTCCCGCGGAGATGCCCACTAAGAGGCCTTCCTTCTTCGAGAGCTGCTTGGCCGTTTGATAGGCCTCGTCGTCGGTCACCGTGATCACGCGATCGAGAATGGCACGATTCAGCACTTTCGGGACGAACCCTGCGCCGATGCCTTGAATCTTATGAGGGCCTGGTTCTCCGCCAGACAGGACCGGCGATCCGGCCGGTTCAACGGCAATCACCTGCACATTGGGATTTCGTTCCTTGAACAATTCTCCGCAACCGGTAATGGTGCCGCCCGTGCCCACGGCCGCCACAAAGGCATCGATCTTTCCATCGAGCGACTCGAGAATTTCGAGCGCCGTCGTCTTCTTATGCATGGCCGGATTGGCCGGGTTTGAAAACTGATCCGGCATAAAATACGACGGATTTTGCGCGATGATGCTTTCCGCCTCGCGGATCGAGCCCTTCATTCCTTCCCAGGCCGGCGTCAAGACGAGCTGCGCGCCGTAGGACGACAAGAGACTCGCTCTCTCCATGCTCATGCTCTCCGGCATCACGAGAATCAGCTTATAGCCACGAACTGCTGCGACCAAGGCCAATCCGATTCCGGTGTTGCCGCTGGTCGGTTCGACGATCGTGCCACCCGGCTTCAAGTGGCCCAGGCGTTCCGCCTCGTTGATCATATTGAGGCAGATCCGGTCCTTGACGCTCCCGCCAGGGTTAAAAAACTCGACTTTCCCGTAGATCGTCGCGCCTCCAGCTGGGGAGAGCCGGTTCAGCCGCACAAGGGGAGTCTTGCCGATCAATTCGGTAATGTCTTTATGCAGCGGCATCGTCACCGGCCACCTCCCATATAAAACAAAAACTCAACCCGGTCGCCGTCGTTCAGGCTGGTGGTGGCGAGATGCGCCCGATCCAACATGGTGTCGTTGACTTCGACTGCAACCATTTGCGGTTCGATTTTTTTGGCCTGGAGGAGGTCGAGGACGGTTCCTCCAGAAATCTCTTCTGCCTTGCCATTGATTTTGACCTGCATGAAGACTCCTAAGATGGCCCAGAGATTAAACAATTTCAACACGTTATCAAACCGACTTCTCCGTTGTCAAGGCAACGAACATGGCCGGTTCGCGGCTTGACTTTGTCCGCGATCCGCCGCCACTATGCCGTCTTTTGGAGGAGACGATTGCATGTGGAAACGCAATTTCATGTTCAGGTCTGCTGAGGCCACTCCGCTCAAAGAGTCTGAAAACGAGCTGTTTCACGATACCGATCCGGCCATGGATAGTGCCGGACTCCGGTTAGAGAAGTTTTTATCGGTGTGGATTCAAGGCGATGGGGAGGACGAGCAACCGACGGCCTTTACCAATATGTACGTGCGCACGGCGACATTGGACTTCGAAAAGCGGGTCGGCTTTCTCCAGCCCCTCCAAGGCCGTACACACCAGATCAAGCAATTGCTCACGCCCGGCCAGAAGCAGTTTTTACAGCAATGGCTCGCGACCGAGGCACCCCAGGCGTGGGAGGCCACGGACGAGCATTTCAAGATGTTGTTTGAACTCGAATGACTCCAGTTTGTCATCGATGAAAGCTGTCCCCTCCTATTCCATCGTGCGGTCGCTCTGTGTCGCCCTCTTGATGCTTGCGACTTCGGTCGGAGTAAGTTGGAGTGCGACCGTAGAGGTCTACTATGCGCCGGAGGATGCGCCTCTGGATCGTTTGACGGCGCTCTATGGCCATGCGAAACGCTACCTCTATGTGGCGGTCTATGGGCTGACCTCTCCCCGTGCGGTAGAGGCAATGGTTGCGGCGAAGAAGCGGGGCGTCGATGTGCGATTGATCACCGATCGGCAGCGTACCGAGGACGTCAAACAGCGCACAGCGCTCCATACGCTGCATCTGGCCGGCATTCCCATCCTGGTGAACGAGCACGACGGGCTGATGCACTTGAAGCAGACGGTGATCGACGATGAGGTGAACACGTCCGGTTCGATGAACCACACGACGAGCGGCAACCACTATAACGATGAGCGACTCGATGTCATGACCGACCACGCGATCAGCGTCAAGGCCCGTGAGAAGTTTCTGTCGATGTGGAACGATCACAGTCGGTATCGGGCCTGGGCCGCGCACTGAGCAGCATGGCAGATTCAATGGAACAAACAGACGTCGCAGTGGTAGGGGCTGGGGGGGGCGGAGCCGTCCTGGCCCTGGCATTGGCCAAGCAAGGGATCAGCACCATCGTATTGGATCAGGCTGCTGGCCCGCCTCAAGGATTGCGGGGAGAAATTCTCCAGCCGAATGGGCAGCAAGTTCTCGATCGCTTGGGCGTGTTGCAATCGTTGCCGGTCGAGGCCACGAGATCCGTGCGGCACTTTCATTTTTGCCGGGCCGGTGGAACGCGCCTCTGTAGCATCGACTATGGCGATTTGCCCGCGCCCTACAATCGCGCCATCGTGACCCTGCCGAACGTGGCCCATCACGCCATCGTCGCGGCGGTGCAGCAGCAGCAGAGCGTGACCCTCCGCTACGGAACATCCTTCACGGGTCTGTTGCGCGAGGGCAATCAAGTGGTGGGTTTGTCCACGCAAGGGCCGGAAGGGACGAGTCAGATTCGCGCCAAGATCGTCGTCGGCGCCGATGGCGCTTTTTCGAAGGTGCGTGAAGCGCTGAAGATTCCCGCCGATGTCTATCGCTATCCCGACGGCTATCTGATTGCGATTCTCGAATCGAAGGAGCCGATATCGGAATCCTTCTACTATGTCGGCCACAAAACGATTCTGGGTCTGTTTCCCGCGACGGGGAACAAGGTCTATCTCTTCTACATGATTCCCAGCGGTTCGATGGATGCCGTGAAGCAGCGGGGCATTCCCGCGTTGCAACAAGTTTGGACGAAGATCGCGCCGCAGTTCGCCGGGCTGTTCCGCTGTCTCAGCGATTGGACCCAGACGGCCTATATGCCGACTGGGCGGGTACGTACGCCGACCTGGGTGGCCGATGGCGCAGTCCTGATCGGCGATGCCGCCCATGCGATGAATCCCCATGCCTCGCAGGGACGCATGCAGGCGATGGTCGATGCGATGGCCCTGTCCGATCTGTTGCCAGGCTGTCTTGCCGATCAGGACTATTCAGCCGTCAGGCTGAAAGGGTTCGAGCGAATCAGGCGGCCGCACGTCACCATGTTGCAACGATTGGCCGATCAGCAAGTGTTCTATTGGAATACGGGCAATCCGCTGGTGGCGTTTCTGCGCGACCGCGTGTTTCAGACGCTGGATCGGAACGAGCGGCTGCGCTATCAGGTCCTTTCGACGACGGCGGGGTTGCGGACGACGGCTCCGTTCAACCTGATCGACCGCGTGATTGCCGCAGGGTTTCTGCCGGATTTATGCGCGAATGAGAGATCGTCACATCCGAAGTCTTCGTGAGGAATAGGGCATGACTGAACGTGTGATCGAGGGGTTATCGTCCGACATTCAGAAGTTGCTGCAAGATTATACAAAGGACGTCAAGGGCGTGTTCGGGGAGCAGCTGGAAGGTATGCTGCTCTATGGCAGTGCCGTCCGGGGTGAATTTCTTCCGGGGCGCTCCAACCTGAATATCCTTCTCCTGGTCTCTTCGTACGACAGCGCCGTCCTCAAACAGTACAGCGCCTTGCATCGCAAATGGAGCAAGGAGCAGATCCTCGTGCCGCTTTTTTTGACGGAAGAAGAGTTGCGGACGTCGGCTGCGATTTTCCCGCTGGAATTTCTGGAAATCCAGGAGCAGCACCGGGTCCTGGGCGGGCGCGATCCCTTCATCGGGTTTCACGTGCCGACCGATCGGTTGAGAGAGTCAGTGGTTCAGGGCCTCACGAGCAATCTGTTACGCCTGCGTCAACGGTATGTCGAAGGGGGCGGGACCGACGATGCCACCACGGTTTTGCTGCCGCTCTCGATCACCTCGACCATTCCGCTCCTGCGCGGGGTACAACGGCTCCTCGGGCGTCCGGTTCTTGCTCAGTCCGACGCGGTGATCAACGACATCGCCGGGCAGTTGAAACTGGATTTGCAGGGATTGCTCGATGCCTGGTTGCTGAAGTGCGGGCGGATTTCTCCCGGTCCTCACGAAGTGCCTCGTCTCTTCGATCGATATCTGCAAGCCTCGACGGCGCTCACTCGCGCCGTCGCACAGTTGTTTCAAGCAGGGCAGCGATGACGAAGATCGTTGTCATGGCAATGGCCCTCTGCCTCGTCCTCGTTCATGGCATCGCCCAGGCGATTCCCTACGACCGGCCCAAGATCCAGTTGCCGGAGCCGCGAGGCTATGTGAGCGACCATGCGCAGGTGGTCGATGGAGAGTGGAAGGAACGCATCCGGTCTGTCTGCCAGGATCTGGAACGGAAGACCGGCGTGGAGATGGTGGTGGTGACGGTCCCGACCATCAAGCCCTTCGGGACGGTCAACGATTATGCGACGGCGCTCTATGGAAAATGGGGCATCGGGTCCACGCAACAGGAACATGGTGTGCTGGTGCTGGTGGCGGTAGAGGAGCGACAAGCGGCCATCACGCTGGGCCGGCAGATGCTCCCGGTGATTACTCCCACGGTGATGAATCAAGTCGGGCACGAGCATCTGCAGCCGTTGATCGATACGGGCCATTTCGGCGAAGCCTTGTATCGCACGGTCGTCTCGTTAGCCGCGCCTGCGCAAAACATCAGGGTCGGCACCCTCTCGAAGACGCATTTCAAGGGCGTGGGTTTCTGGATCACCCTCTTTACCAGCATCGGGGCCATCTCCTTCTTCTGGTGGATCAGCCGCCCGGACCTCCGGCATCCCTACAGACGGATTCAAAAAGGGGAGTATTGGGGAACGGGGCAGGGGGGATTCGGGGGGAATTTCGGGGGATTTGGTGGTGGGACAGGGCAGGATGGCTGGCGGTGACGCGGTCTGTCTGGTCTGTCTAGTCTTTCTGGTCTATCTGGTTTTTCCGGATGAGTTTCCTGTCCAACCAACCAGGCAAACCAGATAGACGAGATGAACCAGCTCTCGCTCGACGCGCGCACTAGATGATCAGCCAGGCTACCCTTGAAAGAAATAGGGGGGGGTGAGATGCCGCGCACAGCCATTTATTTATTACTATGACAATCCTAGTACTCTCCAGAAAGCTGGATGAACTTCAACTCGTGTTGAGTCTCTGATCTCAGATGAGGACATGTCTGGACGACCTGTGATAACCCAGCTTGTTTTTTCGAAAGCCTCTATTTTTAGTCCAACGAGCCCAACTCTATAAAAGATCTGAATCAACGCATTCCTGAAATCTTTGTAGCCCAGTAATAGGTCAAGGACTTGTTCTGCTAGTATCGATAAAGCATCTTTTTCGTCAGTGCCTTTCGCAATCTTTTCAAGACAAAATTCCTTGCATTGCTCTTCGCCAATATCGTCCACGGAGAAATGAGTTTTTCGTTTTTTTAGTATGTCTGAAAAAGTGGCTAGATTAGGGTAGGTGGCATACCACTCTTGCAGTAAGGACCTGAATCTCAATCGCGAATACTCGCCTTCTGCTTTTCTGATGATCTCGGGTGTAATAGATTTTTTGTTGGTGGCATTCGTGATCATTATATTAATAAAGAGAATTGCATCGCGAGGCCGCATTAACGTGCGGTCGAGAACGTAATCTAGGGCTGACTGGCGTAGTACTTTTGAAGGGAAAATGTCCGAAAATGTTAATGGTGTGCTTCGGCGTTTCGTCTCATTTAAGTATCGGATTCTTTCGCTTATGATTTGCAAGAGCCGTTCTTTTGTCCAGACTAATGGCAGATATAGTGATTCCAGCTTTTCCTCCTGAAATCCGGTGTCTCTTGTGTGGCGGTAAACACGATCTAGGAGGTCGTATCTGATAGCGACAATGACTTTTGCATGGCGGACTCTTCGGAATTCTTTCACTGCATCAATTAAGGCGTGTATCAGCTTGTATCGAAGCTTTTCTTCGACCCAGTCTTCATCTAGTCGATCAATGGTAATGTAGTAGCGCTTCTGGGGATCATCGAGAATTCGATCCAGGAGGGCTATTATCTCTGTCAGCTCTTTAACTTGAACCCTGTTGACAACACTTTGCGCGCGCTGAACTATTTCATATTTTTGTTGCTCGGTTATTTTTTGAGCCTCTGTTGAGGAAAGTGAGAAGTTCGAAATATTAGCGGATACTGCATTTTTCAAGTCATTCTCGAGAGTGGTGGTCAGCTCTTTTACTCGGTACTCCGTTTCCTCCCAAAAGCTTTTCCCCCACGTTTCTAGATATTCAAGCGCCTTTTTATCCTTGTCATCCTTAAACCAGTTTCTGATTTGGGCGAGGAAGGTGGCTTTTGTTTGCTTGTCTCGAATCCCGAAATGACACTTTAGCAGTTCAACGGTGAATACGTGTCGCCAGAGCAATTTGTAGAAAACGTCAAGCCTTACGCCCAAGTCGGAAAGGAACTTCAAAATTGTTGAGTTTGATATATATGATAAGGCTAGGCTCTCCGGGTGGATTTCTATAGCGCGACTCTCTGATTCGATTAGTTTTTGAATGAGTGCGGTTTTCCCTGAGCCAGTCCTTCCCAGTATGATTCTCTTGGGGTTATTGCAGTCGCGCAAGGCTTCAATGTCGCCTGTGTCTACGAAGCATGCCTTTAAGAAAAGTTTGTCCTCTTCGGCATCGGCAGCACCAATGGTGTCTAGTCTTTCAAAGAGAAACTTTTCGCGTCTTTTTTTCCCTACGTTTTCACGTTTGATCATGTTCCCATTTTCTTTCCTGTGAAGAATGGTAAGTGAAATAGTGTAAGGTTCTATTCCCTCTAAGTTTGACTATCGTCGGCACTGTACGGCCTTCCTTTAAGTTCTGCAAGCCTTCCGCATGGTGTAATTGATTTGGGTGGGGCGAACGAAATAATGGGATCGGGAATTATTTTGGATGCAGTGCCCACCATTGTTCTTTTCTGAGGTGGCCTGGCAGATTCCCATCGTGCGCGCGTCCAACGAGGGCCTTCTGAGGCCGCGCGTTGCGCGAGCATGGGGAATTGCCAGGCCAGTCTTCTTGTCTCTTTCTTCCCACCACCTGAAAGGGGAGTGGCCAGATTGTCCTTCACTGCGCGTATTAATGACCATTCCAAGCTAGCTTGCTTTTTCTCTCATGGAATGGCACCCGTGTTGGTCCTACTGCGGCCGTCGAACGAGCACATTCCTATCGTGCGCGTTCCGGGAGCAAGGGATCGACATGGGTGTCATTCCGTTCCTTTTTATCGTGGGGGCTCTGCGAGCACAAAGGACAGTCTGGCCGCTCCCCAGCGTCTAACCTTGGGTTCTGGTTCGCCATGAGTTCGCGAATCGCTTCGAAGACGACCCGTATTTGAGGTCACAAATTGTGACCTCAAACGTTCGGTAACCTTGGACGTCAACTGAGATATAAGGTCGGCAGGAATCTCATCTTGTTGCACCTGGTTTGTTTATTGAGCTTTAGGTGGCTTGCAGGCGGTTGAGCCAATAGTCCGGGTGGCGTTTGGCGTGGGCGATTGCGAGCACTCTGATTTCTGTCTGGAGTTCGAGGAACACGAGTGCGTAGGGGAAGCGAGGGAGTAGGGCGCGCCGGATATTTAGATCGATGGCTGTATTTGCAAGTCGGGGGAATGTGAGGGGCCTGGATTGTATGGCGTGCTGTGCCTGGTCGATTTCTTGAAGGAATCTGATGGCGAGCCCTGGTTGGCGGGTTTCGTACCAGGAGGCGGCTGCGGCCAGTTCCTGAACAGCCTCTGGTGAGAGGCTAACGGGTTTCACCGTTTGGGCAGGCGATCTAGCACCTGCTTGCGTGCCTCGTCCCAGGATACGCCTGCGGCTCCGGCTTGTGCAGCCCGTGCGCGGCGTTCAATTTCCGCGAGCCATTGTGCGTCGCTGCGCTCTTGTCCCGGCTCCACTGACGGCAGGCTGTCGAGCAACTCGACGACTAATTCCGCCCGCTGTTGATCCGGCAGCTGCAGCGCATCCTTGAGTAGTTGCTGGGTGGATGGAGCCATAAGCTCACTTTATCCTGTCTCAGGGAGAAATGGAAGATTGAGGAATTGGATCAGTATCAATGAAAGTGGCAAAAGTGTCAGGAGTCACTGATTTCATGCGCCCGGCTATCTTTTTGGAACCGGCCGGCCTTCTTCCAAGTC
The DNA here is from genome assembly GCA_041178465.1 of Nitrospirota bacterium. Taxonomy (GTDB): domain Bacteria; phylum Nitrospirota; class Nitrospiria; order Nitrospirales; family Nitrospiraceae; genus Palsa-1315. The sequence goes on from JBEGVJ010000105.1 coordinate 13,919, forward strand.
TTGGAGGTCGGCCCAGGCGGTGAGGTCGGTGCGGGAGGGATCGACTGCGTCTCTGAGTTTGTTGAAGTAGGCCTGCTTTTCAGGCGTGCTTGGTCCGCGCTGCAACATCATCGCGTTCCATTCGTCCAGTTCGGCTGCCTGGTGAGGCTTCGCCGTTTTCCTGAACCATTGTGCCACGCCTTCGTCGGTTGGATTGGCCTTCACGGTCTCGGTGAATTGCTCGGCGGTGATACCGGCAAACTCCATCAAGCGAAAGTCCATGGGGCAGGGGTAGATGTATTCGCCTTCGGTGCCGGCCAGCACGGCGCGGCATTTGTCGATCATGCGGGCCAGATGGACGTAGCCTTCCAGCTTGAAGTTCATACTGCGTGGGAAGCGCTTTCGCAGATCCATATCAGGTTGCCCGCGAACATTCCCCTCACCGTCGCCTCTCCCCATTGGTGAGGAGAGGGCGGAGAGAGGCGAGTGTTAGACCAACTTGTGATTCGTGAACGTCAAGTTCTTCACGACGACCTCGCCGTTTTCGTAGGAGATATTCCGGCGGGTGGCCGGCAGATCCGCTGATCCGATTCGTATGTAGGTGTCGGTGATGCTTTCCGCGTTGGTCAGCTTCCCGTCGGTGGGGGAGTAATAGTACACGCTATATTTCGTCGTCAGGTTCTTGTGGTCCTGGGTGACGGCGCTTTCTTCGACATTGATCGTAAAGGCAAAGGGAGTCATCCCCGGGTGCGCCATTTTGCGATTGATCTGGGTGATGCGATTGTCTTTGAGGCGGTAAAAAGAGTTCGATCCGTGGATGATGAGCTTGGTGCCGAAGGGATGTCCGTCTTCTTCCATGGTCAATGCGTATTTGCCGTCCGACTCCTCGAAACTTCTCGGGCCACGGTGCACCGCGATCATGCCGAGCTGTTCCTGCGCCCACTTCTGCACCTCGGCATCGCCCAGCTGGACAGAGACTTCACGAGGGCCTTTCACCATGACGGGTCCGCTGGTTTCCTTTCCGTTCACATTCACGGTCAGGTCGGCCGTGAATCCCTTAAAGTCTTTTTGCCAGCGCGCGGTCTTTTCGAAGGCCTGCCGAAGCAGTTCGCGGGCGTTCGGATCATCGGCAACTGCGGTCTCTTCCTGTTTCCGTTGATGCTGTTCCATTGGGTAGTCTCCTGCGTGAATCAAATAAGACGTGCATTATACGCATGGGGTGAAACGTGCCACAAGCGCTAGCAGGCGGCTGAACAGCTCGTCAGTGTCCACAGGACGCGCGAGACCTGGCTGCTGATCCGGCGCCTGGGTTAATTAAAGAAACGAGGCAAAATACCAACGAAGAGGCCGGTCTGTTAGCGCAGCGCAAGTCCCTATATAAGTGATAGAAAGCATTGCGTATTTCTGGTATATTCGCACCGCGCGAGGTGTTTTTTATCCACGTAGCACGAAAGGATGGACATGGAACGACGGGCTGCTTCCCATACCGAAGAAGAAGAGATGAATCACCGGCGTCGGTTGCTGAATGCCGCGAAGAGGGGCGATCAGAAAGCGATCGGCAAGCTCTTGGAGCTCTACCAAGTGCGGATCTACAGCGGCGATATGGTGACGAAAATGAATAAAACATCCGCGACACACAAACTTCAGGCGCAGCTCGCTGAAGGGAAGCCTGTGAAGGGTGGGTCGGGGAGTCACGGTAGGAAGACGGCGCCTGCGAAGCCTACTCCGGCAAAACTCGCACAGGCAAAAGCGGCGGCACGCCCTGCCGTTTCGAAGGCCAAACCAAAAGCTCAACCTGCCAAGGCTGCGGCAACGAAACACAAGAAGTAGCCGCCCGGCGCTTATTGTACGGCCACTCGCAGTCCCCCGCCCGCCAGTTTTGTCGCGATCTCTTCCGCTTGTGTCAGTGCACCGGCAAATACGATGGCCTCGCCGTCATGGTCGATCTTCCATGCCAGCTCGAATGCTTTCGAGCTGGTCATGCCTGGAATGTATTGGCAAAAGAGGGCAATCACTTGTTGGTACGTGTGACACTCGCAGTTGAATACGATGACCCGCGCGTCGAGCCCGATACCGGTGTCGATGCTGGTCGTTTCCGTCGGAATTGGGGGTGCAAGGGGAGTTTTTGTGCCTGCCATGTGGGCGAATTCTAGCAGACTTGGCTGCAACTTTTAATAGCCTGCTCGGATGAGCAGGTGGTTAGTCACCGGCCAATGTTCTCTGATGCAGGATCGCGCATAGAGTGTGAAGTGAGCGGGGGAGTCAGTGACCGGTTGAAGCTGGTGCGCCGATGCGAGGATCTGCGTATAGGCGAGCGAGGCGGAGGTTTTCACGAGCGCGAGCCCATATTCAAAGTGGTACCCCTCTTCACGGGTGAGGTTTTTCTTCGAGAGCGATCTCACCAGGCTGAGATCGTAGGTCTGTTGTTCGAACGCATGATCCATGAGGCGCAGGAGTGCCGCGGGGCCTGGCACGAGACAGTCGCCGATGCGAAGGCTGTGGGACGGCTCGAAGAGCCCGCGCTGGAGGCGACGGTCGAGCCGAAACGCGTTGTGGAAATAGGCGCGCCACAGGGGATCGTGAAGATCGCGATTGATAACGGCTGCCACCGTAGGTGAAAGCGGTCCACTCACGTCGTACCCTTGCACGAGGCGGCCGGACTCGATGAGATCCGGGAAGCTCATCCCCATCCGGTCTTGGAAGGCCGTCATCCCGGACATAGGGGTCAATTGCAACGCCATGAAGTCGCGAAAATGAACGGTGGCGAAGCGAGTCAGGAGCCGTGCCAGGGTCTCCTCGTGGCATAGATGAAAGGGGTAAAACAGGGCGTGGGGGGCGTGGCGTCGATTCATCGACAAAGTCTCACCGTCATGTTAGGTTTTGCGCGTGCACTATCTCTTCACGTCCTGGCTTGATTTTCTGCTCATCTTCGTCCCGGTGACGATCGCACTCGAGGTCCTTCGAGCCGATCCACTGCTGGTCTTTATCTCGGCGGGACTCGCGATTATTCCCTTGGCCGGCTTGCTGGGCCGCGCGACCGAACATTTAGCGACCCATGTCGGTGCCGGCATCGGTGCGCTGCTGAATGCCTCGCTGGGCAATGCGGCGGAATTGATTATCGCACTCGTGGCCTTGCGCGCAGGCCTGCATGATGTCGTGAAAGCCTCTCTCACCGGCTCGATCCTGGGCAATATTTTACTTGTGCTCGGGGTCTCCATGTTTGCCGGCGGGATGAAGTATGAGCGGCAGAAGTTCAATCAGACCGCTGCCGGGATGGGCGCCAGCCTCCTGCTCCTGGCGGCGGTGGGGCTCATCATTCCGGCCCTGTTCCATTACACCGCGTCCGATCGCGGCGTCGCGATCGAACGCGAGCTGAGTCTTGAAATCGCGGTCGTGCTGTTCATTATTTATGTGCTGAGCCTCATGTTTTCCTTGAAGACGCACCGCCATCTGTTTGCAGGGGAGGCCCATGATGCCTCGGACCTCGGAGAGCAACCCTGGACTCGTGGCGCTTCGATTGCGGTGCTCGCTGTTGTGACCTGTCTCGTGGCCCTGATGAGCGAGATGTTAGTCGGTGCACTGGAGCCGGCTGCGCATCAACTTGGGCTCACACAAGTCTTTGTCGGCGTCATTCTGGTGGCCCTGGTGGGTAATGCGGCCGAACATTCCACCGCGGTGATGGTGGCGCTGAAAAACAAAATGGACTTGGCCTATGGGATTGCCGTGGGGTCCAGCCTGCAGATTGCGTTGCTCGTTGCACCGTTGCTCGTCTTTGCCAGCTATCTCTTCGGAACGCCGCTGGAT
>JBEGVJ010000106.1:0-7194 GCA_041178465.1 Nitrospirota bacterium
AGATTCTGGCCAAGACCCCTCGTCCGCTCTCCGCGTTGGTGGCGGATCTCCCGAAAACGTTCGTCACTCCGGAGATCAGGGTCGATGTCTCGGACTCCATCAAATTCGAGTTGGTCAGGCATGTGCAGGAGCGGTTGGCCGCCTGCACGAAGACCTGCGAGGAGCTTGGTCCTGCCAAGCTGGTGATCCGCGAGGTGGTTACCATCGACGGTGTCCGTGCCATTTTTGACGAGGGCTGGGGCCTGATCCGAGCCTCCAATACCCAGCCGGCTCTTGTGCTGCGGTTTGAAGCGACCTCGCCGGAGCGATTGGCCACCATCCGCGCAGTCATCGAAGGCGAGCTTCTCGCGGCCAAGCAGGCCCTTGGCTGTTAATGGAATGCTGAAAAAGCCTGCCAGCGTCGTTCTCGGCTCATCGAAATCCTCAACGTACCCCTGAGGGTACGCCTCTGGTTTCGATTCGCCTGCGGCCTTGCTGGACGGACTTTTTGAGCATTCTGACCGTAACCTTCCCAGAGTCTACCGCACATGATTGTTTCTCACCCGCGACAGCCTCATCAGCTGGGCAATCTATTGCTCCATACTCATTTTCTATGCACTCGGTTCGTCTTGGCTTCCCTGATCCTGAGCGCCATGAGCGGCTCTGTCTCGTGGGCTGTGGCCGGTGATTTTTCTTCAGCGCGATCCTTCCAAGTCGGGGAACAGCTCACCTACGAGATCTCGTGGCTGAATATCACAGCAGGCACAGCCGTGATGGCTGTGACTGGCGCTGGTACGGAGGGGGACCGGCCATTGGCGACATTGATTACCACGGCGCAGTCGAGGCCCATCATCACGAAGTTCTTTCCCGTGGACAATCGAGTGGAGTCGATACTCGATCCCGCCACGCTGCTGCCGGAGCATTTGATCTTTAAGCGGCGGGAAGGAAAGAAAAAGGAAGATATCGAGTACGTCTTTCACCAGCAGGAGGGGGCGGTCACGGTCGTCAAAGGCGGGACGACTGAAAGGCTGGAGATGCCTCCTGGTACCCAGGACGTCATCTCCTGTCTTTATTATGCGCGCAGCAGGTTGTCGTTGCTGCCAGGCTCGTCAATGACGATGAACGTGTATCACGATAAGAAGAATCGCAAAGTGGACGTATTGGTCGAGGCAATTGAGACGCTCAGCGGTTCCTGGGGAGAGGTTGAAACGGTTCGTGTGTTGGTGATCATGCCGTTCCAAGGTCTCTTTCTCAACCAGGGTAACATTCGGGTGTGGTTCACGAACGATGACCGGCGGATTCCTGTCAGGATGAAAGCCAAAGTCGTCATCGGATCGATTGTGGCCGACCTGGTGAGTGGGTTTCCCCCGGCTGTCCTTGGGAGGTAACGGACTGGAAGCTCCATTGCCCGTCCCTCCTGAAACAGCTATACTTGCGCCAGGTTATGTCATTCCTCGCAACTCGGTAGTGCGTAAGGACAATCGTACCGATTGATGGCACAGCAGGCTCTCACACTCGAACGGTTTATCAGCCTCAACCAGACTGCCTTTCCAGGCGGGGCTAGCGCGTTGACCGGGCTGTTGTCTCAGATTGGCCTCGCGGGGAAATACCTGGCGCATGACCTTCGTCGCGCTGGTCTCATCGACGTTCTTGGCACGACCGGTACGACCAATGTCCAGGGAGAAACCGTCAAGAAGCTCGATGAGATCGCCAATGCGACCTTCGTCAGGCTGTTGCAGCAGAATGAACTAGTCTGTGCCTTGGCGTCCGAGGAGATGGAAAAGCCGATTATCCTGTCTCGCCAGGGGGCGCAGGGTTCTTATATGGTCTTGTTCGATCCCTTGGACGGTTCGTCCAACACGGATGTGAACATGCCGCTCGGTGCGATTTTTTCCATCGTCAGGAGACGGCGGCTCGATCACACGCCTTGTGAGAGCGATCTCGTTCAGAAGGGGACCGAGCAAGCGGCAGCGGGCTATCTTCTCTTTGGGGCCAGCACCATGTTGGTTTTTACCGCAGGCCAGGGGGTCCATGGATTTACGCTGGATCCGGAGAGTGGAGACTATCTACTGTCTCACAAAGCGATCACGACGCCGGCTCGGGGGAAGATCTATGCGGCGAATGAAGGAAATTATCATAAGTGGTCTGGCGGCACGCAGAAGTATATCGACCATCTGAAAGTGAAAGATAAGTCGACGGGGCGGCCCTATAGTGGGCGCTATTCTGCCTGTTTGGTGGCCGATGTGCACCGGATCCTTCTCGTAGGAGGCGTGTATCTCTATCCCGGTGAGCTGGACAAGCCGGAGGGGAAGCTCCGGTTGTTGTACGAAGCGAATCCTCTGGCGTGGGTTGTGGAGCAGGCAGGAGGAAGGGCCAGCACCGGCACCATGCGCATCCTTGAGGTGGAGGCGAAGCAGCTCCATCAACGGGTGCCATTGATCATCGGCAGTGCGGACGACGTGCTGGAGGCGGAGGAGTTCATCCAAGGCAGACGAATGTAACGATTCAGGTAGATAGGCTGAAGGTGTTCAGGCTGAAGTATTCGGATCTTCGGCCTTCGGCCTAAAAGCCTTCAGCCTGAACAGCTATTAGCGGATACCGTTTCACGAATTCACGGGAGGTTCAGCATGGCAGATAGGGTTCAAGAGATTCTGAGCTGGTATAGCAGCGACAACGCGGGGACGAAAACGAATATCGCCCGTCTGTTACGGCACGGCAAGTTGGCCGGGACCGGCAAGCTGGTGATTCTTCCCGTGGACCAGGGATTTGAGCATGGACCGGCCCGAAGCTTTGCCGTCAATCCGGGAGGCTATAACCCCCTCTACCATTTTCAATTGGCGATCGATGCCGGCTGTAACGCCTATGCCGCGCCCTTGGGGTTTCTGGAGGCAGGGGCCTGTCAATATGCTGGGCAAATCCCGCTCATTCTGAAGCTCAACAGTCACGATTCGTTGCATGACGACAAAGATCCCATGCCGTCCGTGACTGGGAGCGTTTCGGATGCCTTGCGTCTGGGTTGTGTCGCCGTGGGGTTTACGATCTACCCGGGCTCCGCCCATTGCAACGCGATGTATGAACAGCTCCGTGAGATTGCGGAGGATGCCAAGGCCTGCGGCTTGGCGGTCGTCGTGTGGTCGTACCCCCGCGGCTCAGGATTAAGCAAGGAAGGGGAAACGGCGATCGATGTGGTGGCCTATGCGGCCCAGATTGCGGCTCAGCTCGGCGCCCACATCATTAAGGTCAAGCTTCCCACCGCGCATCTGGAGCAGGCCGCGGCGAAAAAGGTGTATGAAGTGACGCAAGTGCCGATCAAGACGCTGGCAGAGCGGGTCAAGCACGTGGTGCAGAGCGCGTTCGATGGACGGAGGATCGTCATTTTCTCCGGCGGAGCCAAGAGCGAAGATCGGAACGTGTTCGAAGAAGCGCGCGCGATCCGCGATGGCGGCGGGTTCGGCTCCATCATCGGGCGGAACTCGTTCCAGCGTCCCAAGCCGGAGGCGATCACGTTTCTCCACACCATCATGGGAATTTATTCCGGCGAAGGCAAGTGAGTCGTCGGCTCGGCTCTGCGTGCAGAGTTTGTTTGTCGCATGAGGGATGAAGGATACATGGTACCTATGAAGTCTCGTCGGCCCTGGATCGTACCGTTCGTCTTGATCGCCGTGGGCATCGTCATCGGGATTGTCGTGGCATCCGATATGGGCTGGATGCCGAGCGGCACAGCCGGACCGGAACCGGTCCCCGCTCCATTCGTCCGTCCCGTGGCGACGGCGCCGCAGTTGCCAATGTCCGGGGGAGGCGGGAAAAACTTCGTCGAGATCGCAAAGTCGGTCAAGCCGGCTGTCGTCAATATTGCCGCGACGCGAACGGGGAAAGCGGGAGAGGGCCCTCAAGGGTCGTCGCCCTTCGACGATCCGTTTTTCCGGCGTTTCTTCGGCGACGAATTCAAGCGGGATATGCCGAAGGAACGGAAGGAAAAGGGCCAGGGGTCCGGGGTCATTGTGGATCCCAGCGGATTGATCATTACCAACAATCATGTGGTGAACAAGGCTGACGACATTCGCGTCGTGCTATCTGACAAACGCGAGTTTAAGGCCAAATTGATCGGCACGGATTCGAAGACGGACATTGCCGTTCTCAAGATCGAGGCAACAGGGCTGTCGCCGATCGCCTGGGCCGATTCCGACCAATTGGAAGTTGGCGAGTTTGTGCTGGCCGTGGGAAGCCCCTTTGGCCTGACCCAGACCGTGACAATGGGCATTGTCAGTGCGGTCGGGCGAGCCAGCATGGGGATCGCCGAATACGAAGATTTCATCCAGACTGATGCGGCGATCAATCCTGGTAATTCCGGCGGCGCCTTGGTGAACATTCGCGGGGAGTTGGTCGGCATCAATACCGCCATCTTCAGCCAGAGCGGCGGGAACATGGGGATCGGGTTTGCCGTGCCCAGCAACTTGGCGCGCTCGATCATGGATCAACTGGTCCGAACCGGAAAAGTCGTGCGCGGTTGGTTGGGCGTGTCGATTCAAGAGCTCTCGCCCGAGCTGGCGGCGCAATTCGGCATCACGGAGACGAAGGGTGTGCTCGTCAGCGATGTGATGGACGACAGTCCTGCGAAGAAGGCGGGATTCGAACGGGCGGATGTGATTGTGGAGTTCGACGGCAAGCCGATGGATTCCCCCACGCATTTGCGCAATGCTGTCGCACAAACCCCGCTCGGGAAAAAGGTATCGATCAAGCTGATTCGAGACAAGAAACCTAAGGTGCTCGAGGTCACGATCGTCGAGCAGCCGAAGTCGCTGGCACAGTCAGGATCGGAAGAGAACGGGGAGTCGGCTGCGCCGACCGGAGTGTTGTCCGATCTTGAGGTGCATGAACTCACGGAAGAGCTGGCCGGCCGGTATGGGATCAAGTCGACCGAGCGAGGTGTCGTTGTGACGCGCGTCAAGCCTGGCAGCACGGCGGAGGAAATAGGCGTGCGGGAAGGCGACATGATTCTGGAGGTGAATCGAAAGGCCGTGACCTCCATTAAGACGTACGAGCGGCTGGTATCGGGTCTTTCCAAAGATCAGGCGGTCCTCTTATTGGTGAAGCGACAGGGCCGGTCCATCTATCTCACGCTTCGGCCCTAAGGACCGCTCCACCCTGCCTGCCTCTCAAAGGCAGGTCATATGCCTGGAGGTGAAGGTATGGTATCACGGGCCATATTCGTCCTTCTCAGTGCGTTGGCCGGGATGGTGCTGTTTCTCAGGGCCGAACCAGCCAACGCGTCCTACTGGCTGTATGGAGTTGGCATCGGGGCTGTGGCGGGAGGGCTGATCGTTGCCGGAGAGTATGCCTTACGCAATCTATCATTCGGCATTATTGTGGGAGGAACCGGCGGGCTGGCAGTAGGGCTTCTCCTCACGGGACTTATCGAATGGGTCGGCGGTGAGATTTTCGATGTGCAGACCTTCCTGTTTCATATCGGCGGGCTGGTCTTTCTCCTGGGTCTGCCCTATTTGGGCTTGGTTCTCGGAGCACGCTTCGGGAAGGAGAAGTTCCCCAGTTCCGAGCAGAAGTTCTTTGAATTGTCCGGTTCGACCGTTTGTCCGAAAGTTTTGGATACCAGCGTCATTATCGATGGGCGTGCGGCGGACCTCTGTGAGACCGGGTTTCTTGAGGGGACCTTTCTCGTGCCGCACTTCATCCTGGACGAACTCCAGCATATTGCCGACTCCTCCGACTCGCTGAAGCGGGCCCGAGGCCGGCGCGGGCTGGATATCCTGAACAAGATTCAAAAGATGGTCGGCGTCGATGTGAGGATTATCGACGAGGATTTCCCGCATGTGAAAGAAGTCGATGCGAAGTTGGTGGTGCTGGCAAAAAAAATGAATGCCAAAATTATTACCAATGATTTGAACTTGAATAAGATCGCCGAGTTGCAGGGGGTGCGTGTTCTCAACATCAACGAACTCTGCAATGCGCTCCGTCCCGCAGTGTTGCCTGGTGAGGCGATCCGGGTGTTTGTGTTGAAAGAAGGCAAAGAGGCCGGTCAGGGTGTGGCCTATCTGGACGACGGGACGATGATCGTTGTCGATAATGCCCGTCGCTCTATTGGACGGAATGTGGATGTCGTGGTGACCAGCGTGTTGCAAACTACCGCCGGGCGGATGATTTTCACCCGTCTCAAGGAAGATGCCGAGCGAGAGGAGTTGCAAGTCGCTCGTGGCTAATCATGTGGTGGCCCTCGTGCCCGCAGCCGGGCGTGGGCTTCGGATGGGCGGCTCCATCCCCAAACAGTTTCTGTCGTTGGGCGGTGAGCCGCTCATCATCCAATCCTTGCGGGCATTGCAAGCCGCCGCGGTGGTCGATCAGGTTATTCTTGCCGTGCCATCCGCAGACATCGAATATTGTGAGAACGAGATCGTCTCGCGGCATCGATTCACGAAAGTGGCGAAGGTGGTGGCTGGTGGCGTGGAACGTCAGGATTCGGTGCGGCATGCGCTGGCCGAGGTTCCAGTCGGCACGGAGATCGTGCTTGTCCACGATGCCGTGCGACCGTTTTTAACCCAACGGATGATCGACGAGGTGGTGGCGGCAGCGAGAAAGCACGGCGCGGCGATTGTCGCCCTTCCCATGCGGGATACGGTGAAGCAGGTGCGTCCGGATGGAATGATTGAACGGACGATCGATCGCACCCCCTTATGGCTGGCCCAAACTCCGCAGGCCTTTCGGCGAGACTGGATCGAGGCCGCTCACCAGAAAGCGCATGCCGAGGGGGTGCGGGCCACCGATGATGCCTTTCTGGTGGAATGGCTTGGGTATCCGGTGGCGGTGGTCGAGGGGAGCGGAGAAAACATCAAAGTGACGAGGCCGGAAGACATGGTGATCGGCGAGGCCATTCTGGCGTCGAGGATGAAAGCGCGCGAGACGGGCGGGACGAGCGGGACGAGCGAGAGGCGCGAGAAGTGACCAGAGTATCTCTCGTTTCCGGCTCGTCTCGCATTTCGCGCCAGTCCCGCAATTCTCGCGGGAAGCGATGCGTAGCGAATTACGAGGAGAGCTTATGACGATGCGCGTGGGTTGCGGGTACGACATTCATCCCTTGGGGGCAGGCCGGAAACTGATTCTCGGCGGGATCGAGGTGCCGCACAGCAAGGGTTTGTTGGGGCATTCCGATTCCGATGCCTTGGTCCATGCCCTCTGCGATGCGCTGCTCGGCGCGATGGGGGA
>JBEGVJ010000107.1:0-14128 GCA_041178465.1 Nitrospirota bacterium
CGGCGCTTGATCCAGGCGAAGAGGGGCCGCCCTACCCGTTCAGCGTGGCTGATCTGACATCGCTCTTTGCAGAGGGCTACGAAATCGTCGAGGATTATGTACCGGATGTGGCCTTTCCAGGGCGTGAGGGCCGTGAGCGAGTGCGCGTGCTGCGCCGCGTGGCAGGGAACTAAGGACTCCAGTCTGCCTGGTTTATCTCGTCTATCCGGTCTGTCTGGTGGGTGCGGATCGACGCACGGGCGAGACCAGCCAGCCCAGCCGATCCCCGTTCACCCTGCTATCATCCCTACACCATCCGCTCTTTTCTCTATCCTCTACTCACGCGGCGATAAACCAGGCGACCTGGACAAGTAGAACTTCCCACTCTCCTTAGATATTATTCGCCATGGCGGACATCCGGCGCGTGGCAACTATGATCGAATGAATAGGAGCACCCCCATGAATCCAAACAAAGCACTTTGGGAAAAAGGCGACTTTACCCGCATTGCGGAGAGCATGAGAGAGAGCGGAGAGGCCCTCGTCAAGGGACTCGGCATCACACAAGGGCTCAAAGTCTTGGATCTCGGATGCGGCGATGGCACGACGGCATTACCAGAGGCAAGACTCGGGGCAGACGTCTTGGGCGTGGATATCGCGAGGAACCTGGTTGAGGCCGGGAACAAGCGCGCGCAGGAGCAGGGCCTCACGAACTGCCGGTTTCAGGAAGGCGATGCGACGAATCTGCACGAGTTGAAGGATCATTCTTTTGATCTTGTCGTGAGCATCTTTGGCGCCATGTTCGCGCCCAAGCCGTTCGATGTGGCCAAGGAGATGGTACGCGTGACCAAGCCAGGCGGCCGAATCGTGATGGGGAACTGGATTCCCAATGATCCGACATTGGTCGCGCAAATCCTGAAAATTAGTTCCTCGTACTCGCCCCCGCCGCCGGAAGGCTTCGTAAGCCCGATGACGTGGGGGATCGAAAGCCACGTGATCGAGCGATTTGCCGGCGCGGGGATTCCCAAAGAGAAGATCGCTTTCGCCAAAGACACGTTTGTCTTCAACTTTCCCGACGAACCATCAGCGCTCGTGGATACCTTCAGAAAATACTACGGACCCACCATGAATGCGTTCGACGCGGCGGAAAAGACCGGTCGAGCCGGTGATTTGCAGAAGGAACTGGAAGTGCTGTTCAACAGCCAAAACACAAGCTCACGGAAGGATGCGACTTCCATTCCCGCGACCTTCTTGCGCGTCACTGTGTGCGTGTAGTTGCCCAGGAACTCTTCCGGCGCGTGACAGGAAGCTGATTCGACTGACCGTCGGGTCTATCTTGTCAACCTGGTCTATCCAGTCCCTCTCGTGTGTGTGGTTCGACGAGCGAGCACACAGGAATACGCAGCTTGACGCGCAGTCTTTTCGCACGTAGCATGAATCCAGGCGTTTCACCACGCCGACTGTCTCATCCCTCGCGCATCCCGGTCCTTCCTCACGCGATCGATTCTCCAGTCTCCGCCGTTCCACCACCGATATCGCTCTGCGCACTTTTCGCGCCGCGCGCACAGCAGGACAAGGAGCAATCCGGATGGCACCACAGAAACCCATTACCGACCGGATCCTCGAAATGCTCCAAGGGCCCCTGGAATGCGAGTTCGAGGCCCTCGTGGCTCGCTATCCGGAATTCACCTGGAATGAGCTCTTCCAAGAAGTGTCTCGCTTGAACCGCACGGGGCAGGTGAAAGTGACCAGGGGAGTTGGGATCTTTACCCTCAAGCAAACTGCCGCTATGAAATAAACACCAGCCACGACACAGGGTCAGCCCCCTCGCGGCCTGTGATGGGCTTTCGTTCAAGACTTATTGTAGAATCTCTCAAACATGAGTCGCCATCCTCAGCGAGGCTCGCATGACACGGGACAATCAATCCCAGCGTGACCAGGCCCATCGAGAGCACGCGCTCAAACTCTTTCCATGGCTCTGCGCCCATTGCGGACGGGAATTCGACAGCAAGAAGCTGAGCCAACTCACGGTCCACCACAAAGACCATAACCACGACAACAATCCGCCGGACGGAAGCAACTGGGAGTTGCTCTGCCTTTACTGCCACGACAACGAGCACCAGCGGTATCAAGTCGCACCCGCGCCCGATGAGGCGCCGCCGAGCCATGAGGCCGACCGACCGTCAACCTTCACGCCCCTCGCCCACCTCGCGGACTTGCTCAAGCGCAAATCATAGGCAGGCCGTCACCTTCGTTGATCGTGTCGTTGAATCCGCCGAAACCCTTCGCCTGACATCCAGGATTGGTCGAATAGTTCCAGAGTTCCATCGCCCAGACCTTCGAGAATTACTCTTTGGAGATTACCGAATCGTCTATCTCTTGGAGGACGACGAGGTCTTATCCTTTAAATCGTGTATGGCTCGCGAGACCTTCTCGCACTCGTCCGCCGTGAACCCTGGGAAATCGGCGGCTACCTACCCGAAATACCAGCGGCAAAAACCTTTCTCGGCACATGGCTGGACGAACTCATCGTTCGCGAGCAGGAGCGGGCTTGGCTTGCAAAATACGCTTCATGAATGACGCGTCCCGCTCTTGCCATCAGCTATACGCCATTCGCTCTGCCGCGCAGGCCCTTAGCAGGATGCTGAAAAAGTCCTCCAGCGGCGTTCTCGCTTCACGAAGAGGCTCAACATACCAACCCGTACGCCTCGCCTCTTCGCTCGCTGCGGCCTTGCTGGACGGCCCTTTTGAGCATCCTGAGGTTATCTAGGCCTCCATGCCACATAAAGCACTTCAGCCATAGCGTTCGCTTTCAGCGAGTTTTTCCGCAGCCTGTTAGAGAACCCCGAGGCGCCAGAGGGTTGTGCGTTCCGCCGCTCGCGCGGCGCTGAGCGGATCTGTTTGATCGGAGGCCCGGGGATGATTCGGCCGGACGGTGATCTTGCCGATCACTCTGAGACCCGCTTTCTCAATCGCGGCAAGGAGTTCTTCCCGCGTCCGCAGTCCCAGATGCTCGGCAAGGTTCGAGAGCAACAGCCAGCCTTCTCCCCCTGGCTCCAGATTGGCGGCCAGGCCATTGAGGAATCCGCGCAACATGCGGCTTTCGGGGTCGTAGATCGCCTGCTCGATGGGAGAACTGGGCCGTGCCGGGACCCAAGGCGGGTTGCAGACCACGAGCGGAGCCCGGCCTTCGGGAAAGAGATCTGCCTGCACGACGTCCACTTTGGCCGTGAGTCCCAGCCGCGCAAGGTTCTCGCGGGCGCAGATCAGGGCGCGAGGATCTTGATCGGTGGCCACGATATGCGAGACGCCGCGGCGAGCCAATACCGCCGCCAACACGCCGGTTCCAGTCCCGATATCGAAGGCGCGCGTTAATGACGGCAATGGCGTCTCGGCGACCAGCCCCACATACTCGCCGCGAACCGGAGAAAACACGCCGTAGTGCGGGTGAATACGTCCGCCAATCGCGGGAATCACCAGGCCTTTTTTTCGCCACTCATGCGCACCAACCAGCCCCAGCAGCTCACGCAGCGACACCAGGGCGCGCCCGTCAGCAGGACCGTAGGCCTCGGTGCAGGCGAGGCGCAGGTCCGGCGCACGACGCAGGCGAATCTCGTAGTCCTCTTCCAGCGCCACCAGCAGCATGCCCAAGATGCGGGCGCGGAGGGACTGCGCCTGTCGGTGTAAATGGAAGCTCTCAGCCGGAGACGAGACAGCTTTGGGGGGATGGCGGTCCACTCGCCGCGCCATCGCATTCAGCAACTGTCTGGCATTCTGAAAGTCGCCACGCCAGAGCAGCGCGCTCCCCTCGCAAGCCATGCGATAGGCTGTGTCGGCAGTCATGCTGTCATTGGCGATGGCCACGCGTGTAGGCGCCGGCGAGCCCCACTCCGAACGCCAGCGCGCCGAGCAGGCCCGGCCTGCCTCGGTCCAGCTCACCAATGGCGGCTCGCTCACGACCACAACCGGCGCGCGAGAATTGGGAGCGAACGATGCATTTTCGCGATGCATGGCAGGCCTGCTCGGTTCGTCGTTCGTCGCTCGTGTCTCGCCGTTCGCAAACTACACATCACGTCCTTGCTCTATGCGTAGGCTGTCCATGATCCGCCTTTCTCTTCGCCCTCTCCCATCCCACACGACAGCAGATGCCGCTTGCTGTGCAACGAAGACAAGGGGCAGCCGATCTAAACAGTCGCACATCCGGAATTGCTCCGCCGATTCTGTCACGCGCAGGCTCGCACGATCGCGAAGTAGCAGTCATCGGACATCTTCGTTGCACTGATTTCGACCGGAATGACCGTCCCATCTTTTCGCTGTAACAATCGGCTGCACCGCGCGGGTTTGTCGTAGCCGATGTGTTCGAGGCGTTGCTGGGCTGCGGCGCTTTCCGCCGGAACATACGTATCCTTCAGATGAAGCTTGAGCAACTCCTCTCTCGTATACCCAAACATTTCACAGGCCTTCGAGTTTGCCATGCTGAAATATCCGTCTCGATCTAACGCAACAATGCCGTCCGACGCCTCCTCCATCAAAAATCGATATCGACGGTCACTCTCCTGTAGAGCCGCTTCCGCGTGCCTGCGCTCAGTAATATCTTGCGCAAAAACCAGGACCCCGATCACGTTCCCCTGAGGATCCCGGTAGGGCACCTTGTCCGTCTGCACCCAGCGCTTCTCACCGGATGCCGTCTGGTACAGTTCCACAATACCGAGCTTTGGCCTGCCTGACGCGATAACCTGGAGATCATCCCGGCAGTATTGTTCCGCTTCGTCCGGGTAGAGAGCAGAGGTGGACTGGCCTTCTACCTCTGCCACGGTCTTCTTGATGGATTCAGCCGCGTACCGGTTCACTCGCAGAATGCGATTGTGGGCATCCTTGTACCAAACCATGGCCGGGATGAGATCCAGCAGGACCTGCTGCTCGATCTGCTGCTGCAGAAGCGTCGCCTCGGCCTTCTTCCGCAGAGTAATGTCGCGGATAATGCCACAGCAAAACATCTGGCCGCCGAATCTCCAGGTGCTGAGCGACAGCTCCATGGGAAATTCGCTCCCGTCTTTCATCACGCCATGCAGTTCGATCGTGCGTCCACCGAGTGCGGTGTCAGTCGCTTTGGCCTGCTCAAGCTCTCGCAGATAGGCCTCTCGGTACCGAGTTGGCATGATGGTGATCAGCGGCTGCCCTAACCTCTCTTCCTCAGTATGGCCAAAGAGCCGTTCAGCTGCGGTATTCCATGAAACGATCTTGCCGTCGCCATCAGCGAGCACAATCCCATCCGGTGCCGCGCGGACGACATGTCGAAATTGCGCTTCACTCCCACTCAGCGTGTGCTCGGCACGATCTACCTTGAGCACCAATCTCCGTGCATCAACTGCCCGGCGGAGAATGAGTTTGAGCGCATCGTGGTTGTAGGGCTTGGTGATGTAAGCAAAGGCGCCCCGGCGGAGTGACTCCACCGTGTCGCGATCTTGTGCAGATGCGGTGAGAATGATAACCGGCAACAGGGGGTCAAATTCTTCCAGCCCCCGCAGGACTGCGAACCCACTCAGATCCGGCAACCCCAAATCCAGGATGACTGCCCCAAATAGATTCTGTTCGGCTTCGTGCAGGGCCTCCCTTCCCGTATGTACACTCCGCACCGCATACCCTTCATGCCGAAGGAGATCTTCGAGCGCCAGACATATATCCGGCTCATCGTCCACAATGAGTATGGAAGAAAGATATGGAGGAAGTTGCTCGGTGTTCATCATCGCCCCTGAAACGAGGTTACATGCGGAACTATTTTAACGGGCAGCCTTTCTTAAAACAACGCGTGCAGAATCCGGCTCATGCAGTTTCTTCGGGTTCTTTCGTTTGCGTATTCGCGACGCGAACGACGCCGCTCTTTCCCCCTTCAGCCTGCGCGCACGCCCTCCGCTTTTCATGCGTGCATGAAGGAGTGGACCAAACCGCCCCTGAACCAGTAGAATGCGCCATCCGCTTTCCCTTCCCCGCCGCCTCGCAGGCACGTTGGAAACGGTACGACTCAAACGGCATCGCCATTACTGTGAAGGAATTATCATGAGTGTGAAATGCGGAATCGTCGGGCTGCCTAACGTGGGCAAGTCCACCCTCTTCAATGCGCTGACGAAATCGGGAATCGCGGCAGAGAACTATCCCTTCTGCACCATCGAGCCGAACATCGGCATCGTGGAAGTGCCGGATCCGCGGATGCAGGCGCTGGCCGACATCGTCAAGCCGCAGCGAATGCAGTATGCCACCACCGAGTTCGTGGACATTGCCGGGCTCGTCGCCGGAGCCTCGAAGGGCGAAGGCTTGGGCAACCAATTCCTCGCCAATATTCGCGAAACCGACGGCATCGTGAACGTGGTGCGTTGTTTCGAGGATGACAATGTGATTCACGTGTCTGGCAAAGTCGATCCGCTTTCCGACATTGCCACCATCGTCACGGAGCTGGCGCTGGCCGACCTGACCACGGTGGAAAAAGCCCAGGAAAAAAACGTGAAGCTCGTGCGCGCCGGCAATAAAGACGCCGCGAAACTTGGCGAGCTGCTGGATCAAGTCGCCGCCTGTCTGAACCAGGGCAAGCCAGCCCGCACGATGCAGCTGGACGCCGCGCAACTCGCCCTACTGAAACCGCTGTGCCTGCTCACCATCAAGCCCGTCATGTACGTCGCCAACGTGGCGGAAAAAGGGTTCACCAATAACCCCTTGCTCACGCGCCTGGAAGAATTCGCCGCACGCGAAGGGGCGCCGGTCGTGGCCATCTGCGCCGCACTGGAGTCGGAAATCTCCGGGCTGTCGGACGAAGAGAAACTGGAATTCCTCACCGATGCCGGCATGGCCGAACCGGGACTCAACCGCCTGATTCGCACGGCCTACCAGGTGCTGGGCTTGCAAACCTACTTCACCGCGGGCGTGAAAGAGGTCCGCGCCTGGACCATTCATATCGGCGACACGGCCCCGCAGGCCGCAGGCGTCATCCATGGCGATTTCGAGAAAGGCTTCATTCGCGCGGAAGTGATCGGCTACGACGACTTTATCGCCTGCAAGGGCGAAGCGGGCGCGAAAGAAAAAGGAAAGATGCGGCTGGAGGGCAAGGAGTACGTGGTTCAGGACGGCGATGTCATGCACTTCCGCTTCAACGTCTAGCCGGCTGCTGCAGCCGGCGTCTACTTCTTGTCCTTGTCAGCGGTCTGGGGCTCCGGCTTCCCGGATCCTTTGCCCGTGAGATTCTTGAATGTGTCCCCGATGGCTGGCCCGATCTTAGGAATCTCCTTCTCAATGCTTTGCGCGGCGCTCTTCAGCCCACGCGCAAGATCTTCCACCGTCAGGCCTTTGCCGTTATCCGTTTTGTGTTTATCGGCTGAAGGTTGACTCTCGCCGGAGGGTTCGGCTGCACCAGCCCCGCAATTGACTCCCACAATCAGCAGCGAGAGAATCAGCACCGTCCGATGTATATATCGCCCCATGCGGTTACCCTACCATAAATGAATCTGTCTTTCCGAGCGTGAAGCCGGTCCCGCGCATGCGGAAGCGGCAGCGCCTCGCGCGGGAGGCTCCGCCGCCGATTGACTTCCTCCCCTGCCCGCGGTACAGGTTGCACCATGATTCAGACAGCGCGTACACGCGCTTCATCCATCACAGAGAGGCTCCTATCATGAAAAACGTAGAAATGACTGTCCAGGGAACGATATTGACGATCAAGGTGGATCTATCCAAAGAGTTCGGCCCCTCCGCGTCGGGAAAGACCACCATCATTGCCTCAACGGAGGGAAACGTGACCATCCCAGACCGCGAGGAAAAGATCGGGCTGAACGTCTACAAGAAAAAGTAACGGGCGCCACCAGATGAGGATCTTCGTTCTGGGAGTGGGCGCAACCGGTTCGCTGCTGGCACAACTGCTGAGGCGGCAGGGGCATCGTGTCTCCTGCGGAGATCGCGATCCGGAACGGGCGCGACGATTCTTAGGCACGGACTCGCCGATTCCCGTGCTGGAAGTGAATGCCCGCAATATAGAGCGCATCGTCACCGCCGCACAGGGAACGCAGCTGCTGATCAACGCCTGCCCCGCCGTCCTCAATAAGATTATTCTTCGTGCCGCCCTCCGCCTGCGCACCCACTATCTCGACATGGCGGCCCATCTGGCCGAAAATCCCTTTCAGGCGGAACAACTCCGTTTCGAAACACGCTTCCGGGATATCCGACGAACGGCGGTCATCACGGCCGGGGTCGCGCCAGGACTCACGAACCTCCTCATCGCCGCCGGCGCAGACCTGCTCGATACCGTAGAAACGGTTCACGTCCGGCTCTATGAGGCAACGGAGAGCGACAGTCCCGTTTCACAGTGGTCGGCAGACGTCGCATTTGATGAAGCCGTCTCGCAACCACGCCTCTATCGTCAAGGACACTTCCGGCTGGGACAACGGTTCAGCGACCGTGAGATCTTCCGGTTCCCGGCACCGATCGGGCCCGTGGGTGTGGTATTGGCGGCTCAGGATGAGGTCGTCACCGTGCCGCACGTGATCCCGCTCCGGACGATGGATGCCAAAATCGGCGGGGCGGACATCGAGCAACTGCGGCGCTGGTATCGGCAGGGGAAACTGCGCAAGTCGCGGGGCCTGGTGCCGGCACAGTTCCCCAGAACCCCGACGCCAGCCAGGGTGCATCAATTGCTCCATCAAGGCATTCTCCGCAATGCGCGATTCGCCGCCGCGGTAGTCGTAACGGGCATGAAACGCGGCCAGCCCACGCTCGTCCGGTGGGACGCGACAGTGCCGAGCCTGTATCTGCTTAGACGGCGCGGACTGCTCTGCTCACCGATCGCATGGGCAACGGCGGAAATGGCGGCGCTCTTCGTGAAACATTTCCCGCGCACGCTGTCGGGCGTCCACCCGCCGGAAGCCTTCCCCGCTGAGATCCGGCAGGCCATTCTTCACGACGCCAGCTCCCGCGGCATCCAGCTCGCCACGCGAGTCACATCCGCTTCCCCCAAGAAACGATCACGGGCCTCCCGCGCAGGCCTGGGCGTCTACAGACGCCTGCTGCCATGAACCGTGGACTAGTGGCTCCGCCTTCGCGCTCTATGCTATAAGCATTTTCATCTTCGGCCACCAACTCTATGTCATTCGCCATACGCTCATGAGTGTCTCTCACCCCCGCGATCCGTTGCACGGCATCACGCTGGAAACAATCCTCAAGGAACTGGTCGAGCGGTACGGGTGGGCCGAAATGGGGCGTCGCGTCCCGATCCGCTGCTTCCTTCACGACCCCAGCATAAAATCCAGCCTCACATTCCTTCGAAAAACGCCTTGGGCACGGGAGCGGGTCGAAGGGTGGTACATCGCCTATAAAGAATAGCTCCGCAACAGCTGTCGGCTCCATTCATCTGCATCTTTCCGGAATCAAGGAACCACGAACCCATGGCCTCAAACGCGACCATTTTCAAAGCAACCGTGCAGATCTCCGACATGGACCGCCAGTACTATCAGGGCCATGCGCTGACCCTGGCGCGCCATCCGTCCGAAACAGACGAACGCATGATGATGCGTCTGCTGGCCTTTGTGCTCCATGCGCACGAAGCCTTATCGTTCGGCCGAGGGCTGAGTACGGAGGACGAGCCAGATCTCTGGCAAAAGGATTTGACGGGCGCCATTGATCTCTGGGTCGAGGTGGGCCAGCGCGAGGAGAAAAACATTCGCCAGGCCTGCGGCAAAGCGAAACGGGTCTACCTCTATACCTATGGCGGTCGTGGCGCTGACCAATGGTGGGAGAAGAATCAGGCGAACCTGGCCCGCCTGAATAATCTAACCGTGGTCAATCTCCCGCTGGACGCAAGCCGAGCCTTGGCCCAGCTTGCACAATCCAGCATGCAGCTGGAATGCACCGTCCAAGAGGGGCAGATTTGGATGGCAGCTGGCACGAACACGGTGCACATTGAATTGATCACTCTGAAGGGCGCATCGTCATAATTCTGGTTCCGACAAGGATGTGGCAATGAAAGAGAAGAAACGCGTTCCCACGAGTGGTGAGCCAGTCGCGTGGGTCAGCCCTTTCGCAGCACTGAAGCAGGCCGGGTTGTCGCCTGATTCATCCATGCGGCCTGATACAGGCCACACTGTCACCACTCCCCCTGCGCCCCAAAAGAACCGTGGACGAGTGGGCATCATCCGCCAAACGGCGCACCGAGGCGGCAAGACCGTCACGGTCATCACAGGGTTCCTCGGCATCAGTTCAGGGGAAAAAGAGCGACTCGTCAAGGAGATGCAACAGGCCTGCGGTGCCGGAGGGACGGTGAAGGAGGGACGGATCGAGATTCAGGGAGACCAGCGAGAAACATTCGCCCGCATCCTCACCAAAGCCGGTTTTCGTCCTGTGCTAGCTGGCGGGTGATGAAGAACGTGGCATGACTTGCGGCAGATCGGATTAATCAATCAGGCGACGTGCGCAGCCGTTCAGTTCCCAGACACGATGTCACAGACTCGGCCGCACCAGGTCGATGCTGTGCGAACTGAACGATCACGCTGCAGCGGTGCAGGGATTGGGAGACGCGTGGGGCGAGAGGAGAGCCATCAACATGCGTTGCTTGCTGCTGACGCACGTTGATGGGCATCCTGGAGTTGTCGCTTCGAATCTGAACGGGGCCGAAGCGCAGACCGCCTTAGCGCTTCTTCTTGGCAACCTTGTCGGCGCGTTTTTCCTTCACCGTCTTAGCGGGTTTCTTCTTGGTCGCTTTCTTCTGTGTCAGACCCTTAGCCATTTTGTCTCTCCTCGATGAATGGGTGAGTACTGCAATGGGACCGCGACGCAATCGCCGCCTCCACTTCATACCCCAATTACGAAAAAAATGAAATAGGAAGCGAGCGGGCTTTTTCGTCGATTGACTTCACCTCCTCTCCCCTGTACAGCTTGCACCAGTCGAATGAACGATCGGTCCGGCAGGGAAGACGTTATCGGTGGAGGTGCTATGGGAAATCCAGAGGGCAAGAAGGAACGAGAGGGCTTTGCCGATGCCATCAACCGTGCGGCATTCGGCAACGAGCGTGTTCTGCTGCGCCGGCGTGGCCGAGCAGTCGCGGCCGTGGTGCCCATTGAAGATCTGCGACTCCTGGAAGATCTGGAGGATCGCATCGATCTTGTCGATGCCCGGGCCGCATTGGCTCAGGCGAATAAGAAGGGCGCCCAGTCACTGGATATGATTTTGAAAGAATTGGGGCTCTGATTGCACCAGGCGATCTCCACAGTTTTCGTGGCCCCCCCTGTAGAGCAGCAACTCCGCACGCTCGCGAAGCCGCTTCGGAAACTTCTCGTGAAGCGGCTCCATGCACTCCGCACCAGTCCTCGACCCCCTGGCGCCACGAAACTCGAAGGGGTGGACCACCTCTACCGGATTCGCGAGGGCGACTATCGAATTCTCTATGCGATTCGCGACAAGGACCTCATCGTGCTGGCCATCAAGTCTGGCGCGCGCACACCCGCCCCTCTCCCCTGAACGACTTTCGTTATCCCCCACTATTGAGCGGGAAGTGAATGTGAATCGTCGTACCGGCTCCCGGTTCGCTTTCGAGGCTGATTGACCCCTGGTGGATGTCCACCACATCCTTCACGATTTTTGTTCCAAGCCCCGTTCCACCAGCCTTTCTGCTGACAACCTGCGCGGTGAATAACGCATCCCGCACTTCAGGAGGCATCCCTCTTCCCGTGTCTGCGACGGAAATCACGAGCCGGTCCGTGTCGACATCGACCCGTCCTCGTACGGTGACGGATCCACCGGGCGGGACTTCCGGAATGGCGTTATCGATCACGTTGTAGAGTGCATTGAATAGGCGGCGCTCATCTGCCTGAATGACCGGCAGCGACTCAAGTCCTTCGGCATGCAATGCGACACCTTTCTCTGCTGCATAGCGGTAAAGCGAGGCAACGACGTCGTCCACACAGGTCGAAACCCGGCAGGGCTTGAATTCCGGTGCCGTCGTCACCCCCTTCAGCGCATCGGCAAGCTCCCTCACGCGATCCTGAATGCGGCGGGCATTATTGACGATCATCTCGATCAACTCATCGCTCACCTTCCGGCTTGCTTCGACCTGCGCTCCCTCCCCCTTTGCGGCTAAACGGCCCAGAATCTCTTGGACTTCCTCCCGCAAGAGGCTCACGCCACCGAGCACCGGCATCAACATATTCTTCACATCGTGGCCAATGTCTCCCAGTGCACGGGCCACCTCCGCGACTTTGACTTCTTCAAGGAGATCGGCGGCCAATCGCTTCCGCTCACTGATATCCTGGATCGTCCCTTCATAGTGGACCACGGCCCCCTGCTGGTCTCGCACCGCCCGCGCCGTTACCGACACGGAAATCACGTCGCCACTTCGACATGTAAGGTCCGTTTCAAATGCCTGGACGACCCCGAGCTGGTCCAGCAACGCTCGGACTTCCTCCCGCTTCTTCGAGTCGACATAGAGCTGGCGGCCGATATCCGTGATGGTCGAAACCAGCGCCTCAGGGGAATCATAGCGCAGCATCTGCGCCAGACTGGGATTCGCCATCAGGAACCGCCCGTCCGGTGTCGTCTGAAAGATCCCCTCCACTGCATTCTCGACAACGCTTCGGTAGCGCGCTTCAGCCTGTCGCGTCGCTTCCTCGGCTTGTTTACGCCTTGTGATGTCACGAATGATTCCGCTGAAAAAAATCCCGCCACTGTCCTTTCCGCTGCCAATGGAAAGTTCCAATGGAAATTCGGTACCGTCTTTTCTCAAGCCCTGGAGTTCGACCGTCCTCCCCATGACACGGGCCTCGCCGGTCGCCCTCAACCGTACCATACCGGATTGATGCGCCTCCCGATATCGATGCGGCATCAACAGCGTAAGCGGCTGACCGATCACTTCCTCCTCGGTATAGCCAAAAAGCCGCGCGGCGGCCTGGTTCCACAAGAGAATGGTTCCGGTGCGATCGGCTAATACCACCGCGTCAGGGGTGGTCCCGACCACGGTTCGAAACCGCTCTTCACTGACGCTTAAGTCCTCCTCGACCCGTGCCACCCTGGAGGCCAGCCTCTGCGCATCAGCGATTTGACGAAGTGCGAACCTGAGTTCATACGAGTTGTAGGGTTTGGTCAGGTAGGTGAAGGCGCCGCAATGAAGGGCCTCCACCGTATGACTTTCTTGTGTCGATGCGGTGAGCATAATGACCGGGAGCACGGGGTCCAATTTCTTGACTCCCCGAAGGACATCCAAGCCGCTCAGGTCCGGCAACCCGAGATCCAAAACCACGACCCCAACCTGCCCCCCCTCGACCTCGCGCAACGCATCCCTTCCTGAGTGCACCGTGCGAACAGCGTAGCCGGCGTGCCTCAGGAAATCGCCCAAGGCCATACAGATGTCCGGCTCATCGTCCACAATGAGCACGGAAGGGAGAGGGGATGAACGTGAGCCGGTCTTCATGGCATCACCAGGCCTCAGCTGAACAGGAAAATAGGATCGGCAAAAGCTTGCACCTCTCGAAGGGAAAAGTAAACCAGGCAGGTGCCGACAAAGGATCTATCGGAGGGCGTAGCCTCTGGGCTACGTTGAGGATGCCTTCGAGGCGAGAACGCTGCTGGCGACCGTTCTCAGCATCCTGCTACTGCTACAGCGCACTGGAGGCAATTTCCTGATAGTAGGATTCCAGCATGGCCCTGCTGGCTGGCTCGACAAGGACTAACTGGCGCTGATCCAGCGTATTGGCGCAATAGAGATAGACCCCCTCCTCGACCTGCCCGAGTTCGACATGCAGCTGGCGGCCGTCCAATTCCTGGCGCGTGATCTCCTTGAGGAGACGTTTATCGTGTAGCTGTTCCCAGGCACGCTGTGCAGAAGGCCAATGGTTCTCATAGAGCGGCGCGTCCGGATCGGTTGAATCGGTTTTCAGCTTGGCTCGATCGAACGAACGGCCTTCGTCCGGCTCAGGCGACTCATCCCAATGGAGCTGACGCGACGCTCCCTTCCCCAACACATAGAACGGTCCATCGTCGGAAATTTCTTCGACTAGACGGTATCGGATCAACTCCGGCTGCGCAATCAGGCCAAAATTCCGTGCCGCCAAGGCCCGTTGCAACGGAACTCGTCTTGCCAACTGACGGGTTTTCTCAAACAGAATCATGCGCCCGTCGGCAGAGAGCTGG
>JBEGVJ010000108.1:0-7609 GCA_041178465.1 Nitrospirota bacterium
CCTTTGCCCTTCACGACCAGCACCTCCAAACAATGGTCATGATCGAGATGGACATGCATCCCGGACACAATGAGCGACTGATAGCGATGCTGAATATCGGTGAGCTTTCTGCTCAGGTCGCGCACATGATGGTCATAGACAAACGTGATCGTCCCGACCGTCTCCTTGTCGTCGTCCCACTCCTGCTCGACCAGGTTGTCCCGGATCAGATCCCGCAACGCCTCCGAGCGGTTCGTGTACTTGCGTTTCTTGATGTGCAGATCGAACGCATCGAGCAGATGATGGTCCAACGACACCCCGAACCGAATCAATTTCTTCATGGCAGCCTCAGTGGTGTTACGATTTTAAGAAACGTAACATCGAATAAGGCGCAAATCAACGATGGAACACCACAATCAAACGAGCACAGCTTTATTGAGTATCTTGCCCTCTGGAGTCCACTCTCTCCAAAGCGGGGTGGCCAGGCCGCCTCAGCCTGCGCGCGTCCAACAGAGGTCGGTTCATCTGGTCTATCTCGTCTATCAGGTTTATCTGGTTGGTCAGACCGGAAATTCATCCAGAAGAACCAGATAGACCACCCAACCAGACAGACGAGTCTGTGCGCGTTGCGCGAGCACGTGAGGCGGCCTGGCCACCCCGCGCACGTTTATTCGGCGTGAATCGGAATATAGATGACGTTCCCCTGCCGATTGATCAGCAGGAGTACAAGATCGGAAGGTTTCATCGGATCGGCCAGTCGCTGAAACACGGCAAAGTTAGGAATGGACTGACGATTGAGTTCGAGTACGACGTCGCCCGGCTGGAGACCGGATGATTCGGCCAAACTGCCCTCTTCAATGTCGGTCACCACCACCCCGCCGGTGACAGCCAAATCCATCTGCCGGGCCAGCGGTGCCGTGACATCGTCGAAGACGACGCCGGCGAGAGGATGGGCCGTAGCCGCTGCGGCCGATGGAGTCTGGCTCTTCTTGGTCCGTTCACGCGGCGCTTCCTGCACCACCAGGTCAGCCTGGTACGGCTTGCTCTCACGCACGAGATCCAGTCGGTGCTTACTCCCGATCGCGGACGCGGCCACGAGGTTCCGAAGATGTCCGCTGTCCATCACGTCGCGCCCGTCGAATCGCACCACCACATCGCCCCGCTTGAGTCCGGCTTTCTCGGCGGACCCTTTCGCCTGCACATCGGTCACGATCGCACCTTTCACATCGGGGAGGCGAAAGACCTTGCCTAACAGGGGTGTGACGTCTTGCGTCGAAGCGCCGAGGAACCCACGGACGACACGGCCGGTCTTGAGCAAACTCTGCATGGCCGCCCGAGCCATGTTGCTCGGAATAGCAAAACCCACGCCGACGCTCCCGCCGGTTGGACTGGCGATGGCGGTATTGATCCCCACCAATTCTCCGTTGAGCGTCACCAAGGCCCCGCCGGAGTTGCCCGGATTGATAGGGGCATCGGTTTGAATGAAATCTTCGAAGTCGGCGACGCCGACATCGGCGCGGCCAACGGCACTGACAATGCCAAACGTCACACTCCGACTCAAGCCGAGCGGGTTCCCGATCGCGAGCACAAACTCGCCGACGGCGAGCGTGCTCGAATCCCCCCATGTCACCGTCGGCAGATTGTTCGCCTGAATTTTCACCACGGCCACGTCGGTCTTCGGATCGGTGGCCACCACTCGTCCCTTGTATTGACGCCGGTCGGCCAAGATCACTTCGACATCGACCGCATCGGCAATGACATGGTTGTTCGTCAAAATGTAGCCGTCCGATGCCACAATGACCCCGGAGCCCTGACCGTATTGCCGCCGCGCCGGGGCATCCTTAAACAATCCAAACGGCAGTGCATCGTCGCTGAAGGCTTGATCGCGAACCATCACCGTCGAGGCAATGCTGACGACCGCGGGAATCACTTTGGTCGCCGTCGCCTTGACCTGCCCCTGAAGTTCCCCCCCGCCAGCCACAGGAATCGCGCGACTCCCGGCCAGGGCTGTTTCCCCGACAATCGAGCTCCCCACGCAGAGCCAGACCACGATTCGCAATATGAGACTGGATTGAAACACGCGGCGATCCCTTCTGAATCAGTCCTCACTCGATTGACGACAAACGGTTGTAGCCTAGCATGCGTGCATCGGAGGCGCACTTACAATTCCATATGACGCAGGCGGAGGGCATTGGAGATAACGGACACGGAGCTGAAGGTCATCGCGGCACTGGCGATCATGGGGCTCAACAGAATCCCCCAGGCTGGATACAGTACGCCGGCCGCGATCGGCACCCCGATCACATTATAGAGAAAGGCGAACAAGAGATTTTGCCGGATATTCCGCATCGTCGCTTGGCTCAGCCGCCGCGCGCGAAGCAGCCCGCGCAAATCCCCTTTCACCAGCGTCATCCCCGCACTCTCAATGGCCGTGTCCGCTCCGGTTCCCATCGCGATCCCGACGTCGGCCAACGCCAGGGCCGGTGCATCGTTGACGCCGTCGCCGGCCATCGCCACCACGCGGCCTTGCGACTTAAGCCGGGCAATGATCTGTCCCTTTTGATCAGGCAGGACACCGGCCAGGACCTCCTCGATGCCGAGTTGCCGGGCCACCGCTTCGGCCGTATCGCGATGGTCCCCCGTCACCATGACGAGGCGAATGCCTTCGGCCTTCAGCTCCTGCACCGCGTCACGAGTAGAGGCTTTGATCGGATCTGCCACGCCCAGTACGCCGGCAACCTGCCCATCGACAGCCACAAACAGGACCGTCTGCCCTTCATGGCGAAGCGAGACTGCGTCATCGTCCAGCTTCGTGAGGCTCTGGCCTGATACCCCGGCCTCCTGTCGCAAAAATGCCGCTGTCCCAATGGCGGCGCGATGGCCGGCCACCGTCCCGGTCACCCCCTTCCCCGTCACCGAGCGAAAGTTCTCGACCGGAACAACCGCGACCCCGCGCCCTTCCGCTCCCGTCACCACCGCTGCTGCCAGCGGATGCTCACTGCTCCGTTCGAGACTTGCGGCGAGACGCAACAGCTCGGTCTCGGACCAGGGCGGCGTCGCCAGCACCGACAGCAGTTTCGGTTTACCCTCCGTGAGGGTCCCGGTCTTATCGATCACCAGCGTGTCCACCTTGCCGAACACTTCCAACGCTTCCGCCTTCTTCACCAAGACCCCGGCTGTCGCCCCACGGCCAGTTCCAACCATGATCGACATCGGCGTCGCCAGGCCCAGCGCACAGGGACAGGCAATAATCAGAACTGCCACGGCATTGACCAGCGCATAGGCCAGCTTCGGCTCAGGCCCCCAGACCACCCAGGCCACTGCTGTGACACACGCGGTCGCCACAACCAACGGGACAAAATACGCGGCAGCCACATCGGCGAGACGCTGGATCGGCGCCCGGCTCCGTTGCGCCTCACTGACCATCTGCACAATCCTGGCAAGCATCGTGTCCCGCCCGACCCGTTCCGCGACCATCACGATCCCGCCTGTGCCATTGATAGTCCCGCCGGTTACCTGAGCTCCAACCGTTTTTTCGACCGGGATCGATTCCCCCGTGATCATGGATTCATCCACCGACGTCGTGCCTTCTTGGACCATCCCGTCGACCGGCACCCGCTCTCCCGGCCTGACCCGCAGTCGATGGCCCACCTGCACATGCTCAAGCGGCACGTCTTCTTCCTGTCCGTCCGGCCTGATCAGCCTGGCGGTCTTTGGCGCAAGCCGGAGCAAGGCGCGAATCGCGGAACTCGTTTGACTCCGCGCCTTCAACTCCAGGACCTGGCCAAGCAATACCAGCACCGTAATCACGGCAGCGGCTTCAAAGTAGACCGCAACCGAGCCATCATGCAGCCGGAATGAACTGGGAAGCAGCGCCGGCGCGACAGTGGCCACGGTGCTGTAGCCATAGGCCGCCCCTGTTCCAATAGCAATGAGCGTGAACATGTTGGGAGCCCGGTTCACTACCGAAGCCCAGCCTCGTTGATAAAACGGCCAACCGCCCCAAAGCACCACCGGCGTCGCCAGCAGCCATTGCACCCAGTTCTTCGCCGGACCGGTGAAGGCCTGCGGAAGAGACAGGCCGGGAATCATCTCGGCCATGGCCAAGAACATGACCAAGAGGGAAGGTCCAAGACAGATCCAGAACCGCCTGCTCATATCTTCAAGCTCGGGGTTCCGTTCATCTTCGAGCGAGATAACTTTTGGCTCCAGCGCCATCCCGCAAATCCGGCAGGCCCCTGGTTTCGTCTCAAGCACCTCCTGGTCCATTGGGCAAATGTATTCGGCCGCTCCACCGGATGAAATCGGCGTGGCGCGAGGTATGCGCTGCTCGGGAGGGGTCAGGTAGTAGGTCGGATCGGCCCGAAACTTGGCAAGGCAACTCGTGGCGCAAAAGTAGTAGCTCTTCCCTTGATACTCGTAAGAGCCGGCTGCCGTGGCTGGCTGCACCGTCATCCCGCACACAGGATCGATGACCGCAGCCCCTGTCACGACCGGAACAGGCTGCATCATCGGGAGAGGCCTTCTGGTGGTCGGCTTAGCGGCGCGTACTGCTGACCGTGACTGCAACGCCAACTCCGGATCGGCCGTGAATCGCTCCAGGCAGGATCGGCCACAAAAGTAGTAGCGCTGACCGCGATGGTCGTGATGTCCGGCTGCCGTGGCCGGATCGACCGTCATTCCGCAGATTGGATCAATCTCCATGACAACCCCGTGATGCGTGACGAGTGATGGGTGATGAGTATCCCTGCTCCCTACGCATCACTGCTCACTCATCACCGGTCACTTCTTTTTATCTCCATCCAGAATGCTCTGGATGATCAATTTGAGATTCTCCGGATCGATAGCCTCCGCCTTAATATTTCCGTCGAGAAGCACGGTCGGGGTCTGCTGAACTTTGATGCGCTCGCCCCATTTGCGCCCCTCTTCAAAAATCTTGGCCGGCTTCCCGCTGGCCATGCCCTCTTCAAAGGCCTTCGGATCGAGTCCGACCTCCTTGATCAAACCTTCCCGCAGCGAGCGATCCAGTACGCCGGTGATCTTGTCTTTATGGATGGTGCGAAAGAGGACCGCTTTCATTTCCTTCCCCTTGCCCATCATCTTCGCCTGCTCGTACATATCGAACGGAGTCGGCAGCTTTCCGTGAATCACCGGAAACCCCACCATCGTAGACTCAAGCTTGGTCCCGAATTCTTTTTCTAATACTGCCAAACCTTCCCCGTCGAACCGGTGACAATGCGGGCAATAAAAGTCGGCAAACTCAATCAGCTTCACCTTGCCGGGCGTATGGGTGGACACCTCGCCCTGCA
Organism: Nitrospirota bacterium; assembly: GCA_041178465.1. Taxonomy (GTDB): domain Bacteria; phylum Nitrospirota; class Nitrospiria; order Nitrospirales; family Nitrospiraceae; genus Palsa-1315. The sequence goes on from JBEGVJ010000108.1 coordinate 5,289, forward strand.
AAACCTCGAACTTGCCTTTCAACTCCGGGGATGCAGCGATGGCCGGGCTCCATAGCGCAACAACGCTCCATACAATCGCACCGACCGCCGACGCCCATTGCGCACCCTGCTTGTTCACCATATCGACTCCTTTCTTTGGATCAACGCTGATCATTCGTTATATCGAATGTGCCGCGGACGTACCGTTTGTTATACTGTGGCCATGTTCATGCGTACGCTGTCCTTCATCGTGACCTTGCACGTCACCCTCGCAGGCTGCACCTTGACGCATGAGTCCGTGGATGGCCCAGCCACACAGGCCCTCACCTTCCTCCAAGTCAAGGCAGCGCCGGACTCCTTTAAAGGTCACTCGGTGATCTTCGGCGGCGAGGTGCTGACGGCCCGACGACTGAAAGACGGCACACGAATCGAAATTCTACAACTGCCGCTCGATCGATCGAAGCGCCCCGGATACGACTTGCCCCAATCACAGGGCCGCTTCATTGCCATCCAGCGAGACTTCCTCGATCCCGCGACCCTCCCGCATGGGACCAGCGTCACCGTGACCGGCGAAGTCACCGGCTCCCTCACGTTACCATTGGATGAGACGGACTATACCTATCCCGTCATCGACATCACGCACCTACAGGTCTGGGCCAGACCGGAAGAGATGGCCCCCCGTATCCGCCCGTACATGGGAGGGCCCTATTGGGGACCTTACTGGAGTCCTTTTTGGAGACCTTGGCCCTATTGGTGAGCGAGAGGGGCGGGACTCGCGCGACATGCGAGACAAGCCCGTTCCGATTCTGTTTTCTACGGTAACATGTCTCGCAAGTCTCGCCCTTCCCGCGCGTCTCGCTTATTCATCGCCCCCCCGACCCGACAATCCGCTCCACGCGATCGTCATGCCCGCCGAGGTTTCGATACTTGTGATATTGAGCCAGCGCCTTGGGCAGGTCTTTCCGGTGTAACTCATAGAAGACCCCTAAATTGTAGTGCGCTTCCGCGTAGTCCGGCTTCAATTCGACGGCGCGCTGGTAAGACTGTTCCGCCTCTTCAAGCCTGTTGAGGCCGGTGTAGATCACGCCTAAGTTCATATGGGCTTCGGCATACTCAGGGCGGTACCGCAACACCTCGAGAAATTCCCGCTCCGCATCGCCCGGCTTGCCTTGGCTCCGCAGAATGAATCCCAAGTTGTAGTGGGCATCGACCAGGTCCGGCTTGACCGCGACGGCTTGCTTGTACGCGTAGGCCGCTTCGAGCAAATCGTTCCCCCGCTCCGCTAATCGCCCAACTTGATACCAGGCATCGGCATGTTTGGGATTCGCTTTCGTCAGCCGTCCCAGCATGTCGTGGGCAGCCTTGTTCTCACCCTGGCCCTCGTACAACATCGCCAGCCCGAAAAGCGCATCGGAATGGGTGGGACGAAACGCCAGCAGACTTTGGTAGGTTTTCATCGCCGCCGCAACATCGTGGCGCCCTTCATAGAGCTTCGCCAAATCCACATAGGAGTCGTCGTGTCTAGGGTCTGTCTCGATCGCTCGCCTCAGCGCCTGTTCCGCGTCCGCAGATTTCCCCTGCGCCAGATACACTTCGGCCAGATCGTTCAGCGCGTCAGGATAACCAGGCCTGAGTTTGAGTGCATGTAACAACGCGTCGGTGGCTTCGTGCGGCTTTTTCTTGCCTTGGAAATAGATGCGGCCAAGAAGATGGTAGGCCTCGGCAGAGGAGGGGTTGAGCTCCGTCGCCTTATTCAAGGCGGCGATCGCTCCGTCTGCATCGCCAGCCCTGAACAGCTCGGAAGCCCGCTCGATGGCACGCTTACTGGAATCGTGAGAAGAGGAGGCGTAAACCTGACCTGCCGCGGAATAGCTCCACAAGCAGATTCCGAGAACGACGAGGAGGCGGTATCGAACGAGAGAAAGCAACGTCGCGCTCCTGACACATCAAATAGATGCGTGAACTATACGGTGCGCCAGCAACGAAATCAACGCGAAGAGCGCGGAACGAGACGGGAGCTCAGAAGGCCTGAGCTTCCGTCTCGTCGATACGAAGGCGTACAGGCCAGCCTCAGGCCTTCCCGCCAAGCTGGAAGAACTTGGTCACGCCGAACGTATAGCTCGTGCCCTGCGCAAGATTGTTGTTGGCGTCTCGCACCAACGGCACTTGCGAATAGAAATACGCCTGCCACGTGTCGGCAAAACTCACGAGCACACCGGGCGCAACCCCGAACCACGACGACCCTGAATTGGGAACGGCACGATCGATAATTGGCGATCCTGCCCCTTGGCTTGCCACCATGCTGTCATGCACTTGGTAGCGATAGTTCACTTGCCCCGTCA
>JBEGVJ010000109.1:0-14721 GCA_041178465.1 Nitrospirota bacterium
TGTCCTTGGCCGACGGCCCCAGCGTCACTTTCCAGCCGTAGGCTTCGATCGCGTACATGATCACGGAAGGAATCAGCACAACCAGAAGCGCGACCGGCCCAAGCTGCGCCGCCGCGTCATAGATATTTCCTGGGCCGATATGCCAGACGATAAGACCGAGGGTGAGGAGGCCAACAAAGAGTAGGAAGAATCTAAACACGCAACGCTAGAGATCCATGGTGAAGAAACAAAGCAGACAGATCATGGAGGAACGTACCTTTATCTCCACTCCTTCAGCAAGGGAGCGGCCAAGGCTGCCCTTGACTGCGCACATCGGACGATATACATGCTCCCTCCAAGCTCACTCGTTATCTCTCGGGGATGGGGGCTGATTGATCTTCCACTGCGCGCGTCCAACGAGGGCCTTCGGAGGCCGCGCGTTGCGCGAGCACAGAAGATCATCAGCCTCCAGCCCCTCCTCTGTTCCGCGAGCAAAAATGGCACCTGGCCGCTCCCTGCCACCCTTTAAGAAGCACGGGTAGTGGCGGAAGGTCTGATTACCCAGAGCATCAAGCAGGCAAACACCACAGATCCGATTGCGGCCATCCAGAGGAACCAGTCCAGCTTGCCTAGTACCGCAAAGATCAGCACGACGACGGAAAAATCGCGGCTCGCGACGTTCTTGAGCATGAAGTCAGACCAGGCAGACTGCACCGGCGTCTTCCAGCGGCTCGCGGCTTTGATCTTCTGAGCGAGCGTGACGAACCAGAACGACAGTCCATTGCCAAGGATCGCCGCCGCACCAAGGGCCAGAGGAACCCAGGCGTCCTCGCTCCCGGCCAGACGCAGGGAGGAACCCACCGCAATGCCGGCGAAGATCGCCATGTGCACCACGTTGTCCATCGCGATATCGAGCCGGGCCCCGAACGGCGATTCGGTGAACGTCAGCCGCGCCACTTCCCCATCGCAACAGTCGATGACCGCCGCGAGCTGAAACAGGAGCGCGGCCACAATGCCGGCGCTGTAGGTTCCGATGCCGAAGCCGGCGGCGGAGACCAACCCGACCAGGGTCGCGATCATCGTAATGGCATTCGGCGAGAGGCCTGCGGCGAGAAAGAGCCGGGTGAACCAGCGGGAGACCTTCCGATTGAAGAACCGGTCGACGAACCCTTCAAGGTCGCCCTTGAGGGAATTGAAGAGCTTCTTCTCAGCTGCCTTCACATCGGCTACCTCGCGCACGTCCTGATACCAGTGGGACCGGTTCGCTTCCGTGGACAAAACCCGCACCTGCCCCTCCACCGCGGCCCGTTCGAGCCATCGGCGAACCGGCACCATGCCGGTTTCCAGGCTTGGCCCGGCAATCTTCATGAAACTGCTCGGAAGCACGACGAGATCCGTAGCGACGAGTGCTGCCTCGTCCTGTCGCGATGTGATCGAGAGGAGCCGCCCTTCCCGCACCTTTACTCGCAAATTCGACCGGCGGGGCTGTCGATCTCGATCGTCATGGGCCCGTGCGACGACGATCGCCTGTCCCTCCTGCACCTCCTGACGCAAACTCTCGATCAAGGGGCAGGGAAAGACCCCCTGCACGCCGGACAAAAGACAGAAGCCGCGCACTTCCGCAGCCAGCGCTTCCCAGGTGCGTGAATCGTCCAGAGGGAACTCGCGAATCGGCATCCAGCGCACGGGGATCGTCACGCGAGGCCCTTTGCTCAAGGCTTGCTTGAGTTGATCCTCTTCCGGGCCGACCAGGACCATGAGCTGCCTGATGCCAGCTCGCTGCAACGTCAAGACCGTCCGATGAAAGAGCCCTATGCCTACCACGCTGGTGAGCGGACCGGCGTCATCGGCGTACAATTCTGCCGGCTCGCCGAACAGACTCACCGAAGGCAAAAGGATCGCCGTGCTCAATCCCTGCACGCCGGCACGCTCTTGTGTGAGGCTCTCACTCATAATTTAGGCTCTCGTCGCTCGCCAGAAGTGCAGAGCATATGGCGTATGGCTTATGGCTGGGATTCAGAGCTGGAACTGCGAGCCCAATGTCGGCTCCTCTTCCTAAGAAACGGTGCGTTTCCAAGCCATAAGCTATAAGCCATTAGCTATCAGCTCCGCCCTTCCGCTACCCCTGTTCTACAGTTTCGGCAACACGTCCCGTTCCGCTTTTTCTATGTCTTCCAGGAAGTCGATTTCGGTCCAAGGGAGCCCGCCGATCTTCTCATGCCCGACTTTGACATCGGCAAAGAACCCCACAAGCGCATCTTCGTATTCCATCTGCCAGGCTTCGCGATCGACATAGGTCCTGAGCGAGGCCACCACGTGGGGCGCATCGGCATGCCGGACCTTGAGGAACCCTACGCCTTCGCCGGCGTAGTCGTAGTGCGATGGCATCTTCTTGGTCAGCGCGATCACGCGTCCTCCCTCGACGACGACCATGCATTCTTCGCCGGTCTGCTTGACGGTTTCGTCCATGAGCAGCGCGTTCTCGTAGGGGGATTGCACCAATCGGCGCAAAATTTCTTGGTGAAACAGCACGTCCGCATCCATGACGATTACATCGTCGTCCAATGCGGTCCGCGCGATCCAGAGCGAGGAGATACTGCCGCGGTGGAATGCCTCGTTGACGAGAAAGTTCACGCGCACGTCACAGGAGTTCGCCGCCACCGCCGCGCGAATCATCTCCTGCTTATACCCCACAACAATGTCGGCGCGCTGAATCCCGATGCTCCGAAGCGAAGTGAGGTAGCGATGCAGAAGGGTCTGCCCGCCGATTTCGATGAGACATTTTGGCCGATGCTGGGTGACTTGCCACAAACGTTTCCCGACCCCGGCCGCAAGGATGATGGCTTTCATGCTTTAACGCAGATCCGTTCAAATGCGTCGAGGAATCCGACGATCTGCGGCTCCGTCAGGACGCCCATGTTGGCCACGCGGAAGATCTTGCTCTCAAGCTGGCCTTGGCCCGCGTAAATCACGTAGCCCTGCTCTTTCAGCTTATCGTGCAACGATTGATAGGTAACACCCTCGGGAAGATGGTAGGCGGTGATCGTGTTGGACTGTTTGTCGGGAGTCAGGACCGGCTTCACGCCAAGCTTCGCCATGCGATCCCGGATCAGCGTCGCGATCTTCTTGTATCGCTGAATCCGCTTGGCGACCCCTTCCTCCATCAGTTCGTTCAAGGCTTCGTCGAACGCATTATAGATCTGCACGGCCGGCGTGAACGGAGTCGTCCCAGCTCCCTGGTTATCCACATATTGCGTGAGGTGGAGATAGACCGACCGTCTGGGATAGGCGCGCATCCGCTCCAGAAAGCCCTTGCGCACGAGCACGAAGCCCAGGCCGGGGAATCCCTGGATACATTTTCCGGACGTGCCGGCCACCATATAGATGTGGGGCCCGGCGATATCCAACGGCTCTCCCGCCAAGGCGCTGACCGCGTCCAGAATGAAGACCCGGTTCTGGCTGTCGACCACATCCGCGATTTCCTTGACCGGATTGATGAGGCCGGTGGTCGTCTCATGATGGACCATCGCCACCGCCTGCACTTCCGGATGTTGCCGGAGCGCCAATCTAAGGCGTTCCGGATCGGGCCTCGTCGTCCAGTCGTATTTGAGCTCGGACACGCCCAGCCGATAGAGGCCGATCATCTGGGAAATGCGCTCGCCGTACACACCGTTGTTGAGCACCAGCATCCGTTTGCCTTGCGGGAGCGACGACATGACGGCAGACTCGACCGCCGCAGTCCCCGATCCCGTCAGCACCACGGCGGCATAATCCGCCTCCGCGCCCGGCACAAAGAGTTTCAATAGTTTTGCCTGAATCCCGTGGAGGAGTTCCGTGAACTCCGATTCCCGATGGCAGATATCCGGACGCAACAAAGCCTGCCGCACCCGCTCCGACACATTGACCGGTCCTGGATTCAATAAGATCATCTTGTTCCTTCCCACTACCCCAGTTAAGTGATCGAGACCGCTCCGACTGCGCGCGTCCAACGAGGGTCTTCCGAGACCGCGCGTTGCGCGAGCAAGGGAGCGGCTCGATCGCTTATTCGATCGCTTGCATAAACCGCTTCGTGATGTCCGGCGGATCCAACATCACCCGTCCGGCATCTTCCACCATCTCGTTAACTTTCACCAGCAACATGCTCGGCCCGTCTTTCTTCAGCATGTCCTTAAACTCGTAGACGAGGTCTTCCCGTTCCCGCACCCGTTCGACGTTCACATAGCCGGCCGCCTTCGCCACCTTCTCCAGCGGAACCACGTTGGAAATCGTCGGCTGATTGCCGGTCGTCCCGTACACCTCGTTATCGAAGACCACATGGATGAAATTCTTCGGCTTGAGCGCGCCAACCGTAGCCAAGGTGCCCATCCCCATCAGCACATTCCCGTCACCGTCGAAGATCACGACCTGCTTCTTCGGCTTGGCCAGCGCCACGCCCAGCCCGATGGCCGCAGCCGAACCCATGGACCCGATCATGTAGAAATGGGTCGGACGGTCGGCAATTTTCTGGGCCTCCCGCGAGGGAAATCCGTTGCAAATGATCACCGGCTGATCGGTCAGCAGCTCCATCAAGGCCGCCATGGCCATTGCCCGACTCTGCATGGTCCCCTGTTCAGGTCTCATGGGTGCAACCCTTTCACGACACCTTTGGTAATCAAGAGGGCCACGGGAACCCGTTGCTTCATGAAGGTCTCCGCCAGCCATTTCAGGTCCTCAACCGCCGTCTTTTCCGTCAGGGTGCGATGGGGAATCTTCATGATATCGAGAAAGGGCTCCATCACCTCACCCATCACCAGATGCTCCGGCGCATCCTTACCATGCTGGCCGCGCCAGGACACGATCAGGATGCAGGGCTGGCGGTAAATCGCGTTCAACGAAATGATGGTGTTGAGGGACGTGCCTAGCCCTGAATTCTGCATGAGTACGGCTGGGACCTTGCCGGCCATATAAGCCCCGGCTGCCATGGCCACCGCCTCATCTTCCCTCACGGCCGGAACATAGAGGCGCCGTTCCATCAACTCGGCAATGATGCCGCCCAGGATCGAATCGGGAACCCCCGTAAAGAAATCCACCCCGATGTCTTGCAGGGCTTGAACAAATGCATCGCTTTCAATCATCGTATCGGCTCCTCGCCGCTAAGCACATGGAAAAACGCGCGTATTATAAGCTATGCCTCTGAGCATTCTCAACAAAACTGAGGGAGTTGCGCCATAGGAGCGGCCATGGTAGCGTTCTGCCATGATCGGACGGCAGAGAAATCACGCGGGCCGATGCCTGTTACTCTTGACGCTCCTGCTCTCGCTGGGCTGCCCTTTCTCTGCCCATGCAGTCCCGATGGCAAACGACCCCAACGGATTCCAGAACCTAACCTGGGGTACAACCCTGACCGCGAGACCGGATCTGGAGGTCGCCAGGGCCGGTCCGCACGTGAACGAATTCCAATTGAAGAACGACGCGCCGGCGTATGCCGGAATTCCGGTCGAAAGCGTCCGCTTCGTATCGGTCGACGGCCAATTCGCCCGTGTGACCATCCGCTATCAAGGCGACGATCGGCATAAACAGATCCTCACCTATCTCGAACAGCAATTCGGTTCCCTTGAACGCATCCCAGGGCAGATGCTGCGGGGCCTCAATCAGCAATATACCTGGCGCGGGACCGATACGGAGATCAACCTGACCTATCATGCGAATACGGAGCGGGGCTTTATTTTTATCGACAGCCGCACCCTGGCTCCTCGCTTCAACGACCGCATTACGGATTCAGCGGAGTAGCAGGATGCTGAAACAGTCCGCCAGCACAAAGACCGTATCGCGTGAAGCGTATCTCGCAGGGAGGAAAAGCGTATGGCGAATGGCTTATAGCTGGAGCAACGACACCCCGTTTCATTCCGGACTATACGCTATTGGCTACATGCCAATGCTCTTTTCTTCGGACGAGAGACGAACGACGGACACACGATGAGGACAGCCTTTTTGAGCATCCTGGCACAGGCTTTCTGTCTGCTGATCCTCTCCGCCAATCTCGCCTTTGCCGTGCCGATGCAGAACGATCCCAACGGCTTCGAGGGCATTCCCTGGGGCGCGGCCTTCGCGGAAACCGATACCTTCGTCAAAGTCGAAGATGCCGGCCGCGCGCAAACCTATGAACTGAAGACCGGGGCTCCTTCGCTCGGCCAGGCGAAGGTCGACTCCATGCGCTTCCTGACCATCGACGGCAAATTTGCGCGCGTCACGGTCCGCTACCAAGGCAAGACGACCCACGCCCAGATTCTCGACTATCTCCAATCCCGCTATGGATCGCTTGACCGCACACCGGGGCAATTCACCGGAGGCCCCGTCAAGTTTTATAGTTGGACAGGATTCGAAAGCGACATCAATCTCCGGTACGAGACCGCCACGGACCGCGGCATCATCTTTTTTGAGAGCCAGGAACTTCGTCTCAAAATCACCGAAGGCAATTCCGCCACCGTGTTTTAACCGGCAACCGCCTTTCCACAACATCATCCTTATCTTGCAGCGCGCAGTTCAGCATGTTATCGTTTGAAGGTGAGTAATGACTCACTCACTGTAGGAAACTCAATGCCACAGACATCTCGAACCGTACGCCCTTCCAGCAGAGAGCGACAGGACGGACTGATCGCCGCGGCAGCGGCGCTCTTTGCGGCAAAAGGGTTCAACGGCACCACCACAAAAGAAATCGCCAAATCAGCGGGCGTGAGCGAGGCCCTGGTCTTCAAGTATTTCCCGACGAAGCGGGCGCTCTATGCCGCGATTCTGGCAGAAAAAGTCACCGTCAACGAACTGCTTGAAGCGGTGGAGGAGGCCTCCAAGAAACGGGACGATCATCGCGTGTTTACGATGATCGCGAGCTATCGCATTCGCCCCAACGTCGACTCGACGCTCTTGAGGCTCCTCCTGTTCAGCGCGCTGGAAGGGCATGAACTCTCCGACATGTTCTTCGGCAAGCACCACAAAGTCTTCTATGACCACCTCGCCGCCTACATCCGCACCAGGATTGAAGACGGGGCGTTTCGCCCGGTCGATCCCCTCCTGGCAGCCCGCGCATTCATCGGCATGGTCGTCCATCACCGCCTGCTCCATGAAATCTTCGGAGTCCCGATGCATCAATCCCATGAAGACACCGTGTCAACCTACGTCGATCTCTTCCTGACCGGACTCATCAAAAAACCGGCCAGCCGTCAGACGCCGGGGAGGCGTGCGCGATGAATCCGCTGAAGCAACATCCGATTGTCACGCTCGGGGTGATTATTTTCTTTGCCATCACGGCCCTCGTCGTGTTTCGTCTCAGCAGCGGCGCCAAGACCGACACCCGCAAGGCCCGGGCTATCACCGTCGCCACTGTGGCGCCGCTGAAACAGGACCTCGACATTCGACTCCCCTATACCGCCGACATTACCCCCAACCAAGCGGTCAATCTGTTCTCACGGGTCGACGGCTACATCGCCAAGATCTACGTCGATAAGGGCGACCTGGTCAAAGCCAACCAGCTCCTGGTCGAGATCGATCACACGGATTATCAACATGCCCTCAACCAGGCCAAGGCCAACCTGGCTGCAGCCAGAGCGAGGGTCGCGCAGCAGGACGCCAGCGTCCGCAATGCCACCCTCACGCTCAATCGGATGCAGGCGCTCATCAAAGATCAGTTTGTCTCACAACAGGATTTGGATAACGCCCAGGTCGCGTACGACGCGGCGGCAGCGGCGCTGGACTCGCTCCGCGCGCAAGTCCAGCAAATGGCAGTCGCCCAGGCGCAGGCCGAGACCAACCTGGCCTACTCCTATATTCGTGCGCCCTTCGCAGGCTACATAGCCGAGCGCAACCTCGATCTCGGCGCCTATGTCAGCGGGGCCACCGCTGGCACCTCCACCACCTCGCGCGGGATCCTCACCCTCCATGAGATCCAGACGGTCCGCATTCTGATCGAGGTCGTCGAGAAAGACGTTCCGCTCATCCAGGTGGGTCAAAAAGCGGAGGTGCGCGCCGAAGCCTACCCCGATCGCGTCTTCGAGGGCACAGTCACCCGCGTCGTCCAGGCGCTGAACCGAGCCACTCGCACCATGACGGTCGAAGTGGACCTCCCGAACAAGGATCATGTGTTGAAAGGCGGCATGTTCGCCCGCGTCGAGGTCCTGGTCGGCACCCACAAAAACACGATTCAAATCCCCATCGACGCCGTGAGCCGATTGGAGGATGCCCAATACGTCTACATCGTACGCGAAGGGAAGGCCCAGCGTGTGCCGGTAGAAATCGGCGTCCGCGAGGACAACCGGGTGGAGGTCACCAAAGGCTTGGACGGCTCTGAACAGGTGATCGTCTCAGGGAAAGACCTCGTGCATGACGGCACGCCGGTGCAGACCCAACCCCTGAACCCAGTGAAGAGTGATGGGTGATGAGTGAACAGCGCTCTTCAATCCCCAGCTCATCACTCATGACTCATCACTCATCGCTGTCTTCATTATGTGGCTAACCCTCCTCGCACTGCGCAATCGCATCGGCATCCTGATGCTGTCCTTGGCCATGGTGCTCCTGGGCGCCACCTCCCTGCAGCGACTGCCGGTCGATCTTTTCCCACAGATTCAAGTGCCCGTGGCCTTCGTCGGCGTCATCTACAAAGGCGCCCCGCCGCTCGACATCGAACAGAGCGTGGTCTACCCCATCGAGAAAGCCGTCAGTTCCGCCTCGAACGTCGAACATGTCGAGTCGTTCGCCAAGCAAGGCATTGGCGCGGTGCAGATTTGGTTCAACTGGGGCGCGGACATTAACGTCGGCCAGATGGAGGTGATGCAACGCATCACCCAAATTCTCAACAGCCTCCCGCCCGGCATTTTGCAGCCCTTCATCGTCAAGTTCGATGTCTCGAATATCCCCGTCTCCTACGTCACGGTCTCCAGCGACGATCTCGACGAACGGGCCTTGTACGACCTGGCCTACAACACGATTGCGCCGCAAATCGAACAGATCGCCAACGTCGCCGCCGCCACCGTGGAAGGCGGGAAGATCCGCCAGATCAACATCAACCTCGACCCGGCCCTCTTGAACGCCAGGAGCCTTTCGATCCTCGACGTCGTCAAATCCGTGAAGGCGGCCAACCTCATTCTCCCCTCGGGCGACATCAAAGCCGGCAATCTGGACTACAACGTCTTCACCAACAATCAGTTCCGCACAGTCGATCCGATCCAAGACGTGATCGTGAAGGTCAACCCACAGGGCAGCCCCGTGCGGGTGCGGGATGTCGGGACCGTGACCGATTCATCGGACATTCAAACCAACATCGTCCGGACGGACGGGACCAGAGCCGTCTATTTACGAGTGAACAAACAGCCCGTCGCCAACACCGTAGGGGTGGTGGATGCGCTGCGCAAGGCCCTCCCGAAGATGGTCGGCATTCCGTCCAGCGTGAAGCTCGGCATTTCCTTCGACCAATCGGTCTATATCCGCCAGTCGATCAGCAACCTCGTCGAGCAGGCGCTGCACGGATCGCTGCTGGCGGCGGCGGTCATCTTGATCTTCCTCCGCAATTTCACGAGCACCCTGATCATTTCCGTGTCCATTCCCCTCTCGATCATGGTGACCTTCATCGTGCTCTATTTTTCCGGGCAAACCCTGAACGTATTCACTCTGGGAGGCCTGGCCCTCGGAATCGGCCGGCTTGTCGATGACTCCATCGTGGAACTCGAGAACATTCAGCGCCACCTCAACGCCACGCCCCGCCGCTGGGATGCAATCCTGGAAGCAGCCCGCGAGGTGGCCATGCCCATTCTCGCCTCGACCATCACCACGGTCGTCGTCTTCCTCCCGATTTTTTTCATCGTCGGCATTGCCCGCTTGCTCCTGATTCCCCTGACCATCACAATCGCGATCTCGCTGTTCACTTCCTTCTTCGTCTCCCGCACGGTGACCCCGGCTCTCTGCTACAAATTCCTCAAGCCGGAGCAGGAAGCGCACAAGTCGATGCCGCGATGGTTCGTGCGCATGATGGATTGGAGCCGCGAACGATACGAATCCCTGGACAAAAGCTACGAAGGATCGCTCCGCTGGGTTCTGGCCCATCGCCGGCTCTTCATCGCCGGCATCCTCCTCCTCTTCGCCGCCTCGCTCGCGCTAGTGCCCAAGATCGGGACGGAATTTTTGCCGGTGTCGGACGAAAGCCAGTTCCGCATCGTCTTCCGCGGACCGGTCGGGCAGCGAGTGGAGAAAACCGAGCAGCAAGTGGCCGAGGTCGAGCGAGTGCTGCGGGCAGAGATTCCTGCCGAAGAACTGGAAACTATGGTCTCCAGCACCGGCGTCTTGGCCCAGGGACGCTCCTCCCTGTTCAACCCGAACACCGGCCCCCATACGTCCGTCATCTCCGTCTATCTCGTCTCGCCGGATAAACGGAAACGGAACCAAGTGCAAATTATGAACGACGTGAGGCCCAAGGTCCTTAAACTCTTTCCGGGCGTCGCGATGTTTTTCGATCCGGGCGGGCTCGTCAAACGGGTCACCAGCTTCGGGTCGCAGAAATCCGTCGACGTGGAGATCTACGGCTACGATTTCGAAAAAGCCCGGGGAGTCATCCGGGAAGTCGAAACCATGATGCACCAAATTCCCGGCCTGGCCGACATCGAAGTCAGCCGCGAGGAAAACTATCCTGAGGTCAACGTGGTGGTGGATCGCGAGAAGGCCGCCCTCCTGGGCATCAGCGAAACGGACGTGGCCAACGCCGTGCTCTTCTCGCTCAACGGCAACGGCCAAACCGACCCCATCATCTATACCGACCCGCAAAACGGAAACGAGTACTACATCAGCGCCTGGCTGGCGGAGGCGCACCGTCAGGATCTCACGGACATCGAAAACATCATTTTGACCGCCAAGACCGGGGAGCCGGTCCTCCTTAAAAACGTCGCCTCGCTCAAACTCAACGCCGGCCCGGTGAAGATCGAGCGCAAGTACTTTCAGCGGGTGGTCCATCTGACGGCCAACCCTGTGAACCGGGATCTTGGCGCCATTGCCGCCGACCTGGAGGCAGGCTTTGCGAAAATCCAGCTCCCTACCGGCTTCAGCATTAAGCTGGCCGGCCAGATCCAACAACAGAAGGAGACCTTCGAGGGACTGCTCTTTGCCACAATCCTGGCGCTCATCCTCGTCTACATGGTGATGGCCGCCCAATTCAAATCACTGATCGATCCCTTCGTCATCATGTTTGCGGTTCCGATGGGCTTCCCGGGCGTGATCCTGATCCTCTTCCTGACCGATACGACCCTCTCCACCACGTCGATGATGGGCATCATCATGATGCTGGGCATCGTCGTCTCGAACGGCGTCCTGCTGGTGGATTACACGAATGTCCTGCGGCGGAGAGGACGGGAGTTACACGACGCGGCGGTGACCGCGGCACGGACGCGACTCCGGCCCATTCTGATGACTTCCCTTGCCACCGTCGTGGGGCTGCTGCCCATGGCTATCGGCTGGGGAACCGGCGGTGAAACCAACGCGCCCTTGGCGCGCGCAGTCGTCGGAGGACTCAGCGTCTCGACGATCCTCACGCTCTTCCTCGTTCCTACGATCTATGTGATCTTAGAAGAACGATTCCCCCGCCATAAAGACGAGGCGCCGCAAGAAACCGATTGGATACCGGCAGAACCGGGGCAGGCACCAACCAATCAATAACCAACATATGTGCGTGACAGATACACGCTCCCGCAGGATGCTCAAAAAGCCATCCAGCTAGGCCGCAGGCGAGTCAAAACCGGAGGCGCACCCTCGGGGGTACGTTGAGGATTTTGACGAACCGAGAACGACGTTGGAGGGTTTTTTCAGCATCCTGCCAGAGAAGCTGGCTCGTTAGCCGAGGGTGGGAAAGAGCGCCTTCAGTTGCATCGCCAAACCGATGTCTCCGCTGATCTTGAGCCGACCCGACATGGCGACAGCCGGCCCGCTCAACTGCCCGTTCAGAATCTTGAGGCAATCCTCCCCGCTCATCGAGAGCGAGACGTGCGGGTCCTCATGCAGACCCTCGACGACCTGACAGGCCCCCTCACGAATCGTGAGGATGTACTGCCCGCCCTGCGCGCCGCTCAAATCGAATTGGTAGACCGCATCGAGATCTTCGGCGGCATCCGCGTCGAGCTTGCCTGGCAGAAGCTGAAAAAACGCTTTGACGTTGTTGGGCTTCATCGGTACGTGAGACGGAAAGTGCGAATCGATACGGGAGCCGCGTTGCCGCGGCTCCCGAACCCATGCTAGTAACGGAGCGTGACCGTCGCGGTACTGCGACGCGCGCCGAAAAAGTCTTTGGAGAACGCCTCGACGACGGCAGGGTCATAGCCCTTGCAGCTGAAAATATCGAGGTAGGCGTTGTTCGTATCGTTCGCAAAATGGCCGCTGATCAACGACGTCGAGATCAGCTGCACCATGGAATAGCCGGCGACCCGACCTGAGCCGAAATCGACGACCTGACATTCGCCGAAACGCTTCATGTCGATCAGCTCGCAGAGCTCCACGACATAGCGGCGAATATAGTCGGCATTGCGGATCAGATCGGGATTGCAATCTTGAAGGTCGACGGAGGTACACAGTCCCCACGCTTTCCCCTCGCCCACCATCTCTTGGGGGGCAATCGAGGCAGCTGCCGGGGACTCAGATGGTAAGATCGCGGACTCGGAACCAGCCGAGCTACTCATAGAGGTTGACACCTTTCTGTTAGGAGGGTGAAAAAACTGTGACGATGAATCGTCATTTCGGACTATAACACGAAACTTTTCACCGCAGGGAAGATGGAGAAACTTTTTTTCACCACGACACGCTCAGGGTCTTCCCGGTCGGTTGACACGGCTCTCAGCGGTCGGAGAGAATGCCGCCATGACGACACCT
This sequence comes from Nitrospirota bacterium, assembly GCA_041178465.1. Taxonomy (GTDB): domain Bacteria; phylum Nitrospirota; class Nitrospiria; order Nitrospirales; family Nitrospiraceae; genus Palsa-1315. The sequence goes on from JBEGVJ010000109.1 coordinate 12,850, forward strand.
CCTGCCCCATCCTTGACCGAACTTCCCGAGCGCCTTTGCACCTGGTGCCAGGTCCCGATGAAGAAGCGCCTCGTCGGCGGCAAGCAGTTCGTTCACTACACGTGCCCCAAGTGCGTCTTCCAGCACACGACCAGGCTAGGTCCCAAGCCTGCCACCCCCGCTCACTGACCGTCCGGCTATTCAAAATGGCCACCGGTGGAGCCTCTGATCGGCAGCCTGATGCTATAACTTCCCCTCGATACGCTTCCGAAGATCTTCCATCCGGCGCCGGTTCACGCCCAAATCGCTGTGGCCAGTCCTGGATGCAGAGCGAAAATGAATCGTTTTCGCCTCGTCGTCGAATAGAAACTCCACATCGTCGACAAAACGGAGCAGCAGGCTGGTGAACTCGTAGTGGAGATACGTCTCATCTTCCTCCACGAGCTTGGTTCGGGACAACGTTCGGACGATGGCTCTCAACGCCTCCTTCGCTTCAGCTCTGGTCTTCTGATAGCGAAACGGTGCGATGGCATGGCCCACATCCTGAGCCTGCGTTGACACACAGTTGGGGCTGGAGGGGCAGGGCGCTAATTGTCGCATCGGTCCATGTACCTCAAAAGTTCAGACATATCTTTCTGCTGCCGGTGACGCTGACACCTTTCCGTGCAGGTCGCCCCTCACCCATTCGCTCTGCACACAGCGTGATACCGCCAAGGCATGCCATGGAGTCTACCCCATCGGTGCTTAATAGGTCACAGTCCTGAGCGATGGCTGAACGCCGCCCCGCTCTTTCACGCGGACCGAGACCCGCCCAATGATGCGCCCGTCTTCGGTTTCGACATCCACGCGCCAGTCGCCTGGATCAAGCTGTTGTTTGAACGTGTACGCCCGGTAGCCACCGCCTCGGCCTCCGGCAATCTTGATGGGAATCCTGTCAGCGTGGGTGAAGGGTTTATCGCCATTCGGGCGGAAGTGCCAATGATGATAGATGGTCGTATTCAGATCGACCGGGGCAAAGACCGCCGTGAAACAATAGACCGGCTCGTTGGCCGGGAAAATGCTATCCGACCGTTTCCATGCTTGATACCACTGTTTCTCGAACGAGAGTTCGAACCGGTCGCCGGTCTTCTTCACCTCATGATAGATCCCGCCGAACTTCATCGAGAGCGGCACGGGAGGAATCCAATTGAGGAAATAAAACCCGACCAGCAACCCGACCAACGCGAACGCCGGCGCCGCGACCCCGACCGCCTCGCGCTTCGAACGATCCGGGTTGTTGCGATAGATCAGCTGAACCACACGAAAAGTCACAACCGCGCTCAGGCCGGCCCCGATCAGAAAGATCGACGCATTCATGAGCCCGGTCATGACCGGAAGAAAAAACGTGAAAAAGGCGAAGCAGACCAGCGCGTAGAGACTCACGAGGAGGCGCAGGCTGGAAAGCCGATCGCGCAGAAATTCGTTTCCGGCCAACAGCACGACCAACAAGCCAAAAAAGATCGCCGTGCTGGTGAGTGTGGCGCTCTGGAAATAGAAAATCGCATAGGCGCTAAATAACCCGCCCAGCAAAAACTGGCTGGCCATGGGGTAGTAGGGCCTGGCCCGCAACATCCATCGGGCAACCGGCGCCAGAGTCATCGATACCGCACGATCCGGCACCGGCTCGACCCCTAATCGTCCCGTCAACACGATCAACAGGCCCAAGAGGAGCAGATAGATCAGCAGCAAGAGGTTGTCTTGCAGCCGATCGATGCGGGTGAGCGTGAGGATGTCATAGGCCACCCCGGAAAAGAAAAACACCGGCGGCATGAAGGGTTTGGCTAAGACGTTCTTAAGTGTGGAGGAAGAGAGCATGACTCTTACGTTTCAGGATCTTCTTACGATTGTCAAACG
>JBEGVJ010000110.1:0-7406 GCA_041178465.1 Nitrospirota bacterium
TGAATCATGCCTTCGTTCCAATTTCGATTGACGTGTGAGCTGTAGGGGAGTGGGCCCACCACGGGAACCTTCGCAAGGCGTCGAAGCAAGGTCACGGTCGATTGCTCCTGTGCGCGCGCGAGCTTCGTCCGTACGGGATGCAGTTGATTCAAGACCAACGCCACGATGGGAATCTTCCGCTGACGCAGTGCGGCAAGTGTCAAGAGCGCATGATTGACTCCGCCCAGACCAGACCGGCCCACGACAATGACGGGAAGGCCCATGCGCTCCATGAGATCCAGCCCATCGACGGCGCTCGTGATCGGCACATGCACCCCTCCGGCTCCTTCCACGACCAGTAGATCGTGCTTCCGGCTCAGGGCACGAAAGGCCCGCAGGATGGACGTGACTCGTATCGTCTTTCGCTCCGCCCGTGCGGCAGAAAGCGGCGCCATCGGCAATCGAAAGGCATAGGGACAGACCTCTGCCATCGGATCATGACTGTCCGCCGCTTGTCGCAACCTCGCTCCATCGGACTGGGCCTTGGTCGATGGTGTGACGCCAGTCTCAACCGGTTTCATGACACCGACATCGATTCCCCGCTGCCTCAGATGAGAGACCAGCGCAGCTGCCACGAGTGTTTTCCCGACACCCGTATCGGTCGCGGTGATAAAGACCCCTCGCGGGCCGGAATCATAATATTTCATTTTGGTCCGTCGCATAGCATGCAATCTCGCCGATAGCAAAATAACCTTGGTAACCCGTTCACGCAGCATGCTCAAAAAGTTCGTTCAGCAAGGCCGTAGCGAGTAAAGGCCCGAGGCGTACCCGTAGGGTACGTTGAGGGTCTGAACGATGCGAGAACGATGCTGGCGGACTTTTTCAGCATTCTGCTAGAGAAAGCGACTATCGCAGTTCCATACCTGCCCCGACACATCGTTGAGTTGCGCCAGATGCACAACGGTCCTGGCGACTTCCTCGCGTGACGGTGGCCGGCCCAGCGCATGGCTGTTCCAATGATCGCCTTCCGGCATGATCCCTTCAGTCAATCCCGTCTTCTGCCAACCAGGCAAGAGGAGATTCACTCGAACATTGCCGGATCCCCACTCTTGGGCTGCGGTCTGCACCAGACCGATGAGACCGGCTTTTGACGCCGCGTAGGCTGCTTGTCCTGTTGAGCCATGAAACCCGGCATGAGATCCAATGACGACGATCGACCCGCCGCCGCGAGCAAGAAGGGGAGGAGCCATGGCGCGGAGGCAGTGAAAGGTTCCCGTCAGATTCGTGGCCAATATCTCGGCCCACTGCTTTTCACCTTGACGAAGAAGGAGCTGGCTTCCTCCGATTCCAGCGTTGCAAATGAACACCGACGGCACTGGCGCCTGGCAACAGAAGGCTTCCACCATCTGCTGCACTGCATGCGACTCACGAATATCGGCTTCGTAGATGGCCCCGGCTCCACCGGCTTTCACCACCTGCGCACACGTCTCCTCAGCCGCCGCTTGATTCCGATGATAATGCACTCCGACAGACCAGCCTGCCGCAGCAAAGGCCACACTAATCGCACGACCAATCCCTCCAGACGCACCGGTCACCAGCACCGCCTGTTTTGGGTTGATTTGGTTCATCTGGTCTATCTGGTCTGTCTAGTTTATTTGGTCTATCCGGCTAGCCTGGTGAGAACTCCGATCCGACAACCAGACAGACGAAACAGACCAGATGAACCAGATAGACCACCGTCGGTGGATTATGGGTCGATTCAGCAGTGAAGGCAAGCCTGCCGGCATACCCTGGCCGAACGCCGATCTTCTTGCCGCCTCCAGGATTCCTATGGTACGGTCATGACATTGCCAACCAGTGGAGAACCTCGTACATGCCGCTGAATACGCCTGGATATCGAAGCATCGCTCTGTTGGGAACCGCCCTGCTGTTTGCGTGCGCGACATGGTCGGCCCCACTCGCAGCGGAAGAGGCTGGCATCATTGCCCAGTCCTCCGACTACTTTCCCGATCAGATCGGAAACGAATGGCACTATCGCGGCCAGATTACTGAAGGCCCGCTCCAAACGATCGAACATAAATTTTTCTCGAATGTGTCCTCGGTGACCGGCACGAAAACCATCAAGGGCATGACCGTCACGGTGTTCCACGATACCAACCCCGGCAACCATGGCCCATCGGACAGCTTCTACCGTCGCGATAGCGTCGGCATCGTCTATTACGGTTCTGAACCAGGCACGCCATTGGAAAAACAGCTCGTGCCCTACCAGATCGTGCGTTTTCCCTTGAAGGTCTCGACCTCGTTCCAGCAACTCAACCGCAAGGGACTGGACTTCGGCACCGATATGGATCGCGACGGCGAAAACGAAACGGTCGATGTGCAGGGCGACTCTACGGTGGTGGGAGAGGAATCGGTGACCGTACCAGCCGGTACATTCAGCGATGCGGTGAAGGTGCAAGCGCGCATGCACATGCAGATTCATCTCTCCGGCACGAAGAAGACCGCCCATGGCACCGATGTGATGACGGCCTGGTTTGTGAAGGGCGTCGGGTTGGTCAAGTATGTGGAGCGGCAGGAACTCTCGCCGTTGACAGACCGCGGCCTGATCACAGATATCATGGAAGAGCTGGAGTCATACGAGATCAAACCACCAAAAGCCTCAATCGGGCGGCGCGAATCCTCGGCGGAGGGTCTGTTCGCTCACCACGCGGGTGAGCACGAATTGCGTCAGATATTCGTCACCGCCCGCCTTCGCTCCGACTCCGGAGAGTCGATGGCCGCCAAAGGGCTGGCGGCCGACTAACGCACCGGTGATCGGGCGATTCAGATAGAGATTCCCCACATCAAATCGTTGCGTGGCCAGCTCTAGATTGACGGGGCTGCGTGAGTAGACCCCACCAGTAAGTGCATAGGCAGTCGAATTCGCCAGGGTCAGCGCGTCCTGAAACGAGGATGCCTTCATCACCGCAAGCACCGGTCCAAATATTTCCTCCTGGGCTATTCGATCTGTCGGCGCGACATCGGCAAAAACTGTTGGCCCGACATACCACCCTGGTCCCGTCACAGTCATTTCCACCAACAGGCGAGCTTCCTTCTTTCCGATCTCGATGTATTCCCGAATCGTCGCCTGCGCGCGCCTATCGATCACCGGCCCGACCTGCGTGCCAGGCTCTTCAGGATTTCCAACCCGCAGACTTAGCACCGCATCTTTGAGGCGATTCAGGAAACTATCGTAGATCGCAACATGCACGATTGCCCGCGAACAGGCGGAACATTTCTGCCCCGCATAGCCGGTGAACGATGCAATCACTCCGGCAATTGCATCATCCAGATCTGCCGTCTCATCCACGATGATGGCGTTTTTTCCGCCCATCTCCGCCAGCACCCGCTTGACCGTCTGCTGCCCCGGCAGAAGAGTGCCGGCTTCTCGGATGATGCCGACCCCCACATCCTTCGAACCGGTAAAGGCGATGGTTGCGATCTCGGGATGCCGCACCAATGTTTGTCCGATATCCGGCCCGCCAGGCAAACAAGAGAGCACCCCTTCCGGCACACCGGCTTCCCGCAAGATCTCGGTGAGCCAATACCCCATGATGGGTGAGCGATCGGAGGGTTTGAAGAGCACGGGATTCCCGGTGACAAGCGCCGCCGACACCATACCAGTGGGAATCGCCAGCGGAAAATTCCAGGGGGCGATAACGGCTGTGACGCCGCGAGGATGATAGAAGCGTTGGTTCAGTTCGCCAGGCTCCTGGCCCAACCGATGGGGGAGGGAGCGCCTGCGCCAATCCATGGCATAAAATTCCAAGAAGTCGATCGCCTCTGCGAGGTCTGCATCCGCCTCCCGCCAGGTCTTACCACATTCCACAACCTCCCAGGCCGCCAACTCATCGTGCTTGGTCCGCATGATCCCAGCCGCAGCACATACGATGTCCGCTCGTCGTTCAGATGGAGTCTCGCGCCAGGACTTCCAGGCCTCGCCGGCAACACGCACCGCCTGTTCGACATCCGCCACACTGGCACTCGCTAACCGGCCCACAACTTCATCAGGACGAGCCGGGTTGCGGGACTCGATCAGCGGTCCAGTCAGACTCAGCCCTCCAAACGACGACGTCCACTGCTTGCCCAATTGCGACCGGACAGTTGCTACAGCCTGCTGCATCGCCGTTCGGTTGCCTGCTTGCGAAAAATCACGTTGCGGTTCATTGCGAAACGCTTGAACTTCCGCAGCCTGGGGGAGGGGACTCGGCTTCTGGCTCAATCCCTCACGAGCAGGCGGAGCCAGCAACGTACTCAACGACTGGGACTCCACGTACTCCTTGCGAAGGAATGATTCATTCGAGGTATTCTCCAGCAGTCGCCGCACGAGATAGGCCATGCCAGGCAGCAAGTCGCCCACCGGGGTATAGAGGCGCAAGCGACGCCCATGTTGGGTGACCGCCTGCTGAAATGGCTCGGCCATACCAAAGATCATCTGATATTCCAAGGTCTCGGGAGAGAGCCCGAGCGACTCAGCCACTGCCTCGATGTAGGCCAGCGTGCGGAGGTTATGCGTGCCTAAGGCCGGCCGAATCAGGGACGACTGAGACAAGATGAGGCGCGCGAGCGTTTCATAATTGGCATCCGTCTCCGCCTTCTGTTCAAAGAGCGGCACAGGCCAGCCCCGTTGCCGGTAACGGATGGTGTCCGAATCCCAATAGGCCCCTTTCACCAATCGAATCGTGATGGGCACCCCGCGCCGGCGAACCCACGCCAGGAGGATTTCGATATCACCTGCCGTGTCCCGATGGTAGGCCTGCAACGCGAGCCCCGCATGGGGATAGGTCCTGTAGGACGGCTCTGTGAAGAGCCTGGTGAAGATATCGATCAACAGCGTTTTCGTCTCGGCCTGTTCCATGTCGAAGATCAACGAAGCGGGAAGACGCATCGCCAGATCAAGGATGGGGTGAAGCCGCGCCGCCACAGACTGGTAACTGCCTTCCGGATTGATCGGGTCGAGGTGCGGAGAGAGGGCGGATATTTTGAGCGAGAGCTGGAGGCGTGGAATCGGCCCGAGATGATCCCGCTCCAGCAAAGAAGCGGACGGCCACACAGCAGCCTCGCGCGCCAGCTGGGTCAAGGCGTCCAGGCAACGATCGCGGTAGCGATCGGCCTCACGATCGCTGGTGGTCGCCTCACCCAACAAATCGACTGACCAGGCGCGTCCACTCTTCCAGAGATCCGCCAACACCGGCGCCGCGTCCTCCACCGTCGTGCCGGCAATAAAATTTCGCGCCATCTGCTCGACCTGGCTTCTGATGGCTTTGCCACTGAGCCTGGCTCCCAGACTGGTCGCAGCGAGAGCCTTGAGGCCCCATCGGGCGCCGAACAATTGCACCGTCCCATCGCCCAAATACTCGCGAGCCAGCGCAACGATCTGTTCGTCGTCTGCAACAGAAGGCAGGACATCGATGAATCGAAACAGCTGTGTCTTGAAAGCACGATCCTGCATGGCCAGATTCAAGGCCTGGTACGACCACCAATGTCGCGCAAAAATCGTGGGGGTTCGACCGGCAGAGAGACGCGCGAGCTGTTCACCGATACGGTGAACGGAAGACTCAAGGGGAGAGGAATTGATCGACATGGGCACCCCACTCTCAATGAGACGAAGGGACGACGCCAGTATACACCGAGCGCCTTCGGTTGAAACATTCGCGCAAGTTCGGTATGCTGTTGTTAGTGTTTTGTCTTTCCCATCGGATAGTCCGATGAAGCCAGAGATACGTTTCCGAAGGAGAAGTAATGATCAATACAACTGCTGACGCTCCCCCGACTGAAGATGTGTTTGTGCCCTTAAACTTTGCGTTGTTTTGCGCCATCGTCGCCGCGACGGTCATCGGCATCCCACTCTATGGTTACTACTACGGTTTCAGCCGCTTCGACTGGGTCCTGTCGTTGGTGATGTATATCGTCACGGGCATGGGCATCACTGTCGGCTATCATCGGTTGGTCTCACATCAAAGCTTCGAATGCCCTGACTGGGTCAAGGCCTCGATCCTCGTCGCCGGTGGCTGGGCGCTGCAAAATTCCGCGCTCAAGTGGGGTGGAGACCATATCCGCCATCATGCCAAGACCGATCAAGAGGAAGATCCCTATAACGTCACCAAGGGATTCTGGCACAGCCACTGCGGCTGGCTCTTTTACAACACCCCCCATCGCACCGAGAAATACGAAATCCGTCTGCGCCGCGATCCGGTCGTGATGTGGCAACATCGCTACTACTGGCCGATCGTGGTGACGGGACTTCTGTTGCCCTTCGTGCTGGGCGTCTGGCACGGTGGCTTGCAAGGCGGCATCGCGGCCTTCCTCCTGGGCGGTCTCTTCCGGATGTTCATGGTGCTGAACTCCACCTTCACGATCAATTCACTCTGTCACATGGTTGGCACCCAGCCGCATGGCACACAGGACAGCAGCCGCGATAGCTGGCTCGTCTCCTTCGTCAGCTTCGGCGAGGGCTATCACAATTTCCACCACACCTACGCGCGCGACTTTCGCAACGGACCCAAGTGGTACAATTTCGATCCCTCGAAGTGGATCATTTACACCCTCTGGCTGTTAGGGTTGGCCCACAATCTTCGACGGAACGACCCCACCGTCGGCTGATCGGTTCGCGACAGAGCCTCCGCACCGCATCCTTTCACTACCCACGATCCGTACCCCTATTGCGCTATCGACGATAGCGCAATAGGCCTATTTTCTTTCGCCAGCTCCTTCGCTTATGATGGAATCGCTGGCCCGAGAGCCAGTCGATTTGATTGCGAACGTAGGGGGAGACACACTCCATGGCAGACGAACAACCAGCCGGGCCCCAAACCGGTCACGGAAAAGACAACCTCATTCCCGGCGTCAAATATGTCATCGCCGTCAGCAGCGGAAAAGGCGGCGTCGGCAAATCCACCGTCTCCGTCAATCTGGCCGTGGCCCTTGCCTTAACCGGCGCCAAGGTCGGACTGCTCGATGCGGACATCTATGGTCCCAACATTCCCATGATGATGGGTGTGACCAAACAACCGGAGCAGAAAGACGGCAAGATCGTTCCAGCCGAAAGTCACGGCGTCAAATTGATCTCGATGGGCTTTTTCGTCCCGGAAGACACCGCCGTCGTATGGCGCGGTCCGATGGTCCACACCGCCATTCAACAACTCTTCCGCGACGTGCTCTGGGGCGAGCTGGATTACCTGCTCATCGATCTGCCGCCCGGCACCGGAGACGCACAACTCACCCTCACCCAATTGGTCCCGCTCACCGGCGCTATCACCGTCACGACCCCTCAAGAAGTGGCCTTGGCCGATGTGCGCAAGGGCATGATGATGTTCCAAAAGGTCAACGTGCCGCTCCTTGGCATTGTGGAGAACATGAGTTACTTCCTCTGTGGCCACTGCGGCGAG
>JBEGVJ010000111.1:0-5311 GCA_041178465.1 Nitrospirota bacterium
CGCGTGTCGAGCACGAGACGCCGAAATGTATCCAGATGCTCGGGACTGCTCAGGCGATGGTCGCCCGGAACCAGTTGGAGTTCGACCGGAAAAGAGGGGGCGAGCGATCGCAACTGCTCGACGAACTGACTGCTGCCTTGCGGCAGAATCACGCTGTCCTGCTGACCGTGAAGAATAACCGTGTCGACAGGCCGCAGCCGGTCGAAACTCGTCTTCCAATAGGCCTCGCTCTCCTCGACCCACTTCCAGGCAATGGGAAAATTACGATGCGCCGGCTCGTCATCCCAGGGCATCCAGCCGGCCGTGTGCCAGGCATGCTGCCGCTCCTCGGAAATGGACCTCGCCCGCACGCCCATCATGTTGAACGCGGGGGCGACAAGAACCAGCCGCTCAATTTCTCGAAACTCTTGCGCCATGAGCCAGGCGATCCAGCCGCCAAGCGAATTGCCGGCGACGGTGACAGGCGGACCGCTCGTGATGAGCCCGAGCACCGCTTGCGCATCCTTGATCCAATCGGACAACGTATAGTCGGTGAATGTACCTTCTGAATCGCCGAACCCCCGCACATCATAACAGCAGAATCCCCAGCCCATCTCCTCGCACCACTGTGCGAGCGCTTTGCTCTTGTTGCCCCAGCGTTTCGAGAGGAAGCCGGTGATGAACAGAATCTGGCGATCCTGGCCGATCGAGCGATCGCCGCGGATCAATTTGCCGTCGGCTGCGGTGAGTTCGAACGGTTGCGGACGAGTCATGTGTGACTGACCGCCTTGGTGATGAACAACCCCAGCCGTTGCAGAACCGGTCTCGGAATCTCATGGCCGCCACGGAAACTGTGCCATTCGACCGAGAGTCCCGCGTGAGTCAGCTGGTCTCGCAGCCCTTCCGCCCCCGCGTAGGGCAACACCTCATCCTGCATCCCGTGGCTTTGAAAGACCGGCAACCCTTTGCGCTTTTGGAGCAACGGGGTCCATTCCTGTTTGGCGAGAAGCGTGCCGGACAGTTGAACCAGCCCCGCGTAGAGCTGCGTCGTTCTGAGCATCAGATCGCACGACAGCATCGCGCCCTGTGAAAAACCCCCGAGGATCGTCTTGCGCGGGTCCGCAGCGAATTTTTGTTCGACCTCTTTGAGGAACGCCAGCATGTTCTCGCGCGCCGGCGCGAGGCCTTTTGGAATGTCCTGTGAGAGATCGCGCACACGGCCGGCCGCTCGATCCGATGCAATGCGCGCCATATCGATGATCCACCAGGCCCGCGCGTTCCCCGACCCGAAACTCAACGTGAGCGGGCCTTCAGGAAACACAAACCTCGTGCCATTCGGCACGTTCAAGGCGTCGGCCAGCGGCACGAGGTCATCTCCCGGCGCGCCGAAACCGTGCAGGAGCAGGACGAGAGGACCGCGCCCTCCACCCTTTCCATCCGTGCCGCCCGTGATCCGCGTCCGCAGACCGCCTATGTGTTCTTCGCGCATGAGCCGTCCGTTATCTCATATACAAATATTGCAGCAATGCGACGACGCCGTAGAGCGACGATTCGATCACCGGCTGCTGGTAGAGCGGCACGAACGCGCCCTGCTCGTTGGCTTCCACTTCGTCGATGACGTACTGGATCTGCTTGACCCGGACTTCGTGATCCTTGCCGGTCCCCAAAGCCTGGACCATCTGGCGGCTGAGCCCGGCCAGCATGGCGGCCTTCGCTTTGCTGGCCGATTGGTACAGCAGAAACGCGCCCATCAGCGCCAACACAATGTTCAACGACCAGGAGAGAATCAACAAGAGAGGGTAGTTCCAGATATCGAAATAGTCGTTCCGCGCGGCGATCAGAATCAACAAGGCGATGAACGGATACCGAATCAGGCGATTCACGACTTCGGTCCGCTGGGCGATGAGATCGATTACGGCCAAGTATTTCAGCTTTTCAAACTCGGCTTTCTGGGCCTGGCCCAGGCCGTACTCCCGGAGATATTCTTCTTGGACTTGATCGGACCAGCCGCCGGTCGAGGAGGCCAGCCAGCCGATCCACCGCCGGCACAGCATGACCGCATCGAACACCGCCAGATTAAGCAGCACGACCAACCCCACGCTGCTCAGCGCCATGACCCAATCGACGGCGCAACTCAATCGGCCGCGGCAGGGATGGATCATTTCCTCGTCGAAGACCCAATATTGCAACGGCCACATGATCGCGAGATACAACAGGAACAGGAGGACGGTCCGCGCCACTCGCTGCGACGGTTTGCCCGCCTCGCGATACCACGACCAGGCCTGATCCACAGTCGTCGCCGCCCTGGTCGCAGCCGGATGGTAGACCCGCTGCAAGTTGGTCCAGAACGTCCGGGGTGACAACCGGCGGCGGCCTGAATGGTCCTCGAATAAAAAATCTTCGGTAATGGAGTCGCTGTTCTTGGCCAGGTCGCGCAGGCCCTTCCCCAGCAGCGCAACACACAGGATCGCGACGAAAACGCGGAGGAGCTCGCTCGGCCAGACGCTGACCCCGGCGGTCCAAGAAAAAGGCTCCCCTTCGTCATGGTTGGCCAGCAGCGCCGCCGCGCCGTCGAGGGCGACGAACGCCGCAAATGAAGCCACCCCGAGGATGGCCATAACCGCCAGCAGACGGGGATTCCGCAACACCCACAGCCATAGCCGTTGATTGCTCCAGGCCATGACGGTCGCGATCAGCAGCGCGACGACCAGCGCCGCCGCGACTGCGGTATTGTCGAACCCGACCCCCTGCTTCAAGGGTCCCTGTCCATCCGTATGGCCGAGGTCCTGCCTCAGAGGATGGACCGTTCGCACCCCCTCCTTGTCCACCGGGCTCAAGTCCACCGCGCCGGTACGTCCCACCTCGAAAATCCTGGGATGAGATCCTGCACCGTAGATGCGGTCTTCCGGCGTCAGCTCGACATGATAGCCCGACGTGCAGGGCCTGGCCGCCGCTGGCTGGTGACCGTCCGGTCGACAGACGACAAATTGGACCGCTTGGAGAACGGCCAGGTACGCCGATGTCTGATAGCTGCTGCGAAAAGGCGGGACGTCGCGTTGGAGCCCCCCGTCCAGTTGCAGGCCGAAGGGAGAGGCGATCACCATATTGCGCGTAGCTTTGTATTCGCTCGGGTGGAGATGGCGCGCATCGAGATCGACGGTAAAGAAAATGGCGTGGGGAAACGCAGGCCTGAGCGCCTTGATAATGAGCAAGGCATCGTAGGGGTCCGTGCCCAGAATGCCGATGGCGCGCGCACCTTCCCCTTCAGCGTGAATGCGCTCCACGAGCGCCCGCACGTAGTCGAGTTGACCGGTTCCTTCCGGACGGTCTTGCTGGCCGTCTTTGAGCTGGTCCCCGGCCTTCGGCTTTCCCCCCCGCCCGGCTTTCACACTATCGTCGCCCGGCACTTCCCCGTCGAGTCCGCTGAGATAACTGTAGCGAAACACGTTGAGCGTGAGCGATTCGTAGTCGGCGGGGCGTTGAATCTGTAGATCGATGGCGCGCGCGACGGTCGGACACCAGGATTTGACGGTCGCCGGAACGAGAATCTGTTTCAAATCGGCGTCCGAGAAGGTCGCCACCTTCGCACAAGCCGCCGCGCGAAACTCGATAGGCAGGGCCCGTCCGTAAAATGAATCCCATTCGCCGATGAGGATGACGGCGTCCCAGCCGAGCCGCACCTGTCGACGCTCTAACTCCTCGACCAGCGCCCCGAAGAGCCGATCGTCCGACCCGACATCGTAGACGAGCCGAACGTTCGCCGTAGCCAGCCGACGGTAAAACTCCTGCTCGCAAGCCTCATAAGCCGTGCAGGTTTCGCCCTTGCCGCCTTCTTTCTTGAGCCCGTAGGCAAGCAGCCCCTTCATGGCGCTCGTCCAAGGCGAATACAACTCGATCGCGCCGTCGGCATTCGGCCAGACGGCAATCCCCTCTGGCAGACCGCCATACAAGTCCCCGGCTTCCTGCAAGAGCGCGCGAAAGGCCGAGGAGCTGCGAGGCCCCAGGATCTTGAACGTGACCGCCTGCTGGGCCGCGGGATTCAATCGAACCAGCTGGCGCTTGTCGTCGGTCAGGAGACATTCGTGCTTCTGTCGGATCTCCTGGCAGACCAGGGCCTGGGAGAGCGACGTCAGGGTCGCCAGGAACCCCCGGCTGAGGGCTTCGTCCGGCAGCCAGACGACAAGGATGCTGGAGGCCTGCGATCCTTCTTCTCCGCAGACGCGGGTTTTTCTGAGGCGATACCATTCATAGGGCAGCGCTTGGACGGCCCCTTGCGGTTCCCATTCCACGAAGGAGAGGTGCCCCTCGTCTTCCGGCACATAGCAGGCGACACCGAGCGCGGTGCCGATCGCGTAGCGGTCACGGATGCGCGACTCGGTGCTTTCAACGTAAGGCCCCCCGCTCGTCGTCGCCAGGAGAACGGTAACGCGTTGTCCACTCCTGACACGCTCGGCAAGAGCCTGTCTGAGCGGTCCGAGCCGTTGGACAATGGTTGGCTCCGGTCCGGCTGTCGCGCCGGTCGGTCCGGCCTCTTGTATGCCCCGCTGCACGGCTGCCACCGGATCTTCCCACAGCCGCGCGCGGACCAACTGTTCGCCGGTCGTGTGCTTCATCTCCAGCCCGGTGCCGACCGGCCGCGAGCTACGCAACGGTTCTTTCACCAGCAACACACCGGCAATGGCCAGCACGAGCGTGAGCGCTCCCGCCACTGCTAGTTTCGAATCGCTACGTCCTTTTGCCATAGAGAAACCCGGGTTCTGTGATTAGTCGTTGTGCGAGCCAGGACTCTCGCTAGCAGGATGCTGAAAAAGTCCGCCGGGACGTCGCGCCACTCTACAACAAATAATTAATGAGGGAAACTCCAAGGAGCTGGCAGGTTGTTGATACACGATCAGTCCGCTGCGGGATGCACATACCCGAATAGTCTGGACACTCTCAGACGCAGTCGCAGGCTGTTCAGAAAGGTCGTCCAGCAAGGCCGCAGCAAGCGAAGAGGCGAAGCGTACTCTTTGCAGTACGTTGAGCCTCTTTGCGCCGCGAGAACGCCGCTGGCGGCCTTTATCAACAGCCTGCTACGAGGAACAGCTGACCGATAAATGCTTGCCCCAGTTGGGAGGCGGAGCCGCGTAGGACTCCATGCCGGGCTGATCACTGTACGGGTTGTGCAACAGGGTCAGAAGACGATCGATCTCGGAGAAATCCTTCTGTTGCGCCTTCTCGATGGCTGTCTGCGCCAGATAGTTGCGGAGCACATACTTGGGATTGACGCGATTCATGCGGACCAACCGGTCATTGTCGCAACTCCCCTCTTCGCGCAACCGGTCCTCGTACC
>JBEGVJ010000112.1:0-7014 GCA_041178465.1 Nitrospirota bacterium
CCTTGAGCATCTCCAACGCCTGCTCGTCCACCAGCGCGGTGGTGAGAAGGATGGACTTGGCACCTACCCTATTGGCCAACTGCATATCGCGCACGTGATCGCCGATCAAGTAGGAACGCCGGAGATCCAATTGCAGCTCTGACACAGCCCGCTCCACCATTCCAACCTCCGGTTTTCGACAGCGGCAGCCATCGTCAGGGTGATGGGGACAGAAATAGATCGCGTCGAGCGCCACAGCTTCCTGCCCCAACAGATCTTCCAATCTGGCATGGACCGCGTCTAGATCCTTGAGGGTAAAGATTCCGCGGCCGACACCGGATTGGTTCGTCACAACCACTAATCTCGCCCCCGCCCGTTTCAAGCGCGCCAGGGCTGGCCCGACCCCCGCCAACAGCTTCACGTCGGCGGCGACGCTCAGATAGCCCGGATCGTAGTTCAATGTTCCATCTCGATCCAAAAAGACGGTGACACCCTCCAGCGGGGCAAGCCCCGCTGGAGGCACGGGGCGAGAGGGACGAGGCGAGAGGTTGGCCTGCGAATCTTCTCGCCCCTCGCCCCTTGCCCCTTGCCCCCCAAGCTGCTTGATCGCCGCCTCATATACCTGATCGACCGTCACCCCTGTCATGCAGCGATGGTCGATGGGACATTCACGCAACAGGCAGGGAGCGCAATCGACCGGATGCCGCACAATGGCATGGGCACTCCCGAAGGGCGACGTGGTGCGCCAATCCGTCGGCCCGAAAATCGCCACGACCGGCACCTGAAGCGCAGAGGCGATGTGCATGGGCCCTGTATCGTTCGTGAGAAGCACCGTGCACCGCTTGACTGCCGTCATCAATTCACGAATCGTCGTCGCTCCGGACAGGACCAGGGAGCGGGAGGACAGACGCCCAGCAATTTCCTGCCCCAACGCCTCTTCCCCCTTGGCGCCCAAAATGACCACGCTGACTGATTGTTGGCGAGATGTACGCATCGTGCGGCAGAGCCGTTCCGTGACTTCGGCAAACCGTTCAGGCAACCACCGTTTAGCCCCGCCATACGTCGAGCCGGGATTGATCCCGACAACGACATCCATGGCAGTCAACCCGCCCTGGGCAAATCGCCTAGCCATCGCCTCTTCCTCCTCAGGAAAGACGGCAAATTCCGGTGCCGATGGATCGCCCGTGAGGCCCAATGGCTTCAATAGATCCCAATAGTAGCGGGTTTGATGGACGAGCGCGCGCCGATCCGGCGCAGGGACCGGATCGGACAACAATAGACTTCGTCCGTCTGTCGCATACCCATAGCGCCGGGGCACACCGGCCAAGAACGCCAGAAAGGCCGCTTCGAACGCATTCTGAAACAAGACCGCCAGGTCGAAGCCTTGCCTCCGCAACTGCCCTGCCAGCGCCCACTTGCCGGAAAGCCCCGCATGACGTCCTTTGGTATCGTACGTCAGCACGCGCGTTACGGCCGGATGGCCCGCAAACAGATCGGCCACGCCCGGTTTGACCAACAACGCAATCTGCGCATCGGGAAACAGACTCCGCAATCCACGGAGTGCCGGCTCACACATCGCCGCATCGCCAAGCCAGTTGGGTCCACGCACCAGAATTCGTTTGATGGTTGTTCTATCCACGGTTCTCCAAAAACTTCAGCCTTCAACCTTCAGCCTGCCAAAAACCAACCGCCGCAATCGATCTTCCCCCACTGTCACCTTAGTGGTCAGTCTAACTGCCCACCAGTTATCGGTGGGTTGGAGCAGCGATGACAATTTGCAGGCATCTTTCTCCGTCGTCACGACCAGCTCAGCCTGAAGCTCAATCGCTCTGGCTCGCAGCCGCTCGATATCCTGACTCGTATAGGCATGATGATCGCCATAGGCCACTTCATCCAAAACCCTGATCCCTATGGTCTCAACGAGGGAGCGAAACGATCCTGCATGCCCCACTCCGCTACAGAGCAATGCCGTTTTTCCTTTAGACCAGGAGAGTGGCTGCGTCGATCCGGTCACCACCGATACGAGACTCTCCGGACGAAAAACCACTTGGATGGGGTCCGGCATCGGACCGAGCGAGGTCTGAAACTTGCGACAAACCTCTGCCACCTGAGCCGGCACCTCCGCTCTTGTAACCACAATCGCGGTCGCGCGCGCCGCCGCTTGAAGCGGTTCCCTGAGTCGGCCGGCCGGCACCAAGGCCGCGAGTCCCTCCGCATCCGTGGCATCAACCAGCAGGAGGTTCACGTCGCGATAGAGCCCCAGATGCTGAAATCCATCGTCAAGGATCACACAATCGATCGGGAATCGATCCAAGACCCAGTATCCAAGCTCATACCGATCGGCGCCAACGGCCACGATCGCCCTGGGACAACGTTGCGCCATTAAGAATGGCTCATCGCCTGCCTCGTCAGGGCCGACCAACACGCGTTCGCCATTCGACACCAACAGGTACGGATCCGTGCTTGTCCGTCGATAGCCCCGGCTAAGAATCGCCACCCGCTTCCCCTGTGCGAGGAGCCAATCGGCGAGCAAGATGACGACCGGTGTTTTCCCCGTCCCTCCCAGCGTGAGATTCCCGACACTCAGCACAGGAACCGGCAATCTCCGCTGAGCAAACCAGCCCCAGTAGTACAGGAGCGCGCGAAACCGCGCAACCATCCCATAAGGGATTGAGGCCCACAGCAGCCACCATCTGACCTTTGTCCCGGGATTCAACATCTACTCAGACCTTTAGACTGAAGACAGAAGGCTAAAGACTGATGGCTAACGGCCTTCAGCCTAAACGCCTTCAGCCTCTCTACCTGAGCTGCGGCGTCAGCAGTTCGTCGATGGCTTCCAGCGTCTGCTGCAAGGCTCCTTGATTCTGTTCGAGCACCCGGCGAGCCGACCGGCCCATCCGCTCCCGTTCCTCTTCGTCACAAAAAAGGCCAATGACTTGTCGGGTGAGGTCCTCCGCCTGAAGAACGCGGCGGCCACCTCCCGCTTGAATCAAGAGGTCTGCAATCTCCGCACAGTGATCTGTATAGGGACCGAACAACACCGGCTTCGCCCACTGAGCCGGCTCCAGCAAATTATGTCCGCCAACCGGAACGAGTGTGCCTCCGACGAACGCGACTGCTGCTTCCCGGTAGATCCCCGCCAATTCGCCTCTGGAATCGAGCACCAACACACGGGGACCGGCAAACCGTTGCGCGTCGGCTTGCCCGATTGTACTGCATCGCTGCACGACAAACCCGCGAGCCCGAACCATCGTCTCCACCGATTCTGCTCGTTCGATATGTCGAGGCGCCATCAACAAAACCACTGAGGAGCAGCGAGCCAAAAGCGCCCGATAACATTCCACGAGGATCTCTTCTTCTCCGGGATGGGTACTGCCTGCAACAAAGAGCCGCTCCATCTCCTGAAGACCAAGACGGCCCCTCATTGCCGCCCCCTCCATAGCTGCCGGTATCGGTTGATCGAACTTGATATTGCCCGTCCGCCTGACTCGCGAAACCTCCGCCCCCAACGCGACAATACGATCGACGTCACGATCCGATTGCATCAAGCAGAGGCTCAGCGTCTGCAACATCGTCCGATAGAACGATCGCACAGGCGCCCACTGCTGCCGCGCAAAGGACCTGGTTGAGAGCCGACCATTCACGAGGATCGTCGGCACTCCGCGACGACGCAGATGCCACAAAAGATTCGGCCACAGTTCGGTCTCGACGAACAGATAGAGGCTGGGGCGCAGTCGTTCGATGAAGCGGGAGACGACCCAGGGAAAATCGAGCGGTGCGTAACAATGGTCTGCCACCCCGGCCAACCGTTGCTCGACGGCTTCCCGTCCGGTCTCGGTCACCGTCGAGACCACCAGACGGCACTCAGGGTGACGGCGATGCAACTCCTTGACAAGCGGTGTCACCGCCACCACTTCCCCGAGAGAGACAGCGTGGACCCAAATCACTGGTCTATCTGGTCTATCCGGTCTGTCTGGTTCGTTTGGTTTATCTGGTCGACGAGATAGACTAGACAGACCAGATAGACTGAACAGACTATTCTTTAGTCCGAGCCGCTGAAGCAATCCGCGGCGGCACCGTTGCTTAGCCAGCAAAACCGCCAGAATGATCGGCAACAGGATCAGAAGCACAATGTTATAGAGGAGACGCCACATATGATGAGCTATCAGCGGTCAGCCTATGGATCAGGGCGCGTGAAGCGCAACGGGCAACCCCTAATTCCGAGTGTCGCGCCTTTCTCGCCCGCTCAGCCCATCTCGCCTGCCTACGGCCTTCTCCGCCTGGTCTGTCAGTCGATTCAGGACCGTCTCAAGCTCCAGGCGTGCCGATTCCAGCGCCTGCTCATCGGCATCGCGCGGAACCCAGATGGGGGCGCCCCAGAGATAGAGGCCGCGGGACCATGGATACGGGACCATGAACCGATCCCAGCTCGCGAAGAGTTTTTTTTTGAGCAGCAAAAGGCCAACGGCACAATCGGAAGGCCGGTGGCTTTCGCCAACTGCACCACTCCGAGCTTCGCCACCTGGCGAGGCCCCTTAGGTCCATCCGGCGTCACCACCAGATCCGCACCGGATCGCCCGAGACGGATTAATTCTCGTAGTGCCAGCGCCCCGCCTCTGGTGCTCGACCCGCGGACCGCCCGATGGCCGAACCGAGAGATGATGCGCGCGATGATCTCGCCGTCCTGGTGTTGGCTGATCAACACGTTAACCTCAATCCCACGACGTTCCAGCTCTAGCGCGACCATGAGCTGCTGCGCATGCCAGAACGAGAGAATGATATGCCCCCCTTGGCGATACAGGGCATCCACCGGCTCGTAGCCCTGCGAATCGATCGTCATCGTCCGGCCAAGCCCTCGAATCACCGCACCCCCGATCGGAGGGAGCACCGAGAGCTTCAGCCACGTCTCGACTCGCTTCTTCACGCTCACTCCCGCTCGCCCCTCATCACGCATCACCAATCACCCATCACTTCCATTTTACGCCTCAGGCACATCCTGAAACTGCATCGCATGGAGCCGCTGATACTGTCCACCGCGGCGAAGCAACTCGTCATGCGTCCCCACTTCGACGATCGAACCCCGGGCCAGAACCATGATTCGGTCGGCCCGTTGAATCGTAGAAAGCCGATGGGCAATGACGACGGTCGTCCGATTCTTCATCAAGTTGGCGAGCGCCAGCTGAACGACCCGCTCGGACTCGGTGTCCAACGCCGACGTGGCTTCATCGAGGATGAGCAAGGGGGGATCGCGCAAGATCGCGCGGGCAATGGCCAAGCGCTGCCGCTCCCCGCCGGAGAGTTTCACCCCTTTCTCTCCCACGACCGTCTGGTATCCCTGCGGAAGGCGCTCGACAAAATCATGGGCATAGGCCAATCGTGCCGCCTGAATAATCTCTTCATCGGTCGCGTCCTCCCGTCCAAAAGCGATGTTGTTGCGAATGCTGTCGTCGAACAGGACCACATCTTGCGACACCATGCCGATCTGCGCTCGGAGTGAACGGAGGCTGTACGACTGAATATCGACCCCGTCGATGAGAATACGGCCAGCCGTCGGCTCGTAAAAACGCGGAATCAGATTGACCAGCGTGGTCTTTCCACTTCCACTGCTGCCCACGAGGGCCACCATTTCTCCGGCACGAATCGTCAGGTTGATGTCATTGAGCGCCGGCACCTCCTGGCTCTCATAATGAAATGTCACGTCCTCAAACGTCACCGACTGCGCCACCCGCGGCAGCTCCAACCGGCCACGATCCGCATCCTGCTCGGTCTTAAGATCCAAAACATTAAAGACTCGTTCTGCCGCAGCCAGCGCCTGCTGAATCGCATTATTGGAACCAGACAGCTTGCGAATCGGCGTATAGGCCATGAACATCGCCGTCAAAAACGAGAAGAACTCCCCCGGCGTCATGGAGCCCTTGATCACGAGAAAGCCGCCATACCAAATAATCGCCGCAACCCCCACCACACCGATCACTTCCATGTGTGAGGACCCGAGGGAGGAGACCTGAATCGCTTTCATCGTCGTACTGAGAAACGCACGGTTGCTCTGCTGAAATCGCGCCTCCTCTGTCTCTTCCCGCCCATAAGCCTTCACCATGCGGATGCCGGATAACGTTTCCTGAAGGGTGGAGGCCATATCCCCCATCCGCTCCTGGCCGCTTGCCGCCAAGGCCCGCAGCCGTTTCCCCATCCGCACCATCGTAAACACGGACAGGGGAATAACAATGACCGAGAGACCGGCCAGCTGCCAATTCTGATAGAAGACGACGCCCATCATCACCAGAAATGTGAGGCCCTGCTGGAAAATATCTTTCAGGACCCCCGCCACCGCATTGGCCATCATCGAAACGTCATTCACCACCCGGGATACCAACCGCCCTGACGTATTCACATCGTGATAGGGAACGGGCAGCCGGATGAGTTTCCCGAACAACTCCTGCCGCACGTCGGTAATCACCTGATTTCCGACGTAACTCATAAGATAGTTTTGCCCGTAGTTGAAGATGCTCTTGCACACCGACACGGCGAAGAGGACAAGCGGGAGGACGATCAGGAGGCTTTCGTTCTTGTTGATGAAAATTTCGTCGAGGACCGGCTTGATAAGCCAGGCGTAGGCGCCGGAAAATGCCGCCACCAACCCCGAGCAGACGAACGCTGCCCCCAACCGAGCCTGATAGGGCCTCAGGTAGCGGACCAATCGTGTCAAGCGGTCTAGCGTCGACATTCTGACAGTGCCACCTGCGCAGCTCGGCGGGAAGCACCGGGTTCCCCCAATGATTGCCGAACCTGCAGCAGCCCTTCTTTCATTTCATGATAGGCCGACGGATCGCGCAAAAGACGCAGGGCCTCCTGACACAACCGCTCAGCCGTCGCCTCATCCTGAATCAGTTCCGGCACGACCGATCGGCCGGCCACCAGATTGACGAGTCCGATCCATTTCACATTGATCAGCCAGCGAGCCAGCCGATACGTCACCGGCGAGGTCTTATACAGCAACACCATGGGAGTCCCCACCACTGCCGCCTGCAAGGTGGC
>JBEGVJ010000113.1:0-8771 GCA_041178465.1 Nitrospirota bacterium
CCGGCTGGACAAGCGGAGGTGCTCTGTCAACGCTACGGAGCGATCGGGATTTCGGCACTGCATCCGGAGACCTTACGTCCCCTGATTCAGCAGCTGGAAGAACGGCTGGCCGTGCTCGTCCCGGAGGACGGCTCCTCCAAGAAATCCACGCCCCCTGTCCCGCTTGCATCTCGGCCCTAACTCGCTCCAAAATCGCATGTCGTTGTACCAGCCATGACTACGAAATCTTTACCCACGTTGGACCGTCACGAACGTCTCAGGGCCATTGCCAAGACACTCCAGCGCTCGATGCCAACCCCGAAGATGGAACTCGACCACCGTTCCCCTTGGGAGTTGCTCGTAGCCACGATTCTCTCCGCGCAATGCTCCGACCAGCGAGTCAACCAGGTCACCCCCACACTTTTTCGCCGCTATCCGGGACCGGCAGAACTGGCAGCAGCCAATCCGTCGGAACTCGAGCAGCTCATTCGCTCGACCGGCTTCTTTAAAAGTAAAGCCAAACATTTGATGGGCTGCGGTAAGGCCGTGACCGAACGTTTCAGCGAGCGAGTTCCGCAGACGATGGAGGAATTGATCACCCTGCCAGGTGTCGGCAGAAAAACTGCGAATGTCATTCTCGGAAACGCTTTCGGCCAGCCTGGCATCGTCGTCGATACCCATGTGAAACGCGTGGCCAAGCGGCTCGGTCTAACCAAATCCGACAATCCAGATCTAGTCGAGCGAGACTTGCAGCAGCTTACGCCAAAGTCCCAGTGGACAGCCGTCTCGCAGCGCTTGCTGTTACACGGCCGCTACATCTGTCTCGCGAGAAAACCCCAGTGCCGCACATGTCCAATCTACCGACACTGCCCATGGAAAGAGAAAGGCCCTCAACATGATTCATAGCATGACCGGATTTGGTCGTCGGCAGGCTCCTTGGCAAGACGGGTCCGTCACAGTCGAGATGCGCTCTGTCAACCATCGGTTCCTTGAAATCGCCTGCCGCCTTCCCCGGCCCTTGAGTCACCTGGAAGATTCTTTCAAAAAAGCCATCCAGCAACGCTGCACCCGTGGCCGCGTCGACATCACGGTGACAGTCCAGGCCGGCAAAGGCCGCGCCGGAAGCGTCAACCTTGACCAGGCACTCGCAAAGCAGTACCATCAGGCCTTCCTCACTCTCAAGAAATCCCTCAAGCTGAGCGGGTCCATTGATCTGGCGCTCATCGCTGGGCTCCGTGACGTGGTGTCGGTATCGGATCAACCAACGGAGGACCCGAAACTGGCGAAGGTCGTGCAGCAATTGACGACCAAAGCGCTCAAGGATCTTGAGGACATGCGCACGAACGAAGGGAAGGCCCTGGCAGAGGATATGAGAGCACGGATTCAGACCATCCGGGGACACAAAGAGCTGGTCGCAGCACGCACCCCTCAGCTGGCCCAGGAAGCGTTTGACCGCATGAAGACCCGCGTGGAGAAGCTCATGGGATCGGAAATCCCCGATCTCCCCCGGCTCTATCAGGAATTGGCGGTGTACGCGGATCGTGGCGACATTACGGAAGAAATAGTCAGATTGGACTCGCATATGATACAGTTTGAGCAGACGCTCAACCGTGCAGAATCTGTGGGCAAAACACTCGACTTCTTGCTCCAGGAAATCGGGCGGGAAGTGAACACCATCGGCTCCAAAGCCAACGATGCAGAAATCGCCGGTCAGGTGATACGGATGAAGGCCGAACTCGAACGCATCCGCGAACAGGTCCAAAACGTCGAATGAGCTCAAGCACCACGACAAGTTCCACGGCGCCGGTATCAGGACATCCGCGATCCTCGATGGATCGCCGGGGGATCCTCTTCATTATTTCCGCGCCATCCGGAACAGGGAAAACGACACTCTGCAAGCAACTCACGACCAATCTGCCCGATCTCTGGCACTCCGTATCCTACACGACAAGGAAACCT
The DNA here is from genome assembly GCA_041178465.1 of Nitrospirota bacterium. Lineage (GTDB taxonomy): Bacteria > Nitrospirota > Nitrospiria > Nitrospirales > Nitrospiraceae > Palsa-1315. The sequence continues at coordinate 1,939 of JBEGVJ010000113.1, forward strand.
CGACCGGGCGAAGAGGATGGGCGGGAATACTATTTTGTCGACGAGCAGCTGTTCCAGGAGATGATCGATCGCAATGAGTTCGTCGAGTGGGCCAGGGTGTACGGGAACCTCTACGGGACACCATGGAAATCGCTGACAGAAAAGATCGATCAGGGGATCGACGTCCTGCTGGAGATCGACGTGCAAGGGGCCATGCAGGTCAAAAAACGATTCGAGGACTCGGTCTCGATCTTCATTTTGCCCCCCTCGATGGCCGTGCTCCGCTCCCGCCTCCAAACCAGAGCCTCTGACACACCGGAAGAGATTCAGCGTCGTTTGCACAAAGTGAAAGAAGAGGTCTGGAGTTATCGGGAGTACGCCTACATCGTCCGGAACGACGATCTCAGCCGGTCGCTTCGCGATCTCGAAAGCATATTTTGGTCGGAACGTTTAAAGACGAAACGATTGAACATGACGTGGCTCGAAAGTAATTTCATTCTTGACGACGAACAGAAATCCTGAGATCGCAACGATCTTTTCTCACACAAAGGAGTACCGCATCCATGATCGACATGTTGAGACTCTTACCGCAATACGCACCTGGTGAATTTGACTCACGCCACCGGCTGGCGATCATCGCAGGCCAGCGGGCGAAGCACATTCTGCAAGGATCACGGCACGGCGCCTCGCGCTTCACCAAAGAAACGACCATCGCCCTCGACGAAGTCCTCCGTGGACAAACGAAATATCTCGTTGGCGAGGACGCGCGAAACGCGATGAAGGAAGCGAAGCGCGGCAAGGAAGGTGAAATGGAGCGCATCGCCATGATGACCGGCGACGATGCGAAAGAAATCAAAAAAGAATTGAGCGTCTATGTCGACGACACCCCCAAGCCGGCAGTGGGTGAGAGCGAGGAGTAATTTGGTGGACATCTCCGGCTCCATAGGGCCGACGTTGATCGGAAAACGGATCGTGCTCGGCGTGACCGGCAGCATTGCAGCGTACAAGGCTGTTTCGTTGCTCAGAACCTTGCTCCGCGAAAGCGCAACCGTCCAGGTCGTCATGACGCAAGCGGCCACGAAGTTCGTCACCCCGCTGACGTTTGAAGTGCTCTCCGGCTATCCCGTTTCCATGGATACGTTCGAGGCGCATCAGGAGATGAAACACTTGTCGCTGCCCGAACAGGCGGATGCCATTGTGATTGCGCCGGCCACGGCGAATTGCCTCGCAAAATCAGCACTCGGGCTGGGTGATGATTTGCTCTCGACCATGCTTCTCACGGCACAGTGCCCGCTGATTCTGGCCCCGGCCATGGACGGGGGCATGTGGACGCATCCATCGGTCACAGAGCACGTACGGACTTTGCGCGCAAGGGGAACGATGGTCGTGGACCCCGAAGATGGCCCGCTCGCCTCGGGACGGATCGGCCAAGGCCGCTTGGCAGAGGAGAGCAGGATATTGGCGGCCCTTCACGCAGCGCTGGCACCCCAATGCGATTGGCACGGGCACCGCGTCCTGGTTTCGGCAGGCCCAACACAAGAACCGATCGATCCGGTGCGGTTCATTTCTAATCGCTCCTCCGGAAAAATGGGTTATGCCATCGCCGAAGCCGCACAGGCGAGGGGAGCCCAAGTCGTGCTCGTCAGCGGTCCCACGGCCTTGCCGACGCCGAAAGGCGTCGAGGTCGTTCCGGTCGAGACGGCGGAGGACATGCAAAAGGCCCTATCGACGCGCCTGGCCTGGTCAACCGTGGTCATCATGGCAGCCGCCGTAGCAGATTTCCGGCCCAAACACCCAGCCCCGCAAAAAATCAAGAAACAGGGGCGAACCGAACAGACACTTGACCTCGAACCGACCAGCGATATCCTGACCTCTTTATCAGCCCAGCGGACCACACAACTCATCATCGGATTTGCCGCCGAAACCACCAACCTAATCGCCCATGCGAAAGACAAGCTGGTGGCTAAAGGGCTCGATCTCATTGTCGCAAACGATGTCACGACGGAGGGAGCGGGATTCGGCAGCGATCAGAATGCCGCCCTGCTCATCGACAAGCAGGGAGTCATGACAGAGCTGCCACTGATGCCCAAACGAGCACTCGCCGACGCGATTCTAAACCGGGCGCACGTACTGCTCTGCGCCCGAGAGTCGAACCAGGCTTCCAAACCAGTTGCGGGAGGACGCTAGCAGGCACCATGGCTCAGGATCAAAAAACCACCGAGAGCGCCAGGGAGATCACGCGACTGGCTACCCAGTTAGCGAAAGATCCATCTTCCAAAGCTTTCCTGCCCTTGGCTGAAGAATACGGAAAGGTCGGCATGTGGCAGGACGCCGCAAGCATCCTCGAAGACGGCCTGAAGCTGTATCCTGGATTCATTACCGCCATGGTCTCGCTCGGGCGTGCCTACGATGAGATGGGTCAGACAGAAAAGGCCAAGACCATTCTTGAAGAGTCCGTCAAGTTGAGCCCGGAAAACCTACGCGCACATCGGACCTTAATCAAGATTTACAGGAGCAAAGGGCTGAACGAGTTGGCACTACAATCCTGCGCCGTCATCCTCACAGTCAATCCGCATGACGAAGCAGCACTCTCAGTCCAATTGGCCCTAGGCGGACCGCTGAAACACAAAAAGACATTGGAACAGTCACAGCCAACGGCTCCGGTGAAAATTGCCTTCTCGATCACGAGGGCTGCCGCAGCAGAGCCCCCCGTCTCGGCACCGGACAAACCAGAGATCGCTGCTGCCAACCCACTGGCTATGCCAACGAAACTGATGGAGACGGCCCTCCACAACCACGATCAGACCGCGACGGAGCCTGCGTCGCCGAAACCAGACGCTGATCCACAAGCCTCCGACACTGTGGAAGCTTCCCCTCCTGCACTTCACGCTGGAGTTGTCGTTCAACTGGAAGCCTGGCTTCGCACTATCGAATCACGGCGTCGCGACCGCGGTGCGACAAATAAGTCCCACTCCAAGACTTCCCTATAATTTTGCGAGTTTGACCGGTTTGAGGCGGACTGATACAATGCCGCGCTGCTGAATCCTGACACAAGAAACCGGCCTTCGGTATCCAGGGCTTGAACGAACAAAACATGTTGCGCATACGAGTTTTACATGGCCCAAATCTAAACCTCCTCGGGACCAGGGAGCAGTCGATTTACGGCACCCTATCTCTGGCTGCGATCGACTCATCGATTGCGAAGCTGGCGAAGGAGCTGTCGGTAAAGGTGGATCTCCGCCAGTCCAACAGCGAGGGAGAACTGGTCAACTGGATTCAAGAAGCGCGCACAGGCTACGACGGGATCATCATCAACCCGGCCGCCTACACCCATACGAGCATCGCCATCCGGGATGCCATCGCAGCCGTCGGCCTGCCGACAATAGAAGTGCATCTATCCAATATTCATCAGCGGGAAGAATTTCGTCACCGATCCTATGTCGCGGGAGTCGCGCTCGGACAGATTGCCGGCTTGGGCCCGACCGGCTATCTCCTTGCGCTCCGTGGACTGTGCGGCCATCTGACCGCATTGCGCCGTCTAAAGAAAAGAGCGGCGCCGGCGAAAGCGCGGCGGACGGCAAAAAGAACCAAGTAATTGCGGAGCGTATCGAGCGATTCATTACAGTTTGAAGGGAGTATCGAGTGATTTCCACGACCGATTTTCGCGGTGGCGTGAGGCTGATGGTTGATAACCAGCCGTTTTACATTATTGAATTCCAGCATGTGAAACCTGGCAAGGGTGGAGCCTTTGTGCGCACCAAGCTCAAGGGCTATCTCACAGGCAGTGTCATTGACCGTACCTTTCGGTCAGGGGAACGGTTCGAAGAGCCGAATCTCGAAGAGCGAGACATGCAATTCCTCTACGCAACCGACGACGCCTATACCTTTATGGACACGGAAAGCTTCGAACAGCTGACGTTCGAAAAGGGCAAGCTCGGCGACAATGCAGATCTGTTAAAAGAAAACATGATCGTGAAGATTCTCGTGTACGAGCATCGCCCGATCGACGTCGAGCTACCCAATTTTATCGAGCTAAAAGTTACGGATACTGAACCGGGTTTCCGTGGCGACACAGCCACGGGGGGCACCAAGCTTGCCACTCTTGAAACCGGCGCCACCCTCAAGGTGCCGCTCTATTTGGAAACCGGGACCGTGATCAAGATCGATACGCGTACCCGATCGTATGTGGAGCGTGTTCGGTGAGCAAGCAGAAACCGGTCAAATCGAAGAAACGCGAAGCGCCGATCATCCTCCCTCAGGCCTTTGCCGCGCCCCCGAGCGGGCAGGGGGTTCCTTTGCTCTCAGGGCAACAGAGCAAGCACATCCAGGAGCTGATCGACCTGCTCAAAAAGAACAATCTGACGGAACTGGAACTGGAGCGCGAAGGCCTCAGAATCCGCGTACGACACGAAGTCGAGGTCAGAACGGTCACCGCCACCGTTACCGATCAGGGAACTTCCGGCACGACCTCAACCTCTCAACACACCGGTGCAGCAGGCGTCCAGACCGAAGATACAACCGGCATGATTACCATCGCGTCCCCGATCGTCGGGACGTTCTATCGGTCGCCCTCGCCGGATGCCGACCCCTATGTTGAAGAAGGCGATTACGTGAAAAAGGGCCAGGTCCTGTGCATTGTCGAAGCGATGAAGTTGATGAACGAAATTGAATCCGAGGTGGACGGACGGGTCACGAAAATTCTCGCCGAAAGCACCAAGCCCGTGGAATACGGCCAGGCGCTCTTCCTCGTCGATCCGACCGCCACGCCCTAATCCTCTTCCCTCGACCCACAGCGGAGTACTTGCGTGTTCAAGAAAGTATTGATAGCTAATCGCGGTGAAATCGCGCTCCGGGTCATTCGCGCCTGCAAAGAACTCGGCATTAAGACCGTGGCAATCTTTTCAGAAGCCGATGCCGCGAGCCTCCATGTGCGTGCCGCCGACGAGAAGATTTGCGTCGGCCCCCCGGACGCCTCCCTTAGCTATCGAAACATCCCTAATGTCCTGAGCGCGGCAGAAATCACCGGAGCGGACGCCATCCATCCCGGCTATGGATTCCTCTCCGAGAATGCCCACTTCGCCGAAGTCTGCGAATCCATCGGCGTCAAATTCATCGGCCCCACGTCCGAACACATCGCCCTCCTGGGCGACAAAGCCAAGGCTCGCGAAATCGTCGCCCGCCGGGGCTTACCCGTCACGCCTGGCAGTCCCGGCGAGCTGAAGAGCGAACAAGAAGCCCTCGAAGCCGCGACCAAGATCGGCTATCCCGTCATCATTAAAGCCTCAGCCGGCGGGGGAGGGCGCGGCATGCGCGTCGTCAATAAAGCCGAGGACCTCGCCCGCGCTTTTCAAGCCGCGCAAGCGGAAGCGAAAACGACGTTCGGCAATGATGCCGTCTACCTCGAACGGTATTTTCTCGAACCCCGTCATATCGAAGTGCAGATTGCCGCCGACCATCGCGGCCATGTCGTACATCTCGGCGAGCGCGACTGTTCGATTCAACGCCGGCACCAGAAACTGGTCGAAGAAACGCCCTCGCCAGCCGTAGACGAGAAGCTCAGGCGGGAGATCTGCCGCGTCGCCGTCGAAGCCGTCAAAGCCGTGCACTACCGGAATGTCGGCACCGTCGAGTTCCTGCTCGACAAAGACCGCAACTTCTTCTTCATGGAAGTGAACACCCGTATCCAGGTGGAACATGCGATTACGGAAATGGTGACCGGCATCGATCTCATCAAGGAGCAGATCAGGCTTGCCGACGGGCAACCCCTCTCGTTCAAGCAGCAAGATATCAAGCTCAACGGGCACAGCCTCGAATGTCGCATCAACGCCGAAGACCCGGAAAAGTTCACACCCTGCCCGGGAATGATCACCAAGTACAACGCGCCGGGCGGGTTCGGCGTTCGCGTCGACTCGGCCATGGAATCGAACATGATGGTCGTCCCCTTCTACGATTCGATGATTGCCAAGATCATCACCCATGGGCGGGATCGTCAGGAATCCATTGCCCGCATGCGCCGTGCCCTCGACGAATTTGTAATCGAAGGGATCAAGACGACGATTCCTCTCCATAAACGCATCCTCAACGACCCGGATTTCCAGAAGGGACACGTCTCCACCACCTTTCTTGAACGCTTCCTCGTCAGTTGATCGGCTCGATTCGACAGACGGGCTGCGACAGACTAGCCGTCGGTTTTTCTTCAGGCTACAATCCTCAGCATGGCCTCAACCACCAACTCCACACTGAACCGCCTTTACATCATTCTGGATCCATCGGTCTATCCCGAGCGTCCCTTAGTCGAGGTACTGACGGCTGCGGCTGAGGCTGGTGCTGTCCTCTTTCAATACCGCAACAAGACTGCATCGATGAAGGATGCCTACGTGGAAGCCTTAACGCTCCGACAGGCTGCGAAAAAGGCTGGGGCCCTCTTCATCGTAAACGATCGCTGCGACTTAGCCTTGGCCGTGGACGCCGATGGCGTCCATCTGGGGCAGAGCGACTTACCGCTCGACTTGGCAAGGAAGGTGATGGGACCGGAGAAGCTGATCGGAATCTCCACGCACAATGCCGACCAAGTACGAGAAGCCGCAGCCGGGAAGCCGGACTATCTTGGCTTTGGCCCGATCTTCAAACCAGGGGCCAAGCAGGACCACGATCCCATCGTGGGGCTGGAGGGATTACGTGCGATACGCACGCTTACTTCGTTGCCCGTCTTTGCGATCGGCGGGATTCATATCGATCAGGTCGGGGCAGTCATGCAGGCAGGCGCTGATGGGATCGCGGTCATTTCAGCAATCTTGAAGGCAACAGATGTTCGAGAGACCGTCAGGAAGTTTCTCGCCCACATGCCGACACCA
>JBEGVJ010000114.1:0-6270 GCA_041178465.1 Nitrospirota bacterium
AGATATCGATCAAGCTGCTGCACCCATTGCCCAAGATGCAGACGCCGAAACTCAGGCTCAGCCGTGCCGATATGCTCAGCCTGTTGACACTTGCGTGCTAAGTCATCCTCTTTGACGGAGACGCCCAGGTTAGGATTCGCCTTGCGCCAGACCGCCGAATCGCGCCAATCATCATCAGGATCAGCGCCGATAATCGCGCCGAACCACGTTGGATCATCGACAATGCCACGTAGCACCTTGCTTGTATACTCGTGATGATCCCAGCACACGCCGACCTGACCAACGCCCGCGGTCGTAATCTCGAAGACCATCGGCTGACGCCTCGTGCCGGTCGCCGTGGTCATGACGTCCATCATGTTCGTGGACTTCATGGCGTGAATCTCATCGAGGATGACGCCATTGGGACGTAGGCCGTCGAGCGTGTCGGCATCGGCTCCGAGCGGTTCGAGCTTCGATGCCGTTTGCAGCTCGTGCAGATTGCCTACTCTGACCTTAATGCGATTCTTCAGGCCAGAGCGCAGCACCATCTGACGCGCTGCCTCCCATGTAATCTTGGCTTGTGCGCGATGGGTCGCACAGCAATAGACCTCTGCGCCAGGTTCCTTGTCGAAGAATGCCAGCCAGAGCGCGACGCCAGCCGCCAGCGTGGATTTGCCCTGACCTCTCGGCTGTTCGAGATAACACTGCCGGAAACGACGTAGCCCAGTCTCACGCGACCGCCACCCGAATAGCGAGCCGATGATGAATGCCTGAAATGGTTCGAGCACAATCGGCTGACCCGCCCATTCGCCTTTGTAATGTTTCAGACTGGCGAAGAACGCGAACAGCCGCGCTGCCGTGGTTTCGTCGAATACCCATTGATTGCTAGAGATATCACGCAAATGGCGCTCGCAAGCCAATCTGAGCAAAGCACCTGCTGGCACTCGGCCAGAGGCGACAGACTCAGCGAACGATGCGACTCGACTATTGCGCTCGACGTGAGGCGTAGATATCGCCATCGTCCTCAAGGAACTGCGCGAACGGATCGACATCAGCCGTTGGCTTCGCCGCGACCTTGGCGGCAGTCATCGGCGTCAGGCCGAACTCGCCGAGGAATCGTGCCACCTGCGCGGCCTGATGTTCAATACGGGATGCGATCGGATTAATCTTGTATTTCCGCTGCACATCGCCACGAGCATTCACCGTCTCATCACAGACCATTTGCTTGTGACCCGCCTCGGCAAATTCTACTCGCGCACGATCCAAATCCGCCCAGGCCAGACACAATAACGCTAGCATCTCACCATGCGCCTCAGTCAAAACCTGGGCCGCCGCAATTCTCGCCGACAACACGCGCCACTTCTCAGACGCAATCGGATCAACCTTTACCAGTTCCGGCATCTCAGGCAGAGCAGCCGCATACGTCGGCTCTGTATTCGCGCCTCGCCGAGCGCCAATAATCTTTCGGATAGATTGAGGATTCTTGCGCCGTCCTGATCGAAAAGTTCCCATAAATCACCAGTTATGCCATAAATCATGCCAAACCAACAACAATTCGGATGCTATTTGCGTGCTCTATTTGATACCTGCGCGAGGAAAGATGCCCTGTCGGTGAAACGCCCGTTCGTCCTAGAGATTAGACCCGCCCTCCCCAGGCGTCAGGTAATCTTGCCACGCTGTGGCCGCGTTCTGTTGCCGACTTACGGTCATGACAGGCTGAGCAAAGCGGCTGGAGGTTGCGACGGCTCCAGAACTTCTTGGCGTCGCCCTGATGCCGCGTGATGTGGTCTACGTCCGTGGCTGGCACTGGCCGAGACTCACGGGCGAGGCAATGACGGCAGAGCGGCTCAGCAGATAGGACGAGCGACCTGAGCTTGCGCCATCTAGCTGTGTGATACCACTCGCGTCCGGCTTCGTTCCTGATCTCTCGTGCCTTGATAATCGGCGCAGCATGAGCCGCGCATCGTCCGTGCTTCGATGCGTAGTCCATGCAGCCTGAGACGAGACAGGCGCGACGAGGTGCCGTCGGCATTAGGTCTGCGGTGTCGGCGACTCGATAGGTGTTGGCTTGCTGATAATCACTTCGCCAGCCGCGTAAGCCTTGACGAGTTCAAGCAGCACGTCCTTCGCCGTCATCTGATCGGCTTTAGCTTGCGTCTTTACACGCGACCAGGTATCCGGATCAATGTCTCTAAGTAGATATGTCATGCGCCGGAGTATATCAAACAATCATGCTGATGTCATACGTGTGTTCTGGTTATCGCCTTCGCATCTGCATCACGGTAGATCGCTTCGGCGATACTTCAGAAGCCTTCGTGGTGACTGCGCCAGCGATGACTTGCGGCAATGGCGTCGTAATCACTTCACTGGTCAAGATAGGCTGTATGTGATGGCATCGTTCGCATTCAAGAGACAGCACATCATCCACGCGAGTCATCAAGAGATTGCCGTGGCCGATGAGTAAACACGGCGAGGATAATCGACTGATGAGATGCTTGAGCGTCATTAGCTAATCCTCCGGCTGTGTAGTCCCGGCGCTTTCGGCGGATGATTCGCCTTAATGATACGGTCAAGCCGTCGGCGTTCTTCGTCCTGGCGTGTTATCTCGGCTTGCTCCCAGCGATCCAAGCACCACGCCGCAGCGGTCATCAGCATCATGATCAGTCCTAATCCGACCAGCACGAGCCACCACATCGTCATTGTTCGCTCCTCTCTCTTTCGCATCTTGCCAACATACGCCGCTGCTGCTCACGTTCATTGCCGCTCAATTTGCGTTTCCGTAGTCGTGGATGCTTCGTGCCGCGCTTACAGATAATACACAGATGCGAACGACTCGACAGACGCGCTGGCCGACGTTGGCAGGATAAGCAGGTCATAGCGATCTCAGTAACTCAACCTTTAACGCATCAAGCTGCTGTGGCTCGGGCGACAGCTTGCGAAACCGCTCAGACCGCGCTAGCTCGTCCTGATGCCGAGCGACTTCCTTGTCAGCCCAGCGACCGATGGCCCAACTGATGGCCCAGGTGCAGACCCCGATGAAACACGCGCCGAGAATGAGCCGTTCGGTCATGGAATCTCCTCCACTAAGGCAATGCGCTGGCCGATCCAGGCCATACAAGGCACAGCCATCGAATTTCCGAGAGCTTTGTACTTGTTGCCGTCTGCTGCCGGTTTGTTGCGGTAGGTGATGTCGAGATACGTATCAGGAAATCCCTGTAACCTGGCGCACTCGACCGGGGTCAATCGGCGCACCGCCATCGCGGAGGCCACCGCTGGTGGATGCGCTCCTGCCGCTAACGGATGACACGGGTCACCGGCCTTGGGCTGGCTGTAGTTGGCCTTGCTGGTGATCTGCGTGGTGTCAAAGGCGATCGCTGGCATCACCCCGCCATTCGCGTGGGACTTGTCGTGTCCCCCGGCCCGGAGCGTGGGGGCGAGATCCCCGGCGTCTGCCCCGTAGTCCTTGACGCTGAACGCGACGATCGGCGTCCCGCGTCCCGTGCCATCTTCGGAGACGTCGAAGCCATCAGCGCGGAGGGAATGGGCCACTACGCCCTCAAAACCACCGCCATCGGTTCTGGCTTTCAGGCAACCGAAGCCGTCAATCACTGCGTTCTGTTCTTCGTCTAGGCCAATCGGTAAGTGGTCAAAGAAACCCCCAGTCGGAATCAGCGTCTCTCTCTCCGCATCGATCCGCCCCATCCCGCCCGCGTTCAGGCACAGACTCACGGACGGCAAAGATGCGGCCGGTGTAGGCGTCCTGCCCGTTAAGCCCCCCCCCGTTATGCGCCCCGTCGCTCAGGGTTCCGACGACTTCAGGGATGTAGGCTCCGTGACCGTCAAGATCGGTCGTTCGCATCCCGCCGTCTTTCGTGCGGCTACCGAGACTGCCGGCCACGGTTGGAATGAGTCGCTGCCCTTCGCTGTTTCCGCCACCGCGATCAGGGCGCTCCGTAAGGGCGTTGGTAACACCTTCCCGCGCTTCTCGGCGCGACGCAGAATCCCCGCGCAAGCTCGCGGCGTCAAATAGAACCGCCGCGGCACGGTGCCAGCTTCGAGAATTTGCGACAACGAACACACGCTTGCGTCGTTGGGCCAGTCCGAAGTACTGAGCGTCCAAGACTCGGTAGGCCCACCCATACCCGAGTTCCCCCAGCCCTCCGAGGAAGGCACCAAAGTCCCGTCCGCCTCCCGATGACAACACGCCGGGGACGTTCTCCCAGACCAGCCACTCGGGCCGATACTTGTCAGCAAGGGCAAGATACGTAAGGGCGAGGTTGCCACGCGGGTCAGCCAAGCCTTTTCGGAGGCCGGCGACACTGAAGGACTGGCAAGGGGTTCCTCCAACGAGAACATCGATAATTGCCCCACCGCACTTTTCACAGGCCGCTCCATTGGTAGATTGACTAGAATCATTCCGCCGGCGTTCTGATTGGCCCGATATCCCTGGGCCGTCATTGCTATAGCGATGACTTCCTCCGTTATTGCGTGGAAGTTTTCCGCAAACACACGCATCAGGCCACTCCTGAAACTTGGTCATGTCGCCCCAATTCGGGACGCCGGGATAGTGATGCGCCAGCACTGCTGACGGGAACGCTTCAATCTCGCTGAAGGCCACAGGCGTCCAGCCGAGGGGATGCCAGGCCACGGACGCCGCTTCGATCCCGGAGCATACGGACAGGTAGCGCACTAGGCGGCCCTCATTAATTCGGCGCGAAGAGCGTCGATCTGCTCAGGGCGTTGTACAAACCGAATGGGAAATCCACGGGCCACCATGCGCTGCTGGGCAGGCGTCAACTCGCCGCCTTTGGACTTCCAGTCCACGCAGATAGTGGTTTGGCCCCACGCCAACACGCCGTCGAAGGTGCCGTTGACCACCTCGTAGTCGAAGCCGAGAGACTTGGCATAGGCAATCAGCGCCTTGGCCGTGTTGTCGATTCTGGCGGCACGTCTCATGCGACCTCCGTAAACAACCCCGACTGCACCGGCACCGCCGCGGCCTGGTAGCGGTATTCACTCACGGTGCGCTTGCCCACCCGCCGCTGGCGATTGTCGATCACCATGCCCAGCTGGGTCCGCACGTCCGAGACCCGGCTGCGCCACGCGTAGGCCCCCCCAGCGCGGGCAATCTCCAGCCCGTCCAGCCATTCACCGGGGCGCGACCGGAACAGATCCGCCACGGCTTGCGTGTAGGTGTGCTGGCTCATCGTCCCCCTCCCGTCGCCGTGTGGCACAACACGCCGCACTCCATATCTAATTCCGCCTGCCCGAAGCCTTCATCGGGCGGCAGTTCATCGAGGAACACACGCTCTCGGATGCGTTTGCCGTCCACCACGAACTCCCGCTTGCAGATGGCCGCGTCGAGCTTGCGTTCCATCTGCGCCATGCGGTCGAACGCCTCGGGGAAATCCACCCGGATCTGGTTCCAGTAGCCGGTGCCGCCCTTCACGCAGCCGATGCAGTTGTTGTTCTGGTAGCCGAGGCGATACATAGCCGGTGACTCAATACCGGCGGCGGCGATCCTCCGATGGCACTCGGCCTTGGTGATCATCTGATCCACCAGCGGGAACTCGGCTAACAGGTCGGGCTGCTGCTGGCGGAACCGCGTCACGCGGTGATACTCGTCCACCGTGAACCCAAACACATGCACGTCATCGGGCTGCTGATAGGCCGTCCTGACGTTCTTTTTCATCTCGGTGGTGCAACGCGCCCCATTCGGCCCGACCAGCCACTTGGTGCGCTCGAACACGTCGAAGATGTCGGCGTAGGTGTCGGACTTGAGGATCTTGATCGGCACGCCAATCCAACTCGCCACGTCGGTCAGGAACCGCGGGTTGTCTGGGTGTTCGTAGGCCAAGGTGTCGCAATACAGCACCTCGGCGCGGTCACCGTATCGCTCGACGGTGAGCTTGGCAGCCACGGCACTCGCGGCACCACAAGAGAACCAGGCAAGGACGCGGCTCATCGTCCCCCTCCCGTCGCTCGAAAAGTCATGCGGACCTCCTCTGCCGATACTCGGCATCCTTGGATCGCTTCTGCGCGATCACCGGGTTGCTCTGCCAGCACGCACAGCGGCGGCAGGTCGGTTGCTTCGGTTCGCCCGACATATCCGGCACGTCCTCCCATGAAGTGTCCTTGCAGCGTAGACAGGCGTAACTCGGCAGCGCAGAATGGTCATCCGGCAGGACGTGCATCCGCAGCGTCCCAATGCCCTTGAGGGTGAACGACCGCCACTCGCCTTCGTCGTGATTCGCCTTCGCCAGCGGCGCTGACTTCGGTGCGTCGAGCGTG
>JBEGVJ010000115.1:0-7387 GCA_041178465.1 Nitrospirota bacterium
TCCGGATCGAACCAAAAGACGTCGTCGTTTCCGCTCCCGTTCAGGGTCATGCGGATCGTGCTCCCGTCCGCGACGTTCTGTGCTTGTAACGTGAGTTTCGTTTTCGCCGCGACCTCGGTAAAGCCGACTCGGCTCTTGGCGTGGACTGCAAGGTCGAGGATTTTCCCTGTGAGGACGACATCGGCCCCGCCATCGCCGGCCCCTCGCTTGGTCACTTGCCAGCCTTTTGCGGTCAGATAGTCGGTCAGGGCCTGGGCGACTACGTCAGCGGGGTTGCCTCCCGGGACATCGAAATAGCTGACACCGCCCCAGAGGTGTGTCCGGACCCCGAGTCCGGTCTTATGGCTCCGCCCGTCTTCGATCGACCCGACCGCTACTCGAAGGGAGGCTTTCTGTGTTGTCCCCTCCGTTCCGGCTACGATGGGGTGGATCTGGAGCGGAATGATCTCGCCTGTGCCGGCGCAGCCGACCAAGGCCATGAGACTGATCCAGCACATGAGCAGCGCCTGACATCTCTTCACGGGATCCTCCTTACAGTCCATTCAAGGACTCTCGATGACCGTTCCTCGACTGGCATGTCACCTGCGTGCTGACTATCTGGTGAAATGAGCCCGTCGATTCGACTGCCAACAGGCTTCACTGTGTTCCGAGCAAAAGGGGCGTTCTTTTCCATAACTTGTGATCTGCATCTGCGATGAGGGAACGCCGAGGTCCCGCAGATACTGTGCGGCCGCCAGCGCGCGGCGTTCGCCCAGGACCAAGTTGTAGGCGCTTGTGCCCCGCTCATCGCAGTGGCCTTCGATCAGGATCTTTACATCGGATTGCGACTTCAGAAAGTCGGCATTGGTTTCGAGCCCGGATCGGGCCTCATTGCGAATCACGAACCGGTCAAAATCAAAAAAGACATCCGCCAGCTCAGATATCGGCATGGCCTGAGGCACCGGCGGCTGCGACGGAGGTGCGGGGGCGATCGGTTGTTCCACGACCCGTGCCTCTTCCACCACAGGCGGGGGTATCGGCTTTTCACTCTGGACTGGTGCCGGCGGGACTGGCGTTGGTGTCGGGTGTGCTGCCTCTGCTGGCGCTGTCGGGGAGGTCTGTGCCGCTGCCATAGGCGCTTGTGATGGGGCTGCCGGCCCAGGGACATAACTCTGATCTTCTACCGCCGTCACGATCTTGCGGCTTGCGCAGCCTGACAGCATCGCAATAACAAGCAGGCAGAGGCAGAAACGGAAAGAGGACAGGTCACACCGGGTCACCATGGGCACTCCTTGGTTATTGAACGTGAATGGATTGTGCAATCAAACCATCCGTCGTTTTCAGGTATGTCATCTTGGCTGCCTCTCCCACCTTGAGGTCTGCCAATTGGGTCATCCGCGTGCCGCGCGTGATCTTGGTGTCAGGGGGGACACGAGCCCCCACAATCAACTCTTCCTTATTGGGCAGTATCACTGTCACGACGATGGTCTGAGGATCGGAGGCAGGATTGATGGCTGTCACGGTACCTCGCACCGTCCGCTGGGTACTTTCTGCTGCGACGGGTGCGGGAGGGAGTGCCAGGGTCACGAGCCCAATGGCGACAATAAGGCAGAGCGAGGAGAGCGTCGTTCTCATAGCATGAGCCCTTTCTTCTGTACGCTGAACCACGAACCAACGCACGGTGCGATTGGTACTGTGATTCCAATGGCAAGAACGGGGCCATATCACCCGAGCACCGCCCCGCCGTCTACTTGCAAGAAATTCCTAGGCTTGAAGTTGGCTCAGGTAAAGACCGCCGCGCTGTCTGTGGAAATCCGCTACAGGCGCAGCAGCTGCGCTGTGGCGAAAGGTCGCTAGGATTCACCGGGCTAGCATTCGTCGTCCTTCTTGTCTGGTGTGTGAGTCCTCTAGGAATGATCCGGTCTCATCGTGATTGCTTCGCAAAGAGAGATTTTAGGGGGAAAGAATGTTACGCGTCGGTGTCCGGCATTGCGATTGCTCATTGAACGCTTCGGAGGGGGCTGACTTCTGCGTAACCGGGGGGGCGCGCGCCACTTGTCTCGATTGCGCGGTTTTGCTCATCGGGACTGGCCCAGCGGGATGAATGAGAGGGGGAAGCGATGATCTTTCCAGACGCATTGCGATTACTGGAGTTATTTAATGCGCGGGATTATGCCCAAGCCAGACCCCATCTGTACTTCAAGTCCGTGAAGTCGGATAGCTGGGTCCGACCGAAAGGGATGCGGGTCTTCCCATCGAATCTCGAAATCGGGATTTTAGATGTGGAACAGGAGCAATGGGAAACGATCCCCTTCAAGGATGTGAACTTTGGTCTCTGGTAGTCGGATTGTGAGGCAGGGTGGCGACTGTGACCGCCGTGCCTGTTTGAAAGCCGCCGGGGCGTTCCTGCTGGCGCTCGCAGCATCGGCTGTGTGGGGCATACCGAGACCGAATGCCGGAGCCGGCGGCAGGATCGTGCGAACGGTGACGGGAGACGTCTCGCCCTCCGACCTGGGCCTGACCCTGCCTCACGAGCATCTCTTGATTCAGCATGTGGGCTGGCGGCGGGACTCCATTCTCGATGATGCGGAGCTGGCGCAGCAGGAGCTTGATCTCTTCGCACGGCATCCGTTTAACCAGGTTCGGGAACGCACGTTGGTGGAGGTGACGGGTCATGGAGTGCGCGGGCCATCCCATGCGGAACGGTTGCGAACGATTGCGGAGAAGACGGGGGTGCGCATCGTGATGGCTACCGGCTTTCAGCGAAAACCCTGGCATCCCCACCAATTGACGCAGAAGACAGCACGGCAGCTTGAGGAGTGGCTTGTTGCGGACATCGTCGAGGGAGTCGGTCCAAGCCGCATCAAGGCCGGAGTGATCGGAGAGATCGGCATTAGTGGAGCCGGTCCCGGCATCGACGACATCGACCGGGACGAATTCAAAGTGCTCCAGGCTGCCGCGGCGGCACAGCGCCGCACGAGAGCCGCGCTGTATCTGCATTTCGATAACGACTGGCGCAGCCCCATGGTCAACGGAGCCTTGCGTCTGGCGGTGCTGCAATACCTCCATGCGGAGGAAGGCATCGACTTGCATCGTGTGATCGTGTGCCACTGTTCGCCGCTGGAGGCGGACCTCCCCCTTCACCGGCAGATTATCGAGAGGGGCGCCTACGTGGGGTTCGATTCCTGGGGGCTGGATGTCGGATGCCCCGGTATTCCCGAGGACGGGTATGCAGCCTATGGGGCGGCGGTCAAGAAGCTGATTCAGGAGGAGGCCTGCCTGGAGAGAGTTCTTCTGTCGCAGGATGTCTGCGTGCCTCGTCATCTGACGGCTCATGGGGGATGCGGCTACGCCCATCTCGTCCGCGACGTGGTGCCCCGGTTCTTGTCGTACGGAATCTCTGCACAGCAGATTCATCGGATGATGGTGGCGAATCCGCAACGCGTGCTGCCCCTTGCGGCTAATGCCTAGTGAGAGATCGAGGATGGCGGTCGTCCGAAGACACAATGGAAGGCTGGAGAAGCTATGGACGTGATGGACGCGATCTACAACCGCCGCTCTGTGCGGGCCTATACCGATCAGCCGGTCGATAAAGCCACCGTCGAAGCCCTCATCAAAGCCGCGACCCACGCTCCCAGCGCGATGAACGAACAGCCCTGGGCGTTTGCTGTGATTCAGAATTCCGCGCAGCTTGCTGCCTGGTCGGACCGTATCAAGGCCTACGTATTGAGAAGGCTCAAGCCGGATTCTCCGCTCGTGAAGTATCGCGATATGATCTCCAGTCCCGACTACCATCTCTTCCATCGGGCGGGGACGCTCATCGCCATCTGCGCGAGGCCGGATGCCTATAACGGTGAGGAAGATTGTTCCCTCGCGGCGCAGAACCTGATGCTCGCCGCCTGCTCGATGGGCTTGGGCACCTGCCCCATCGGGTTTGCGCGATCCTGGTTGAACCAGGCCAGGATCAAGCGCAGTCTCGGCATCCCGGATGCCTATGTGCCGGTGTTCCCCGTCGTCGTGGGCTATCCGAGCGGAGAGACACAGCCGGTTCGACGTCGCGCGCCGGAGATTCTTGTCTGGCAGTAGGGAGAGGATGTCATCCATGAAACCATTGCGTCTCGCAGTCGTCGGGTTTGGCAGAGTGGGGCAGGCCTGCGCGGAACTCATCTCCCTGAGCCAGGATCTCACGGTGGCGGCCATCGTGCGGCGACCGGCCAGCGCAGGGGGGATGCTTCCGGAGAGGCTCCGCTCCATTCCAGTGACCACCCACATCGGTCAGGCGAGGGATGTCGACGCAGCGCTCATCTGCGTGCCGACGAACGCTGTCATGGAGACCGCGTTTCAGATTCTTCAGCATGGAATCCCGATTGTGGACTGCGCCACGCTGCACGGAGAAGCGCTCCATGCCCATAAGAACGCGGTCCACAAGGTGGCCCGCCATCATGAGGCTCCGGCCATCGTGGGGGCGGGCTGGGATCCCGGCGCCCTCTCGTTGTTCCGCTCGTGGTTTGCTCTGCTGACGCCGGGGGGATCGACGGAGACGCGGCATCATACAGGCATTAGTCTCCGCCACACCACGATGGCCCGGAGCGTGGTCGGGGTGAAGGATGCCCTCTGTGCCGAAGTGCGAGCTGCCGACGGGCGATTGCAGCGGTATGTCTATGTCGAATTAGAGAAGGGGGCCGATGCAGACAGGGTGGCTCAAGCCATCCGTGCCGATCCGCTCTTTCTTCGAGAGGAGACGCAGGTGTTTCCTGTTGAGAGTCTCGCGGAGCTGGAGCAAGAAGGGCGGGGAGTGGTCCTTGATCGACGGGGCCCACCGGGACGACTGGGCCACCACCATCTGTTGCTGGAAGCGCGCTTTGACGAGACCGGCCTAACGGCTCAGGTCATGCTCGCCGCGGCTCGCGCCCTCCCACAACTTAAACCGGGGGCCTACCTGCTCACCGAGATCCCTCTCAGTGCGATGTGGGGAGAAAAGGCGGAGAAGGCTCATCGGGACTGGCTATAGGAGTGGAGCGTCCCCACGTGCAGTCACCATGAAGTGTTCCGTGACGATCGCGATCTTGACGAGGACCGTTAATCATGCAGCCCCCTCATTTCGGCGCCATGCAAGGAAGCTGGGAACATTTCCCGCACCAGGCCGATATCGGTGTGCGAGGGATCGGTTCGACCAAGGAGGCGGCCTTTGAATGGGCAGCGCAGGCCTTGACGGCCGTGATCACCGATCCGGAGTCTGTCGCTTCGGCACAAGCGGTGCCGATCGTTTGTGAGGCCCCCGATGATGAGTTGCTGCTGGTTGATTGGTTGAATGCCCTCGTCTACGAAATGGCTACGAGGAGGATGCTGTTCAGCCGGTTCACCGTTCGCTTCAACGACCATTCGTTGCACGCGACGGCATGGGGGGAGCCGATCGAGGTGGCGAGACATCAACCGGCCGTCGAAGTGAAAGGCGCGACCTATACCGAGCTGTCCGTGAAGCAAGATGAGCAGGGGCGCTGGATCGCGCAATGTGTGGTGGATGTCTAGTAGGCGCGAAAAAACTATTGTGGCACAGCAGAACTTCGATGGCCTGCACGTCTGAGACAAGCCCTGTCTATCTAGTCTGTCTGGTCTATTTGGTCTGTCTCGTGTGGTTGGATGAACGAAACTAACCAGATGAACCAGACAGACCTGATGGACTGAACAGACCAAATGAACAAGACAGGCTGGCGGGCTTTTTCAGCATCCTGCTTGATCGCCTGAAGAAATGAGGCAGCGATGGATCTCAACCAGCTGAAACGACGAGGGCCCGACGAATGGCACATTTCTCCTCGCGGCAAGATGCTGGTGCCGGGGGTGATTTATGCGACCGAAGACTTGATTCGCGACATGGACGAGAAGGTCTATGAACAAGTCACCAACGTCGCGACGCTGCCGGGGATTGTCCAGGCCTCCTATGCGATGCCCGATGCCCATTGGGGCTACGGCTTTCCTATCGGCGGGGTCGCCGCGTTCGATCCCGACCTTGGAGGGGTGGTGTCTGCCGGCGGTGTGGGCTTCGACATTTCCTGTGGCGTCCGGTTGCTCCGCACGGGACTCACGGTCGAGGACCTTCAGCCGGTGAAGGAACAACTGGCCGATGCCTTGTTTCATCGTATTCCCGCTGGCGTCGGGAGCAGGGGGAAGGTGCATCTGGATCGGCGCGAGATGGATGCCATGCTTGCCGGCGGGGCGAAATGGGCGGTGGGGAAAGGCTACGGGCTGCACGAGGATCTGGAGTTCATCGAAGAACAGGGCTGCATGGCCGGCGCCAAACCGGACTGCGTGTCGGACTTCGCCAAGAAGCGGCAGCAGGATGAAATGGGGACGCTCGGCTCCGGGAACCACTACCTCGAAGTGCAACAGGTCGTGAAGGTCTTCGATGCAGAGGTGGCGTCGGTTTTCGGACTTCGCGAAGGCGACCTTGTCGTCAGCATCCATTGCGGCTCGCGCGGACTCGGTCACCAGATCGGCACAGAGTTTCTCAAGCGCATGGCCGTGAGCGCGTCCCGGTACCACATCGAATTGCCGGATCGGGAATTGGCCTGTGCCCCGATCAATTCGGACGTGGGGCAAGAGTATCTCTGCGCGATGCGCGCGGCGATCAATTGCGCCCTCGCCAACCGTCAGATCGTCACGCATCTCGTCCGGCAGACGTTCGCCGACTTCTTACCGCAGGCGACGCTCTCGTTGCTCTACGACGTGTCCCATAACACCTGCAAAGTCGAGGAGCATGTCATCGACGGGACGCCCACTCGTCTCTTCGTCCATCGCAAAGGGGCCACCAGGGCTTTCGGCCCCGGCCATCCAGATGTGCCACTGTTTCTGCGAGCCGTGGGGCAGCCGGTCCTGATCGGCGGCACGATGGGAACGGCCTCCTATGTGCTCGTGGGCACGAAGGAGAGTCTGTCGCTGGCGTTCGGGTCCGCCTGTCATGGAGCCGGTCGCAGCATGAGCCGGCATCAGGCGCTTCGGCAGTGGCACGGGCGTGACGTGGTGAAGGACTTGGCCGTACGCGGCATTCTGATCCGCAGCCCCTCAATGCGAGGCATCGCCGAAGAAGCGCCGGGCGCCTACAAGGATGTCAGCGAAGTGGTCGATGCGGCGGATGAAGCGAAGCTGGCGCGGAAGGTGGCCCGGCTCGAACCGCTCGTGTGCGTCAAGGGGTAGCGAGGCAGGTCTCGTCGCCGCGAGTGCTCACGGATACGAACGTTCTCGCCAATCATCCGGCATCGGCGAAGTGTCTGTTTTTCCCGATGCTCCGCCCTGCTTCCCCTTGTGTGACTCGCCTGACGCTGACGTCGTTCCGCTCCTGCCACAGTGCCGCTCGCTCGGTGGGGAATTCCTCCCCGATGATCCGTTTTCTGTGCGCACCGCACCGGCGCAA
>JBEGVJ010000116.1:0-61357 GCA_041178465.1 Nitrospirota bacterium
TATGACGCGGCGGCGCAGCTTGGGCCGGTCGCGCTTCTGGTTGTGCTGATTCCTTCCGTGATCATGTACGCGATCGAAGCCTACGGCTGGAAAGTGACGCTGGGGCCGTCGGCCAAGGACATTCCCTTCTGGCGCATCCTCGCGATCAGGACGGCCGGGGAAGTGGTGAACATGACCACGCCGACCGCCTATGTCGGGGGTGAGCCGCTCAAGGCCTATCTGCTCAAAAAGCATGATGTGCCGATGGTGGAAGGGCTCGCGTCGGTCATCATTGCGAAAACGACGATGACGATTGCCGAAGTCCTGTTCATTCTGCTCGGCATCGCGCTGGGCGTGTGGCTGTTAGGCGGGAACGATTCATCCGGTCAGACCGTGGCTGCGGCGCTCTTGAGCGTGGGGCTGCTGGCCTTCGGGACTGCGGCCTTTGTGTTCGTGCAGCGGCAAGGGCTCTTTACCTGGCTCTTGGAATTTCTGCGGAAGATCGGGATGAGGATTGCCTATCTGGAAGCGCGCGAGGAAAAACTCCGGTCGCTGGATCGCACGATCTTGGATTTCTACCGTCAGAAACGTCCGGTTTTCTATGCCTCCACCGGGCTCTTTTTTCTCGGCTGGATGGCGGAAGCGCTGGAAGTGTACGTCATCATCTATTATCTTGGCGGTCCTGCCATAGCCCTTTCCGCCATCTCCATCGGCGCCCTCTCCGTCTTTATCAAAGGCGGCACCTTCTTCATCCCAGGCAGCCTCGGCGCCCAAGACGGAGGGAATTTATTGTTGCTCAAAGCCTTCGGCTACAGCGACGTCACAGGGATCACCTTCGCATTACTTCGGCGGTTCCGTGAACTGGTCTGGATCGGACTAGGCCTACTTTGCCTGACCTTCGTCGGCGGGCGCTCAGTGGCCATTCAAGAAGAGCTCACTCAAGATCCAGGGGATGGGAGGGCGGGCTAGACGGTCTCCTGTGCTCGTGCAACGCGCGGTCTCGGAAGACCCTCGTTGGACACGCGCAGTGGGAGACCATCTAGCCCACCCTCAATAGAAAAAGCAGAAGAACGGTGCATCGCTCGATGCGTGTAGCAAAGGGATTCCCTAATTGACCTGCGGTTTACAGAAATGCTTCGAGCCAATCTGACACGACCCACGGCGAGCTACCCAAGGAAAAACTGATGAATCGGAAGAACCATCCTCGTGATGGATCGGCATGGCTTGGCTTGTTCCGGTAGCAGAGTGGTAGCAGGCGAAGGCTCAGAGATGCGTCAGCTCTCTTTTGATAGAGCCAGTCGGATGACGAGGCCGGTGAGATAGACGAAAGCTTCTACCTCGCGACGGGATGGCAGAGGTTTCGGCTGTCCCATCTCTCCGGCATGACGATGGAGATCGTTCGCGTACTCGATGTATTCCTTCAGCATTCGTTTATAGGCATCGTTGAGCTTCAGCTTGGAGAGGAAGGCTTCGCGATTCGCGGAGAGATCCTTGTCATTGCAGCAAATTACCTTGGCCATAGCCTCAAGAGCTTCATACATGCGGGTCACTACGTCGGAGAGGAGATCAGGCTTCTTGGTGGAGTGCAAGAAGAGGTCAAGGCCTTTACGGAAGGCTTGAGCCACTCCTTTGTGCTCAGGTGCATCCATGAGACCCAGAGCGTCATTGACGGTCTTCTCATCGAGTAGAGGAGCGCCTACAGGCAAGAAATGTCCATGGTCCCAACGGATACCGAGGTCGATTTCTGATTTTGCAATTATGTCGGTGACAAGATTACCCAGCTCTTCTTGATTCTGGTCGTCGCGAAGAAAATCGTACAGTCCCTCGATTGCGTGGAGGTTTTCAAGAAAGTCTTCGCCTGCGGCGTCAGGGATTCTGTCACAGCCTCGACCGTATCTCACTCCTAGGTGTGAAAGGACTGCTCTGACAATCACAATAGAGTTGCCAGAGTTGATAAGCCGTCCCAAAAACGTGCCCCATATATCGTTGTGCACACGATTAATGAATCGTGTGCGGGCTGCATCTTCGGAGATTGGAAGGTTGAAGCGTTTATGGAAAGGCTGAGACAGCTTTACGCCTATAAGTAAAGCTCAGTCAGTGTAATGGCTGCTCTTGGATTTCGCAATACATCCAGTCGCCAGGGATCTTTATCTCTGAGCCAGGAGTTCGTAAAAAATGAGCGGCGCTGAGGCTTCTGGTTTATCTGGATGGCGCAATGAACCGGCGAGCTCGTGGCTGTAGGTTTAGCTGGAACCTATTGCGGGGCATCTAGCGAAATACAGATGCTCCCTCCAAGCTTGCTTGTTGTCTCTCTTAGGGGGTGGCCTGGTCGGTCTCTCATTGCGTGCGTCCAACGAGGGCCTCTTGCGGCCTTCTCAGTAACACCACGCACCCTCTCCCCAAGGGAGTTGCCGGACTGTCCTTCACTGCGCGCATTGAGCAATGCACCGCTCTTCTGTTTTCCCCTTGAGGGCAGGCTGGAGGGGCTCCCACTGCGCGTGTCCAACGAGGGTCTTCCGAGACCGCGCGTTGCACGAGCACAGGAGATCCTCTAGCCTGCCATCCCATCTCCTTCTGATCGTGCGCGTTCTGCGAGCAAGAAGGATGGTCTGGCGGCTCCCTTCCCATCCTTCGGAGGCCGCGCGTTGCGCGAGCACAAGAGATTGACCAGGCTACCCCCGTCTCGTTGCCCGTACCAGTAGCCTGATTCGGGAAATTTTCGGGGGATCTTTGCTCTCTGGTAGAGCGGTTCAGTTTCGCCATGTCTTGATGCGGCGTCCCATCTCTTCGTGGCTGATCGTCCTCCCTGCATCGGAGTCTGCCAGTCCTCTTTCAACCATCCTGGCAAAGGCCAGTTCCCGCAGAATCTCATCGTACGAGCTGTCGTCCTGCTGGTCCTGGAGAATCTTCGCGATCTGTTCCTTGGCGGAAGGCATGGTCACCTCTCTTTGCTGGGCATCTGGGATTTGCCGAGCATGTCGCCATGAACGCTGGCGCTTCGAAGGTGCTTGTTACAGGCTCACTCGGCTGACTTCACCTTTGGGAGCAATGGGAAGAATCTGCTGGAGTTTTGGCAGGAGCGGACGAAGGTCTTTCAATCGATTGGTTGAAGCCTGCAGAACAATGACCGCAATGGTGAACTGCGGGATGTTCTATTGAAAAGCTAGATCGCGGTCAACGGTAACGAAGGCGTCGAATTGCATTTGGGCTCGTGTCAGCAATTCGCCGTTCTTGATTCCTGCCCACCCGGCCTGAGGGACGGTTACCACCTCATGTCCCTCGATCTCTTTTGCGAATCGTCGGTCGATACACTCGTCGAGAAGAATGTTCACGAAGCCTTGGCGAGCATGCGGGTTTTAGCTTCTTCAAGAAAGGCGATCACTTGGTCGCGCGTCACGGTCGGGAACCCTTGAAGGAAATCGTCGATTGTTTCACCGCCCTCCAGATATTCGATAAGGGTCTGGACTGGCACACGGGTGCCAGAAGAGACGGGCGTGCCGCCGAGCACATCTGGTGACGAGGCGATGAGAGGTGTTTTTGAGGGTGCCATTGCCTATCAGGATAGCCAGACTCGGCTTGATTTACAAGCATCCAGCGGGTTGTTAGTATGCCGCGCGTGAAACACATTTTAGCCTTCATCTGGGGCCTAGTCGCCATTCTCGGTGCCGTCGCGCTCGCCCTCGTGGCGGGTCTCGTTAATCCCCACGAAAAAGTAAACGGGCTCTGGCTGGTCGTAGCGGCTGCTTGCATCTATGTGCTCGCCTTTCGCTTCTATGGCCGCTGGATTTCTCGGCGCGTGGTGGAACTGAACGATCAGCGGGTCACGCCGGCTGTGCGATTGAACGACGGCATCAATTTTCATCCCACCAACAAGTATGTCCTGTTCGGCCACCACTTCGCGGCGATTGCCGGAGCTGGCCCCTTGCTGGGGCCGGTGTTGGCGGCGCAGTTCGGATTTTTGCCCGGCTTTCTCTGGCTGGTGATCGGGGCTGTGCTGGGCGGGGCGGTACAGGATTTCATCATTCTGGTCGCCTCGATGAGACGGAATGGCCGCTCACTGCCTGAGATTGCGCACGATGAATTGGGTCTTGTCACCGGCGCGGCCACGGCGGTAGCGGTGCTCTTCATCGTGGTGGTGGCGCTAGCGGGATTGGGATTTGCTGTCGTGAACGCCCTCTACCGCAATGCCTGGGGCACCTTCACGATTGCGATGACGATTCCCATCGGTTTCCTCATGGGCTTCTATCTTCAAAAGTTCCGGCATGGCCGGGTGGCGGAAGTCTCCCTGATTGGCGTGGTGCTGTTGGTGGCGGCTGTGATCTTCGGGCGGGTGGTCGCTCAGTCTTCGGTGGCAGGCTGGTTCGAGTTCGAACGCACGACGTTGGTGTGGGGGCTGGCTGGCTACGGGTTTCTCGCGTCTGTTTTGCCTGGCTGGATGCTCCTGGTGCCGCGGGGGTATCTCTCTACCTTTATGAAGCTGGGCGTGGTGGCCTTGCTGGGGGTGGGCGTGGTGCTCATGGCGCCGACGATCGAGATGCCGCGCGTCACGATCTTCGCCAGCGGAGGCGGGCCGATCATTCCCGGCACGCTCTTTCCGTTTCTCTTTATCACCATTGCCTGCGGAGCTGTGTCGGGATTCCATTCGCTGGTTTCGTCCGGGACGACGCCGAAGATGATCGAGCGGGAATCCCAGGCCACGGTCGGCTACGGGGCGATGTTGCTGGAAAGTTTTGTCGGCGTGATGGCGCTCATTGCTGCCTCCGTGTTGATCCCCGGTGATTATCTGGCGATCAATACGACGCTCTCGCCCGAGACGCTGGCCGCGATGGGCTTTCCTGTCTCGCGGATTCAGGAGCTCTCGCAACTGGTCGAGGCGGATGTGGCGGGCAGGCCTGGCGGGGCCGTGTCCTTGGCGGTCGGCATGGCTTCAATTTTTTCGGCCTTGCCCGGCATGGCCGGCTTGATGGCCTACTGGTATCAGTTTGCACTGGTGTTCGAGGCACTGTTCATTCTGACGACGATCGATACCGGCACGCGCGTGGGGCGCTATCTCATCCAGGAGATGGGTGGGCGTTTTTATGCTCCCTTGCGGCGGATGAATTGGTGGCCCGGTGTGGCGCTGAGTAGCGGGCTGATCGTGGGGGCCTGGGGCTATCTCATCGGTACTGGCAGCATCTCGACGCTCTGGCCGATGTTCGGGGCTGCGAATCAGTTGCTCGGCACCCTGGCCCTCTGTATCGGGACGACGGTGCTCATCAAGATGCGGAAGGCGCAATATCTGTGGATCACGGCGTTGCCGATGCTGTTCGTCGGGGCCGTCACCTTGATGGGGTCCTATGAGATGTTCGGCCTGTTTGTGACCAAGGCCTCCACGATTGCCGACAGCGGGCAGGCCTTTGCCTTGTATCTGGATGCGGGGCTGGTGGCGGTGGTGGCCTTGCTCGCGGCGATCGTCTTGGGCGATAGTATCAGGCAGTGGTATGGCTATGTGATCTTGAAGCGGCCCTTCACCAGCAGTGAAGTCGTGGTGATGGCAGGAGGGGGCTCGCCGGGAAGATTGCAGACGACGGTCCGTCAGGATGAGGAGAAGCGATTACAATTGCCCGGCGGGGGCTGTTGTTAATAGGTAGCGAGACAAGCGCGAGAAGCGGAGGGGAACTATGGCCGAGCAATTTTCGTTCGATGTCGTGTCGGAAGTGGATATGCAAGAGATGAAGAATGTCGTCGATCAAGCGTCGAAGGAAATTAAGCAGCGTTTCGACTTCAAGGACTCGAAGACGGAAATCACCTTGAAGGAGAAAGAAAAGGAACTGTCCCTGGTTTCCGACGATGAGTACAAACTCAACGCGGTGATCGATATTATCAAGGCCAAGTGCATAAAGCGCGGAGTCTCGTTGAAGGCCTTCACCTACGGGACCATTGAGGCGGCGTTGGGCGGGACGGTGCGGCAGGTGGCGAAGATTCAAAGCGGGATCGCGGCGGACAAGGCGAAAGAGGTGACGAAGGCGATCAAGGAGTCCAAGCTGAAAGTGCAGGCGCAGATTCAGGGCGAGCAGGTGCGCGTGCTGAGCAAGAGCAAGGACGATCTCCAGGCTGCCATGGCGTTTCTCAAGGGGCAGGATTTTGGGATTGATCTACAGTTCACCAACTACCGCTGAGCCAGGATGCTGAAACAGGTCACCAGTTGGTGGGATGGTGAAAAAGGCCGCCAGCTTCGTTCTCGCATCGCTCAGACCCTCAACGTACCCTCCGGGTACGCCTCGGGCCTTCACTCGCTGCGGCCTTGCTGGACGACCTTTTTGACCATCCCATAAAGTCTGGTCCCGTTCATGACTAGAATTTTCCTCCTCGCGTTTCTTTTTGTCGCAGCCCTCGCTGGCTGCAATCGCAGCGATGCGATTGTCGTGATTCAGCTCCATCCGAAGAATCCTGACATCATTTACGTCGCGACGAACGACTACATCTATAAGACACGGGATGGGGGCCAGACCTGGACAAACCTGTCGCAGGGCATGAGTCACTCGCGCGTGATTTCGATGACGCTCGATCCGGTCTATCCTGCCACGGTCTACGCCGGCACGAAGGGCGATGCGGTGTACAAGAGTTACGACGGAGGTCAGCGCTGGGTCTCGCAACGAGCCGGGCTGGATGATGTGACGGTCTCCTCCGTGGTCAATCAGTTCGTTTTCGATCCGGCTGACAGCAATCATCTCTTTGCCGCAACGACGATGGGTGTGTTCGAAACGAAGAATGCCGGCGACAGTTGGACGAAGCGAATGGACGGCATGAAGGAAGTGCTGATGGTGGTGACGCTCGGTCTGGACCCGACGAGGCCTGAGATCCTCTATGCGGGCACGAGCGGCGGTGTCTATAAATCGATCGATCAAGCGGGCCATTGGGAGAAGGTGAACGCCGGACTGGTGGACCCGGCCATCATCAAGTCGTCGCGCGCACTGAATGTCACGGCGATTCTGGTCGATCCTTATGAGCCGGATACGGTCTATGCCGCGACGCTCGAAGGGCTTTATAAGACGACGGACGGAGCGGCCTCGTGGGTGCGCATCGGTCAGTCGCTGCAGGACCAAATGGTATTTTCGATGATCTTGGATCGGACGAGAAAAGGCGTGCTGTATTTGAGTGGCAGGGAAGGAGTCCACCGGAGCGAAGACGGTGGGAGTACTTGGACCACATTGAATAAAGGGCTGACGACGTTGAACGTGCGGTCTCTCGCGCAGAGCGCCACCGATCCGAAGCTGTTTTATCTCGGGACGAACGGGAGCGGGTTGTATCGCAGCCAGGATGCAGGCGAAACGTGGGAGCCGATGCCGCCGGTTATTCCTTTGGCAAATCCATCGAGGAGCTGAGGGCGGTGGAAGGCCCTATGGCTGTGGGCCTGTTGTGCGTTCTTGCAGGCTAGAGCCGACCGACGAGCCTCCGAGGGAAGAACCGACAGAGGTATCCTGCAGGCTTGAGCTGACGGTGGAGGGTCCGAGGCTTGAGCCGATGGTCGAGTCGGAAATGCTTGAGCCGACGGTCGAGCGTTGGAGCGATGAGTTCACGGCCGACGACGTCTCGCTGTTGAGGGTCGATTCTCCGATCGATGGGCCTGCTCGTCCGGTGGCGCCAATATCGAATCCGGTCGGGCCGCTTGCGCCAATGTCTGTGCTGCTCTTGGGGGAGGCTCCAATATCCTGACCGGTTCGTCCCGCGCCATCTATTGATGAGCCTGCCTTGGGGGCTTTGCCGATGTTCGGTCCTACGGCCGGTGCCACGCCAATATCCACTCCAGTTTTGGCGCTCGCCGGTAGCGTAGGGGCGCGAATGTCTTTGTCGATCGATTCTTCTATCTCTCGCATTGTGCGGGCTTCACGTCCGGCTTCTTCAAAGTCGACCTGCTCTCGCCGGTTGGATGCTTCGCCGATTCGTTCAAGTCTGGCGCGCAAGGTTCGAAGATCGGCTCTGGCCTTGGCAACGGGGGGAATCATCTCCCGAAGCATGATGCCTCGTGATGCCAGGGAGTGGTTGGAGAGATTGGCTTGGGTTGAGGTTAAGAGTTCCCCTACTTCATCTCCCAGTTCTTCAATCTGCTGAAGTTCTGCGAGATCGGTCTTGCAGCAATCGAGGAAGTGGCGATACTTGCTCAGGAATGTCGATACATCGCCTTGCAGATTCTCGATCTTGAAATCGCGGGGAGGTTTGTCGCTCGTGGTTGTTTCCCCTTCTTGCGCTGCTGCACGGGTTTCTTTCTTCTCAACGAGCGGCACGCATCCCGGCTCTTTGGTTGCAGAATACTGTTGATCGGCTTTTCGATCCGGGCACCAATAGAGCGGCGATGCCGCTGACGCCGTCGCAGCGGTGAGGCCGCTGAACGTGAAGGCCGCTCCTCCCGCGAGGATGGTTATGCAGAGGGCCTTGGCTGTTGTGAGCGGAAGCATGACAGCATTGTCACCCCGAGTCGTATTCTTGTCAATGAAACCTGCGATATCGTAGGCTTGACGGCTTGCTCAAAGAGCTAGGGCACCACAGCCTATTTCTTGAAGGAGGAAAGTGCTCATGTCGGCGACTCAGGCCTGCCGGCTTACCCTCTGCGGAGGAGACTTCCTCTTCTGGTCTGGTGGCCTGCCAGCGTTGTCTTGA
Organism: Nitrospirota bacterium; assembly: GCA_041178465.1. Classification (GTDB taxonomy): domain Bacteria; phylum Nitrospirota; class Nitrospiria; order Nitrospirales; family Nitrospiraceae; genus Palsa-1315. Next base: position 8,617 of record JBEGVJ010000116.1, read on the forward strand.
GGGCCAAACCACCTAAGAACTGCGAGCGCTTTTACCCTGTAAGGGGTCGCGACATCCCGCACCAAGCAGAAGACCACCGAGCTTCGTAAGTCCATGAATTTCCTGTTGACAAGTCTTTGGGTGGGTGTATACTCGCCAATAAGTGGGAGAAAGTGGGTGAATTTGGTTCTTGATGAATTATGGGAGATTTTAGGCACTTACCAGTCATGGCAGAAGAGGTCCTGTTTTGGCTTATTCGGGAGGATGGCCACATCTATCTTGACTGCACGGTGGGGTACAGTGGGCACGCTGAGAGAATTCTCGAGGCTAGCGGTTCTAGTAGCAGGCTTATCGGGTTTGATCGTGACGCACGGGCCATTGCAGCCAGCCGGGATCGGCTCGCACGATTCGGCAATCGCGTACTTCTTATACATGGTCACTTCGCGGATCTGAAGCAGCATCTTGCTGCCAGTGGTATTGGCCAAGTTGATGGAATCCTGTTCGATCTTGGAGTCTCGTCTCCGCAGTTGGATGAACCGGCTCGTGGTTTCAGTTTCCAGGGGGACGGTCCGTTGGACATGCGTATGGATCAATCGAGAGGCGGGACTGCAGCGGATTTGATCAATCGATGGCCGGAGGCGCAGTTGGCCGACGTGATTTTCCAGTTCGGCGAGGAGCGGTTTTCGCGGCGAATTGCGCGCGCCATCGTGAGCGCGCGTGAGCGCCGTCCGTTGGCGACGACGAAGGAGCTGGTCTCGGTGATCGAGGGGGCTGTTCCTGCGAAGTATCGGCATGGTCGTCTCCATTGCGCGACTCGCACGTTCCAGGCCCTTCGCATTGCCGTCAATGAGGAGCTCGATTGTCTCGATCCGGCATTGCGCGATGCGGTGGATGTGTTGTCTCCCGGCGGACGCCTTTGTGTGATTTCATTTCATTCGCTCGAAGATCGGATTGTAAAGCACACGTTTCGTGCGCTCTCCGGCAAGGACGATCCTTCGTTGATGGTGCTCACCAAGAAGCCGCAGGTTCCCACCGGGGAAGAATCGGACCGAAATCCTCGATCGCGCAGTGCCAAGTTGCGAGTCGCTCAACGGGTTTACAGGGAGGGTCATCCATGAAGACGCTAACGATCCTGGCTGGCGTGATGTTGGTCTTCGTGTTTGTGTGGGAACGGGTCGATGTCGTTCGGGTGGGTTATCAGATCGAACGGTTGAAGAGTCAAAAAGTATTGCTGGAGCGAGAGCGGGATCAACTGCAAGTGAAGTTTTCTTCGCTGACGGCTCCGGAGCGGATCGCGAAGGTGGCGACGGAGAAGCTGGGGCTGGTTCCGCCGCAGCAAGGGCAAGTGCTGATGGTGCATCAGTCGGGAGATGCTCCGGGCATGTCGTTCCCGCCCGTGGAACAGGTTCGTGTGGCGAGGCATGTAGCAACTGGGGGGGTGAACGAGTGACTGCCGGGCCTACTCGCGGTCGTCGCTATGTGATGCTGTTTCTGCTTTTCTGCGGGTTCAGCGCCATTCTGTTTCGCTTGGTTACGCTCCAAGTGCTTCAGGCAGCAGAACTTACGGCGAAGGCCGATCGGCAACATCAAAAGACTGTGTCCTTCGAAGGCGCCAGAGGCATGGTGCTGGATCGGCACGGCAAAGTGCTTGCGATGAATGTGGAAGTGCCGTCCGTGTTCGGTGTGCCCACGTCGCTGGAGAGCCCGGCGACCGTGGCCCGCCATCTTTCCCCGGTGCTCCATATTCGCAGCGGTGAGCTTGAGCGAAAGCTCCGGCAAAGCAAGAGCTTTGTCTGGTTAGCGCGAAAGGTCGAGCCCGAGCAGGGCCGTCGGCTGGAGCAGTTGTCGTTGGACGGTATCGGTGTGGTGATGGAAGGGCGGCGGTTTTATCCAAACGGCCCGTTGCTGGCTCATGTCCTTGGATTTGCCGGGATGGATGGGCAAGGGCTTGAGGGGCTTGAGCGCCGATACGATTCGCATTTGCACGGAGAAAAGCGTGTCACTGTGCTGCAGCGCGACGCGCTAGGCCGCACGGTATTCCCGAAAGGTTTGACGGAGCAAGTGCCGACGCCGGGACATGCGCTGACGCTGACCGTCGATGAGGTCATTCAATACATTGCGGAAAAAGAACTTGAAGAGGCCGTCACTCATACTCATGCCAAGTCTGGAACGATCATTGTCATGGAGCCGCAATCTGGCGCGATTCTGGCCATGGCCGTCAGCCCACGGTTCGATCCGAACGCCGTTGCCTCGTTGACGCCCGATCGGTGGCGCAACCGTTCCCTGACGGATACCTACGAGCCTGGCTCGACCATGAAGGCTATGGTCGCGGCTGCGGCGATTGAAGAAAAGGTGATGACGCCTGGTTCTATGATCTTCGGCGAAAACGGCCATATGGTGATCGCGAATACGACGATTCATGATCATGAGAAGCTAGGGTGGATGACGTTTTCCGAGATGATTCAGAAATCCAGCAACATCGGTGCGGCCAAAACCGGGATGGCTCTCGGAGAACAGCGACTTTACCGCTATCTCCAAGCGTTCGGATTCGGCCAACGCACGGAGATCGACCTGCCGGGCGAAGTCAACGGACTTTTGCGGGCGCCCAAAGACTGGGGGCGTCGATCGCTGGCCTCGATTTCGATGGGCCAGGAGATCGGTGTGACGCCTCTCCAGATGGTATCGGCCGTGGCGACCCTCGCGAATGGGGGGGTGATGATGCAGCCCTATGTGGTGTCCGAAGTTCGCGATCAGAAAGGTCGTCTGCTCACGGAAGTGCTACCTCAAGTAAAGCGGCGCGTTGTGTCACCGGAGACGGCCCGGACGATGACGACGATGCTGGAAGGTGTCGTGGCAAATGGAACGGGAGCGAAGGCGGCGATTCCTGGGTTCCGTGTGGCAGGAAAAACCGGAACCGCGCAAAAAATTGATTCACGAACCGGCGCCTATTCCCCCACGCTGTTTGTCGGGTCATTTGTCGGGTATGTGCCGGCAGAATCTCCTCGGCTGGCGATGATCGTGGTCATCGATGAACCTCAAGGCGAAGCCTGGGGCGGGGCCGTGGCGGCACCCGTCTTTCGGCGGGTTGGGGAGCAGGTGCTCAACTATCTTGGTGTGTCCAGGGAGGACACTGTGAAAATCGCCCTGGCAGCGAGGGACTACTAAGAGGCTATGACGCGCGACCCCCTCACCCTCACGCAGTTGCTCGCGGCGCTCCGCGGGCAGGTCGAGATTCTGGAGCAGCGAGGCCATGTGAGCTGTCCAGTGCAGGGGATTACGGACGATTCGCGGGCAGTGAAGGCCGGGAGCCTCTTTATTGCCGTCAAGGGTGAGTGCGTCGATGGTCACGATTTTGTCGAGCAGGCCGTCAAGGCCGGAGCGGTTGCCGTCATTGCGCAGGCACCTGCGGCATCAGGGGCGCTGCCGTTTGTGCGGGTGGCTGATTCGCGCAAGGCGCTTGGCCTTCTCGGCAGCCGGTTTTATGGCGATCCTTCCGCCCATCTCAAGATGATCGGTGTGACCGGCACGAACGGGAAAACCACGACCACGTACCTCTGTAAGTCGCTGCTGGAAGGGATTGGTCGACGGGTGGGGTTAATCGGCACGGTTGGGTACCAGATCGGGGAGGAGACTGTTCCTGCCTCCCACACGACGCCCGGTGCGCTCGATCTTCAAGCGCTCTTGGCGAAGATGGTCGAGGTCGGACTCAATGCCACGGTGATGGAAGTGTCGTCTCATGCCCTCGCGTTAGACCGGACATCGGGCTGCGAGTATGACGTGGCGGTCTTCACGAACCTCACGCAGGATCACCTCGATTTCCACCGCACGATGGATGAGTACTTCGAGGCAAAGCTGAAATTGTTTACCGGATTGGCCGGAGGGCAGAAGACGGGGAAGCGTGCCATCGTCAATTTGGACGATCCACGAGGGAGCGCCATTCGGGCGGCCTGTCCTGTGCCGGTCTGGAGCTATGCCATCCAGAACCAGGCCGATCTCAAAGCGGAAGGCGTGCGCCTCTTGCTTGCCGGGACCGCTTTTACGGCGGCGACGCCAGCTGGTTCGTTTACCGTCGAGAGCCAGTTGGTCGGGGAGCACAACGTCTACAACCTGCTGGGGGCGATCGGCGTGGCGCTGCACGATGGAGCGACGATCGATCAGATCCGAGAGGCGACCGCTCAAATCGCTAATGTCCCAGGCCGTTTCGAGCGGGTCTCCTCGGGGCAGGACTTTACCGTAGTCGTCGATTATGCCCATACGGAAGATGCCCTCGTCCGGTTGCTCACGGCAGCCCAGGCCGTCAAGACCGGTCGGATCATTACGGTATTCGGGTGCGGCGGCGACCGGGATCGGGGGAAGCGGCCCAAGATGGGTCGCGCCGCGGTGGAGTACAGCGACGTGGTGGTTCTGACCTCCGACAACCCGCGAACCGAGGACCCGATGGCGATCCTTCGTGAAGCCGAGGTCGGGGTACGCGATGCGCTCACGCACCGGAGCCATGTGCAGTATTGCCTGGTGCCGGACCGCCGTGAGGCGATCGGTGCCGCCATCCGCGAAGCGCATCGTGGCGACATGGTGCTCATTGCCGGCAAGGGGCATGAAGATTATCAAATCATCGGGACGAAGAAGTTTCATTTTGACGATCGTGAAGTCGCGCGCGAAGCCATCCAGCAGCTACGGGATTGCGCGTGAGCATTCAGGGGACGGCCAGGATCGGACAGGACGAGGAATCGATGGGACTCTTTACAGTTGACGAGTTACGAGAAGTCATCAGCGTGAAAGTTCTCGCAGGACAGGACTCGTTATCGGGGAAGCGCCGGATCAGACAGATCAGCACGGATTCGCGAGCCATTTGCCGCGGCGATCTCTTTGTCGCGCTCAGAGGCGAGCGATTCGATGGCCATGAGTTCGTGCCGGCGGTGCTCGCGCAAGGCGCGGCGGGAGCGATCGTGCACGATGAATACCGTCTTCCGGCAAGCTCCGCAGCGGTACGCCGGATTGACGGACGATCTGCGCCTTTTCTCTTTGGCGTGCGCGATCCCCTGTTCGCGTACCAGCAGTTGGCGACGCATCATCGCAGCCGGTTTCATATCCCTGTGGTGGCGGTGACCGGGAGCAACGGCAAGACGACGACGAAAGATATGGTGGCGGCGGTGTTGGCGCAGCGGTGGCCGGTGTTGAAGACAGAGGGGAATTTCAACAATCGGGTCGGCGTGCCCTACACGCTGTTTCGGCTCACGGCTCGCCATCAAGCGGCCGTCATTGAGATGGGGGTGGATCAGCAAGGACAGACGACCAGGCTGTGTGAGATTGTCCGGCCCACGATCGGGCTGATCACCAATATTGGCCCCGACCATCTTGAATTCTTCGGCAGCATGGAAGGGTCGGCGCAAGCCAAGGCGGAACTGCTGGACATGCTTCCGGCCGATGGCACGGCGATTTTGAACGCCGACGATCCCTACTTCGACTATCTCGCTGCGCGCGCGCAATGCCGCGTTCTGTCGTTCGGATTTTCAGAGATGGCCGATGTCCGTGCGAGCGGGGTGACGTCCGATGCCCGCCAAGGAACGACCTTTCGCTTGCATCTTCCTGGAAAGAGCCGTCCCACCATTGTTCGAATCAAGGTCCATGGCATTCACAACGTCACCAATGCGCTCGCTGCCGCAGCGGTGGGTGCTGCGTTGAATCTATCCGGTTCGATGATGGCCCAAGGGCTGAGCCGATTCCGTCCTGCCGCGATGCGATCGCAGGTGGTGACCCATCACGGCGTCCATATCATTAACGATTGCTACAACGCCAACCCCGCGTCGATGAAGGCGGCACTCCAGTTGCTGGCACAGTGGAGCCCCGCACGCGAACGGATTGCTGTGTTGGGAGACATGCTGGAGCTCGGTGCTGAGACCGGCCAGATGCACCGGGACGTCGGACAGTTTCTTGCCACACAGGGGCTGTCCCGGCTGATCGTCTGCGGGACGTTAGGTCGGGGCATTGCGGAAGGAGCCAGGCGGGGAGGGATGGCAAGCGCGCAGATCGAGGAAGTGGCCGATGCGGCTGCAGCGGCTGACCGTCTCAAGGAGATCGTGCGGCAGGGTGACGTGGTGCTGGTAAAGGCTTCTCGCGGCATGAAAATGGAACAGGTTGTTCAGGTTTTGACGGGGATGAGGGCAGTCATCAAGCAGGCGTCGTGAGGAGTCGGCGTCTCTCCCACGCAAGAATCGGTCAGGCGGACGGGTTCACTTTAAGGTAAAGACGGCATGCTCTATAACTGGCTGTACCCGCTCCATACGGAATATTCGTTCCTGAATGTTTTTCGATATTTGAGCTTCCGCATTATTTATGCGGCGGTGACGGCGTTCTTGATCGCATTTGTGTTGGCCCCGTGGGTGATCCGGAAGCTGCAAGACATTAAGCTGGGTCAGCAGATTCGCGCGGACGGCCCCAAGCGTCATCTGGCAAAGAGCGGCACGCCCACCATGGGCGGGATTCTTATTCTCTTCGCAGTGGTTCTCTCGACGCTCCTGTGGGCCGATATCGCGAAGCCGTACGTGTGGCTTGTGCTTGCTGCCACGCTGGGGTTCGGGGCGATCGGATTTGCCGACGACTATCTCAAGTTCGTCAAAGCCCAATCGAAGGGATTGTCAGCAGGGCAGAAATTTACGGCGCAAGTTGTCGTGGCCGTGGCGATTGCGCTGGTCCTCTATTTTCTGCCCGGCTATACGACCAAGCTCAGTATCCCGTTCTTCAAGAATATCGTCCCGGATCTCGGGTGGTTCTATATCGCCTTTGCCGTGCTGGTCATTGTCGGGAGCTCCAATGCCGTCAATCTGACCGATGGCCTCGATGGGTTGGCGATCGGGCCGGTCATGATCGCGGCCCTGGCCTATACGATTGTGGCCTATGTCGCGGGCAATCGGATCATGTCGGACTATCTGCTTATTCAGCACATCGAGGGCGCAGGCGAATTGGCGGTATTCACGGCATCTATTCTGGGGGCGAGCCTGGGATTTTTGTGGTTCAACTCCTATCCGGCCTCCGTGTTTATGGGGGATGTGGGTTCGCTTCCGTTGGGCGCAGCCCTGGGCACGGTGGCGGTGATCAGCAAGCACGAGCTGCTGCTGTTGCTGGTCGGCGGTGTGTTTGTGATCGAAGCGGTCTCGGTCATTTTCCAGGTCGTCTCGTTCAAGTCGCGCGGGAAGCGCATTTTCCTCATGGCGCCCATCCATCATCACTTTGAGATGAAAGGGTGGGAGGAGCCCAAGGTCGTGGTGCGCTTGTGGATCATCGCCATTCTGTTGGCCTTGCTGAGTTTGAGCACCTTAAAGCTCCGGTGATGGCATGGTGGGAGTCGCAGCTGTGGAACTTGCGGGAGCACGCGTGACGGTGATGGGACTTGCCAGAAGCGGCGTGGCGGCTTGCCGCCTGCTCCAGGCGGCGGGGGCCCGAGTCACGGTGGCCGATCGCAAGGGACCGGAGGAATTGACGTCGGTTTTGAGCGCCATCGACCGGGATCATGTCGGCGTGACCGTCGGGGCACAGTATGAATCGTCGCTTGATGAGGCGGACCTGGTGGTAATCAGCCCCGGCGTGCCCTATCGACTGGCTCGGCTTGAGGCGGTGCGGCGGCGCGGGGTGAAGGTCATCGGCGAACTGGAGTTGGCTTCGCAGTTCCTCCGAAGCCCGCTCCTGGCGATCACCGGTACCAATGGCAAGAGCACGACCGTGACGTTGATCGGGAAGTTTCTTGCCGAGAGCGGCAAGCGGGCGTTTGTCGGTGGAAATTTGGGCACAGCCTTAAGCGAAGCGGCGCTGGAAGATTTTTGTGCGCAGCGAGTAGGGAAGCCGAGTCCGTACGACTATCTCGTCGCGGAGGTCTCCAGTTTTCAGCTTGAAACGATCGATCGATTCCATCCCTGGATCGCTGCCCTGCTCAATGTCACAGTTGATCACCAGGACCGGTATGAGTCGCTGGATGAATATGTCGCGACCAAACAACGGATCTTTGAGAATCAAACCGCGTCGGATTTTGCGCTGTTCAACCTTGACGATGACCGTGTGGCATCGTTGCGCGATCGTGTACGGGCGAAGCGGCTGGGGTTTACGACCGCGTCGGCGATCCCTGACGATGTGTCCGGAGGGACCTATCTCGAAGGCGACCGGGTCGTGACAACGGTGACCGGTGTGCGGCAGGAGATTTGCCGACGAAGCGAGATTCGCATTATCGGCAACCACAATGTGGCGAACGTCATGGCAGCCGTGACCTCTGTCCTGCTGTGCGGCTGTCCGCTCGACGCGATCCGTCGTGTCCTCGCGACGTTCCCCGGACTCGAGCATGCCCTTGAAATTGTGCGCGAGCGTCGAGGCGTCCGATTCGTGAACGATTCGAAGGGCACGAACGTCGATGCCACGCTAAAAGCGCTGGAGAGCATCGATCAGCCGATTTGGCTCATTGCGGGTGGACGGGATAAGGGCGGCGATTTTTCTCGACTCGCCCAGGCGGTGAGCCGGCGGGTCAAGCGCGTGATTCTGATCGGAGAAGCGGCGCCGTTGTTGCGACGAGCCTGGGAAGGGGTCGCGACGATGACGGATGCCGCCACCTTGCGGGAGGCCGTGGATCTCGCGGCGCAGGAGGCTTCACCGGGTGATGTTGTGTTGCTGTCTCCGTCCTGTGCCAGCTTCGATATGTTTGCAGACTATCAAGACCGCGGTCGTCAATTTAAGGCCTTGGTTCATGCGTTACCGGCGTGACGTGCAAGGCAAGGGAGGGGCGGTTCTGAGCCATGGCGCATCGATCAGCTGGGACTCTGGCACTCCCATGGCCCCAGACCAGTCATCGATCGGGCAAGCAGCGAGTGGCGGCGGACTATACGCTGCTCGCCGTCACCATGACTCTGGCATTAGTGGGGCTCGTCATGGTGTTCAGTGCGAGCGCCATCGTGGCGGGCAATCGGTTTCAGGATTCAGGATTTTTCCTAAAGCGGCAGATTGCATGGCTTACGTTCGGCTTTCTGCTGATGCATCTGACATCGAGGATCGACTACACGCTGTGGAAGAAGCTCTCCATTCCGATGCTGTTCTGCATGGTGCTGCTGCTCCTGATGGTGTTGGTGCCGGGGCTCGGTGTGGCGGCCAAGGGGGCGCGGCGCTGGTTGCGGTTGGGGCCCATCTCGGTGCAGCCGGCGGAAATGGTCAAGCTTGTCGTGGTCATTTATATGGCGGCATACCTGACGAGGAAAGGGGACAAGATCACGTCGTTTCGCGACGGGCTGCTGCCGGCCTTGATCGTGCTCGGAGTGCTGAGCGTGTTGGTCTTGCTCGAGCCGGACCTTGGGACGGTCGTGGTGATCGGACTGGTGACGATCGGGCTCTGGTTCCTCGCCGGGGCGCGCATGGCCCATTTGCTGACGCTGGGCCTGTGTGCCATCCCGGCCGTCTTGGTGCTGGTCCTGGGGTCCAGTTACCGGCGTCAGCGGCTCATGACGTTTCTGGCTCCGTGGAAGGAAGCGTCAGCCGCCGGGTTTCAAATTACGCAGTCTTTCTTGGCGTTCGGCAGCGGCGGTCCGTTCGGCGTGGGGCTGGGGGAGGGCAAGCAGAAGCTCTACTTCCTTCCGGAGGCGCATACGGATTTTGTGCTGGCGCTGGTCGGCGAAGAACTGGGGCTGCTTGGGACGGCTACCGTGATCCTGCTTTTTGCTGTGTTCGTCTGGCGGGGGTTTCAGATCGCCGCACGAGCACGGGAGCCCTTTGGCCGCTATTTAGGGATGGGGATTACCTTGTTGATCGGCGGCCAGGCATTGGTGAATGCGGCGGTGGTGACGGGGCTCTTGCCGACGAAAGGGCTTACGTTACCGTTCGTCAGCTACGGGGGATCGTCGCTCGTGGTCAGTCTGATCGGCGTCGGGGTGTTGCTCAGTATTTCTCGCGATCGGCATGCAGGTGGGTCGCGCGGTGGGTCGGGCCGCGAATGACGATCGTCATTGCCGCAGGAGGGACCGGTGGCCATCTCTATCCGGCCGTGGCGTTGGCGAGGGAGTTTCTTCGGCGCGATCCCGCGATCAAGGTGCTCTTCGTGGGGACTGCGCGGGGACTCGAATCGAACGTGCTCGCGCACGAGGGATTCGACCTGGCCTTGATCAGTGCGAAGCCCGTGATGGGCAAGGGTCTGTTCGGGATGGTGAGGGGGCTGTGCGCGCTGCCGGGCAGTTTGTGGCAATGCCTGAATATTCTGCGAACGAGACGGGCGGCTCTGGTGATCGGGGTCGGCGGCTATACGAGTCCGATGATGCTGCTTGCCGCAGCATTGAGGAGGGTCCCACGCGTGATTCTTGAACCGAATGCCTATCCCGGCATGGCGAACAAGGCGGTGGGTCCCTTCGCGCAACGCGTCTTTCTCGCATTCGAGTCGGCGGCCGACTCGTTCAATCGTTCCAAGGTGCGCGTGGTGGGGACTCCGATTCGTCAGGCGTTTCTGGACGGCGTGCAGCCGAGCCAGGCGAAGCCGGGACCGCTCCATCTGCTGATTTTCGGCGGGAGCCAGGGCGCGAAGGCGATTAATACAGCGGTGTTGGAAGGATTGCCAGAACTGATGACGCAGCTGCCACATCTCACCATAACCCATCAGACCGGCGAGTCCGATCATGCACGAGTGGTTGAGGCCTATCGCCATGCCGGGATCTCCGCTCAGGTGATGCCGTTTCTCTATGACATGCCTGCGGCATTGCGGCAGGCGGATCTCGTGGTGGCAAGAGCCGGGGCCATGACGGTGGCGGAACTCACGGCATGCGGGAAGCCAGCCATCCTGATTCCCCTGCCGTCCGCTATCTACGACCACCAGATGCGGAACGCCAAGGTGATGGAAGCAGCCGGGGCAGCCGTGGTGCTTCCGCAATCGGCGCTCACGGGCTCCACGTTGGCTCGCACGGTGACGACCATTCTCGGGGATTCGGAGCGAGTACGGGCGATGGGGGAGGCAAGTATCGCGATGAGGCGAACCGATGCGGCCGAGGTCATCGTCCGCGAATGCTACGCACTCATGGAGGACCATTATGATGGCAACCGGTCTGGTGGAGAGACAGGAGTCTAATGGTGCAGGGCAACGTCGTCAGGGACCATATCCGTATCCACCGGTTGGTGGAGTAAGGCGCGCGCCGATGTTTCGCAAGACGCAACAGATTCATCTAGTCGGAATCGGGGGATCGGGGATGAGCGGCATCGCCGAGGTGCTGTTGACGCTGGGGTACAAAGTGACGGGCTCCGATTTGCAGGCCTCCGATACGACGCGGAGATTGGAAGAGCTCGGCGGACGCATCTTTATCGGCCACCAGGAGTCGAATGTAGGAGATGCCCAAGTGGTGGTCATCTCTTCCGCCGTATCGGCACAGAATCCCGAGGTTGTGGCGGCCAAGGCGAAGCAGATTCCCGTGATTCCCCGGGCTGAAATGCTCGCGGAGTTGATGCGGCTGAAATTCGGAGTTGCCATTGCCGGTGCCCATGGGAAAACCACGACGACATCGATGGTGGCCAATGTGCTGGCCCAGGGGGGGCTGGATCCCACGATGGTGATCGGGGGCAAAGTGAATGCGCTGGGGAGCCACGCCCGCCTCGGTCGAGGCGATCTGCTCGTGGCGGAAGCCGATGAGAGCGACGGGTCGTTTCTCCGTCTGTCTCCGACCATTGCTGCGGTGACGAATCTCGACCGGGAACATCTCGAGCATTACGGCAGCATGGAGCGCATCAACGAGTGTTTCCTCGAGTTCATCAATAAGGTGCCCTTCTATGGATTGGCTGTGTTGTGTGCGGACGATGATCGGCTCAGGGCGCTGTTCCCGAAGATCGTGAAACGCTATCAGACCTATGGGCTGTCTGAGCGTGATGGGGTGACGCCGGACTTCCTGGCGACAGACATCAGCTTGAACCAATGGGGCGCCGAGTTTCGAGCGCAGTTTCGCGGGCGCAATCTCGGCCCGTTCCGTCTGGCGGTGCCAGGCCGACACAATGTTTCCAACGCGCTCGTGGCGATTGCGATCGGGATCGAGTTGGATGTGCCGGTCGACCTCATCAGGAAGGCGTTGGCGGCCTACACCGGGGTGGAGCGGCGCTTTCATCTGCGGGGGGAAGTCAATGGAATCATGGTCGTGGACGATTACGGACATCATCCGACCGAGATCAGGGCCACGTTGTCTGCGGCGAAGCAAGGCTGGGGAAACCGGCGACTAGTGGTGCTGTTTCAGCCTCATCGCTATACCAGGACGCGGGACTTGCTGGAGGATTTCGCGAAGGCGTTTGCGGAGTCGGACGTGCTGTTCTTGACGGACATCTATGCGGCAGGCGAGCAGCCGATTCCTGGGGTGTCCGGAGCCAAGCTGGCCGAGATTGTTCGTGCGGCCGGCCATCCTTCGGTGACCTTCGTGGAGCAGAAAGACAGATTGGTGGAGCAGGTGCTGCCTCATCTGCAATCAGGGGATCTCGTCATCACATTAGGGGCGGGGGATATTTGGAAGGCCGGGCTTGGACTGTTAGCCCGGTTGGCCCCCACCACATGATGCCATGAAGCGAGGAGGTCGGCGTGTCACGACAACGGCGAGAGCGGCTGTGCGATTCACGCAGGCGGATGTGCGGGCCGCCGTGGCAGGTCTCCGGGGATCTGTGTCTTTCCAGGCTCCGTTGCGAGAGTACACCTCGTTCAAGATCGGAGGACCGGCAGATGTCGTGGTGGAGCCGGCTGATGTTGAGGATGTCTGTCTGGTGGTCCGGCAGGCGCGCGCCCACAAGGTTCCTCTGTTTGTCGTGGGTGGCACGAATTTGCTCATCCGGGACGGGGGCATCCGCGGCATTGTGGTCAGCCTGGTGCGGCTGCGAGCCATCAAAGAAGAGCCGGGGCATGTTCTCTATGCCGACGGGGGAGTGGGGATGCCGACGTTGATCGGATACGCCATCAAACGCTCCCTTGCGGGATTGGAATGGGCGGCGGGCATCCCCGGGACTGTAGCTGGCTGTGTGGTGATGAATGCGGGCACGAGGCTCGGTGAAATGAAGGACTCGGTCAAGGCCGTGCGCCTGGTGAATCTGAAAGGCCAAATTGTGGATCTGGAGGCAGACCAGGTGACGTTCGAGTATCGCCGGGCGATGTTGCCTCGCGGCATCGTCGTGGGGGTTTGGCTTCAATTGAAGCCGGGGGTCCGGGCGGAGATTGAGCGGGTGGTCAAGGACTACCTCCACTATCGACGGGACACGCAACCGCTCGCGATGCCGAGCGCCGGTTGTGTATTCAAGAATCCTCCGAACGATTCTGCCGGCCGACTGATCGAGGCGGTGGGCCTGAAGGGTGCCCGCGTCGGCGACGCGGAAGTCTCCACGAAGCATGCCAACTTTATGGTGAACCGGGGGCAGGCACGTGCGGCGGACGTGATTGCATTGATCGGGAAGGTTCGCAGTGCCATTCGCCGCCGGGCAGGTGTGAGGTTAGACCTTGAACTCAAAATCGTCGGGGAGGCGTAGCGGTATGAGCGAGCCTCGCCTGAGCGCGCGACCCCTTCTGACCCATGCCCGCATCGGAGTGCTGATGGGGGGGCAATCGGCCGAGCGCGAGGTCTCGCTTCGGACAGGCGCCGCTGTGCATCGGTCGCTGGTGCGCCGGGGCTACGATGCGGTGACCATCGACGTCGGACCGACGCTCGCTCGAGACTTGCACGACCGAAAGATCGCCCTGGCGTTTCTCGCCTTACATGGTCCAGGCGGGGAGGATGGCGCGATTCAAGGATGTCTGGAAACGCTGGGCATTCCCTATACCGGGTCAGGCATCCAGGCCAGCGCGATCGGCATGCATAAAGTGACGACGAAAACGCTCTTGGCCGCGGCGGGTATTCCTGTGCCGGCCGGCACAGTCGTCAAGCGCGGGAAGAAGGTCTCGCACGCCAGCTTGCTGCGTGCGGAAAAATTGCGCTGGCCCGTGGTGGTGAAGCCGGCGTCGCAAGGGTCCACGATCGGCGTCACGATCGTGCGGAAGCCGGGGCAGTGGCGTGAGGCGCTGGCCTTGGCCCATCGCTACGATACGGATGCGATGGTCGAGGCCTATATCCCCGGGCATGAGGTCACCGTGTCGATCATCGGGCGGCAGCATGCCTCCCCCTTGGTGCTTCCCGCCGTGGAAATTGTGGCGCCGGGCGGGTTCTACGATTTTTCGGCGAAGTATGAAAAAGGGAAAACGCAATATCTCTGTCCCGCGCCATTGGAAGCGGCGGTGACCAAACAGATTCGGTCGTTGGCGCTGCGCACCTATGAGGCGTTGGGCTGCGAAGGGGCGGCCCGGGTCGATTTCCGTATTACCCCGCGCGGCCGTCCGTTTGTGTTGGAGATTAATACGGTGCCTGGCATGACAGAAACGAGTTTGCTGCCGATGGCGGCGGCGCGGGCCAAGATTGAGTACGACGAGCTAACCGAGCGGATTCTCGAGTCGGCACTTGTGCGTGCCGAGCGCTTCAACCGTTCGCCTGGGGGAGGACGCAAGCCATGAAACTGTCTATGCGGAAGCGATCCGTGCGCGCCGTAGGTCCTCGGCTCAATCAGTGGAAGGGGGAGCGGGCGAGTCAAGTCGCGGACCAACGGCAACAGGCGCGCAGGGAAAGGCTTCTTGCGCGGGGGCGGCGTGCGCTGCGTGTGGGGCAATGGATCATCGGTCTTGCGGCGCTGGCGTGGGGTGTGACCTTTGTAACCAGAGAGATGGGACCGGTTCTCCAGCAGTGGCTGGAAATTCGAGAAGTGGAGGTTGAGGGGATTCATCACGTGACGAAGCCGGAAGTGTTGGAGCTGCTCGCCGTAAAGCCCGGCACGGGGCTCCACCAAATCAGCACCGCATTTCTTGCCGAGCGAGTGAAAACGCATTCCTGGGTCAAAGAAACGATGGTCGAACGCAGGCCTCCGCATCTGCTCCATGTCACGGTGCTGGAGCGTACACCGGCTGCCATCATTCGGACGGGTGTGGACTACTGGCTGAGCGACGAGAACGGCTTTCTCCTTGCCAAGTTAGGCAGTCAGGATGATCCCGCATTGCCGTTGCTGGTCGGGCTGGAGCCGAAATCTCTTTTGCGGGGCGAGTCGCACGTCCGCAACGCGGTGCAGTCCGGGGTCGTGCTGGCTCGGCTCATCGCCAATACGATCGACGGGCGGGTTGAAGTGGATCTCGCGAATCCGTCGAGTGTGGTGGCATCGGCTGAGGGGGTGCGATTTCAGTTCGGGAGCGATTCCCTGGTCGATCAGTGGGAGCGGTTCCAGAAAGTGAAACCGTCGTTCAGGACGGCGGCATTCGATGGGCGGAAGCGCGAGGGGAGTGAGATCGATTTGCGTTACGACAATCGTGTCATTGTGCGTGAAAGGGGGTGAGGGCTGTGCCGAAGCGTGATCAGATTCTTGTGGGGTTGGATATTGGGACCACGAAGATCTGCGCCATAGTTTCGGAAATCACCGATGAGGGGACGCTCAACATCATCGGGGTCGGAACCAGTCCGTCTCGGGGGCTTCGTAAAGGCGTTGTGGTCGATATCGAGAGTACGGTCGAATCGATCAAAAAGGCGGTCGAAGAAGCGGAGCTCATGGCGGCGGTTCAGATCAATTCCGTCTATACCGGGATTGCCGGCAGCCATGTTTCTGCGGAGAACTGCAAGGGCGTGGTCGCCCTCAAGAAGGCGGAGGTCACGCGGGAGGACATTCAGCGCGCCATCGAGGGCGCGCGGACGCTGGCGGTGATTCCTCACGATCGACGGATCCTCCATGTGCTGCCGCGTGAATTCACGGTGGACGGACAAGAGGGTGTGCGGGAACCGTTGGGGCTGTCCGGAAACCGTCTCGAGGTCAATGTACATGTGATTACCGGGGCCGTGACCTCCGCGCAGAACATCATCAAGTGTGTGAATCGGGCGGGGCTCGACGTCGTGGACATTGTCTTGCAGCCCTTGGCTTCCAGTGAGGCGGTCCTGAGCCTGGAAGAGCGGGATCTGGGGGTCGTCATGATCGATCTCGGCGGAGGGACGACCGACATTGCGATTTTCCTCGACGGGAGCATCAGGCATTCCGCGGTGTTGCCGATCGGCGGGCAGAATTTGACGAAGGATCTCGCGATCGGGCTGCTGACCACTCAGACCGAGGCCGAGAAGATCAAACTGCAGCACGGGATTGCCAGGACCGAATTGGTGCAGGGCCATGAAACGGTGGAGGTGCCGTCGGTCGGGGGCCGTCCGGCACGGACGTTTTCGCGCCGTGACATTGCCGAGATTCTTGAGCCGCGGGTTGAAGAAATATTCGAGTTGGTCCGTCGGGAAATTGCGCGCGCCGGCTACGAGGGCATGTTGGGGGCGGGGGTCGTGATTACAGGGGGGACGTCGCTGTTGGAAGGGATGCCCGATGCGGCGGAGCAGGTTTTAAATCTTCCGGCCCGCCGTGGTGCGCCCACTGGGATCGGAGGGCTTCGCGAGATCGCCAGCAATCCCATGCATGCCACGGGGGTCGGCCTGTTGCTCCATGCCCGGCACCATGCTGAGGAGATGGCGACGGCTGGTCTGCGCGGCGGGCGGTCGCTGGGTAAGGTGTTTGACCGGATGAAGTCTTGGATGTTCGAGTTTTTTTAACTGTTGCGCGGGACGGCCTGTCGTCCCGCGGATTTTATCAAGGGAGGTGTCCTGATGTTTTCATTCGAAGAGGATGTCGTATCCCCTGTTCGGATCAAAGTGATCGGTGTCGGTGGCGCCGGGTGTAATGCCATCAACACCATGATCACATCCGGACTGGCCCGGGTCGATTTCATTGCGGCGAATACCGATCTGCAGGCGTTGGACCGGTCACGGGCCTCGTATAAGGTGCAACTGGGGCCTGATCGAACCAGGGGACTCGGCGCTGGGGCGAAGCCGGAAGTCGGAAAAGACTCGGCGTTAGAAAGTAAAGATCAGATCCGGGAGTGTCTTGAGGGCGCCGATATGGTGTTCGTGACCGCGGGAATGGGCGGTGGCACCGGGACCGGTGCTGCGCCGATCGTCGCGAGTATCGCGCGCGAACTCGGGATCTTGACGGTCGGGGTCGTGACGAAGCCTTTTTCTTATGAAGGTCATCGCCGG
The DNA here is from genome assembly GCA_041178465.1 of Nitrospirota bacterium. Lineage (GTDB taxonomy): Bacteria > Nitrospirota > Nitrospiria > Nitrospirales > Nitrospiraceae > Palsa-1315. Next base: position 25,692 of record JBEGVJ010000116.1, read on the forward strand.
ATGCTGCATGCGGATGAAGGGATTCGCGATCTCCGCCGCCATGTGGATACCTTGCTCGTGATCCCGAATCAGCGATTACTAGGCATCGTCGATAAATCCACGCCGCTCCTCGAAGCCTTCAAGGTGGCCGATGACGTACTCCGACAGGCCATTCAAGGGATTGCGGATGTGATCACGACGACCGGCCATGTGAACGTGGACTTTGCCGATGTGCGCACCGTGATGTCGCATACGGGTCGCGCCGTGATGGGCATGGGGGTGGCGCGGGGGACGAATCGGGCGATTGAAGCGGCTCAGAAGGCGATCTGCAGCCCGTTGTTGGAGGAAGGCAGCGTTGAGGGCGCGCGCGGGGTGTTGCTGAACATCACCGGCGGACCGAACATGTCGCTGCATGAGATCGAGGAAGCGGCCACGATCGTTCAGCAGACAGCCGATCCGGAAGCCAATATCATTGTCGGACAGGTGATCAACCCCGATATGGGCGACGACCTGGTCGTGACGGTGATTGCCACAGGGTTTGAACGGGAGGAGCAACCTGCTCCGATTCCCGTGGCTGCCGCGCGGAGTTTACGCAACGGGCAACCGGCGCCGGCCGGAGTCGGTGCGACCATGGGCGACCGGGCGTATGCGGAACGGTCGCTCAAGGATCTCGATCGTCCGACCTTCTTGCGACGGATGGGAGATCCGCGAGAATCAATGGAGCGAGTGGCTGTTGTGGCAGATGATGAATGGGATGTGCCTACGTTTTTGCGGAAGCAGGCCGACTGATTTGATAACGTCTGTGGGTATGAGTCGCCTCAGCGGAGTATGGGTATGAGTGCAGCGGTCATTACGGTTCCTGCCTTTGCGTCCGCGCGTGACGGTGTCCGACATTTCTTCGGGACGCGCCGTCACGCGGACTCGCTGGCGCTCGATATCGGAGTGCCCACTCGTCGGACTGGGGCCAAGGGCTGCGGTTGGTTGCTGTCCGTCAAGCAAGTGCATGGGACCGATGCGCTGGTGCTGGACCGGCCGCTGAGCGAGTCGGACCAGTTCCCCGGCGGGTGGGATGCGCTGGTGACCGACCAGCCTGGTGTGACCGTGGCGGTGCGCACGGCGGATTGCGTTCCGGTGCTTGTGCATGACCCGCGCCGGCGTGTCGTGGCGGCGATTCATGCCGGCTGGCGCGGCGCCGTCGCCGGGATTGTTCCGAAGACGCTTACGCTGATGGCGACCAAGTTTGGATCGATGCGGTCGGATCTACGAATCAGCATCGGGCCTTCTGCCGGTCCCTGCTGCTATGAAGTGGACGAGCCGGTGCTCGACCAGCTTCAGCTGGGATTGTCCGACTGGCAATCTGTTGTGCATGATTATCAGGGGCACAAGGCTCGACTGGATCTCAAGGCCCTGATCCGCCGGCAGGTGGAGGAGGAGGGCGTGTCTGCTTCTTCTGTCTTGTCGGTGAATCTTTGCACCATCTGCCATGATGAACTCTTTTATTCCTATCGACGGGACGGCTGTGTGAAGGGGACGATGGTTAGTGGGATTACCCTTGCCTCCAGCCGGTAACAGCGAGCCTGGCGGCGTGCGCGACATTTGCCGGGCGGTTTCGGTACAATGCGTTCTGCCGTTCGAGAAGCGGGGCTTCAGTTGTGGCTGATCAGGTGAGATGGATCTACGGGCTGGCGATTCAATCAGTGAGAATGTTCGGTTCGTATTCGAGCAGATCCGGCATGCGACTGAGCAATCCGGACGGCTCGATGGGAGCGTGCAGCTCGTTGCGGCGACGAAATCGGTGGGGCTCGACCGGATCCGCGAGGGGATTGCCTCAGGGCTCACAATCCTCGGTGAGAACCGCCTCCAAGAGGCGCTTCCAAAAATCGAGGCACTACGGGGAGAGCCAATCCACTGGCATTTTATCGGGCACCTGCAGCGGCGAAAGGTGCGGTCAGTCGTGGGAGTGTTCGACCTGATCCATTCGGTCGATAGCCTTGAGTTGGCGGAAGAGATCGACCGGCGGGCACAGCAAGCGGGGTTGAGGCAGGCGGTGTTGCTGGAAGTAAGTCTTGAAGGGGAGGCGACGAAAACAGGCTTTCGTCCTGACGAGCTTGAGAGGTTGTTGCCACGACTGGGGGCTTTGCCTCATGTGGAGGTGAAGGGGCTTATGGCGATTCCTCCGCCGACTAGCGATCCGGAGCAGGCCCGTCCCTATTTCCGCCGCCTGCGTGAGTTGGCCCAGCGCCTCTCGCGCCAGCCGATTAATGCCGTCTCGCTGAAGGAACTTTCAATGGGCATGTCGAGCGATTATCGCGTTGCAGTTGAAGAGGGGGCCACGATGGTTCGGGTCGGCACGGCTATATTTGGAGCACGGCATGCGTAGTCCAGCGATTACCAAGAAGATCACGTTTATCGGGGGCGGTCAGATGGCAGAGGCCATGATCGGCGGTCTTCTCTTGGGGCGGGTGTGTTCTGCCGAGTTGATCTGGGCAACAGATCCCGTTGCCGAGCGCCGCGATCGCTTGAAAAGCCAGTTCGGCATTCAGGTCGGTTCCTCCAACCATGAGGCGGTCGCCTGGGCTGATGTGGTCGTCTTGGCGGTGAAACCCCAGACGCTTCCTGCTGTGCTCAATGAGCTGGGTCCGGCTCTGGCGCATGCCCTTATCATTTCTATTGTGGCAGGGGTGACGATCAGGACTATTGCGGAACAAGTGGGCGAGGCGACGCGAGCGATCCGTGCGATGCCAAATACTCCGGCATTAGTGCGGGAAGGTATGACCGCTCTTGCGATAGGCGCCGGGGTTTCCGACGATGACAGCCAGTTGGCTCGAACGGTATTCGATGCGGTTGGCCGTGTGGTGCTGGTCGAGGAACGATTGATGGATGCTGTGACCGGATTGAGCGGCAGCGGGCCGGCCTATGTGTTTCTCGCCATTGAGGCCTTGGCTGATGGGGGCGTCAAGATGGGGCTCTCGCGGCAGACGTCCGAACTCCTTGCGGCCCAGACCGTACTCGGTGCGGCTCGGCTGGTGTTGGAGTCAGGGGTGCATCCCGCGCAACTGAAGGATCGAGTGGCTTCTCCTGGAGGCACGACCATTGCCGGGCTCTATCAACTTGAGCAGGGAGGGCTCCGTGCGACGTTGATGGCGGCCGTCGAAGCGGCTACCGCACGATCGAAGGAATTGGGGCGCTGATGTTTGTTGCTGGCAATGTGCTGACGGCGGTCGCGACCATTCTCGATTATGTGCTGTGGCTTTATATGTGGGTGATCATTGCTCGCGCCCTGATCTCCTGGGTCAATCCGGATCCCTGGAATCCCATTGTGCAATTTCTCGATCGTGCGACCGAACCTGTCTTGGCTCCGATCCGTCGATGGGTCGGGTGGCGCATGGGGATTGATCTGTCGCCGATCATTGTGATTCTGATTATTACGTTTCTGCAGATCGCAGTTGTGCAATCACTCAAGGAATTAGCCATGAGGATGAATTGATATGACCATGGGGAGTGCCATGAGAATTACACCGCTCGATATCCAGCAGATGGTATTCAAGGCCAGCTTTCGCGGGTACGACAAGGAAGAGGTGAATCGCTTCCTTGAAGAGTTGGCACAAACGGTAGAATCCCTGAATCGAGACAATGCGGTTCAGCGGGAAAAGATTATTCTGCTAGAGCAGCAGCTCGCTGAGTTGAAGCGGACGGAGGCGACGTTGTCGAGCACGCTTCTGTCTGCTCAATCGTTGGCAGAGGATGTGAGACGGAACGCTCAGCGGGAGGCGGATCTCCTCATCAAGGAGGCGGAACTGAAAGCCGGCGAGTTAATCCGTCAGGCCAGAGTCGAGCTGACGGATGCGCAGCGCGATCTGTCGTCGCTTCAGAAGCAGCGGCTGCTCATGGTTGAACGGTTGCGCGCGTCGTTGCGGATGTTCGCGCGGATGTTGGAAGTCGAGGAACAGGAAGCGTTCCATGACGCCGCGACGGTATCGGAGAACAAGCTCGAAGGAGAATCGAGCCAGGCTTTGTGAGGGATTCGGCCCGATTGGCTTCCCTGTACTGATGCGTTCCCCGGTTTGCTTCGCGCCGCCCACCAGCAGCAGTTTTCCCAGCAGTGACAGGTTGTTGTGCCTATGGCTACTCCGCAGCGTGTTGAAGCGGCATTGCGGTTGGCCGTCGATGACGGTGTCTTTCCCGGTGCCCAGTTGGCGGTGCGACTGCGCGGCGAGTTGCAATGTGTCGTGGCGGTTGGACGATTATCGTCAGAGCCCCCAGGCCTTCCCGTGCAAACTTCCACCATCTATGACCTTGCCTCTCTCACGAAACCGCTGGCAACGGTCACTTCCGTCCTGCTCCTGATTCAGCGCGCCAAGGTTGCTCTCGAAGATTCCGTGCAGCAGGTATTAGTGGAGCTTGAAGGGACGCCAATTGGGCAGGCAACGGTGCGAGATCTCTTAACCCATCGCTCGGGCTTGCCAGGTTGGCGACCGTTCTACGAGCGGGTCGAAGTGCGCGACAATGTTCCTGGGAGTTCCGGGGGGGATCAGTCCCTGAAACAGGCAATGCTGCACATGATTCGTGACGAACCGTTGATTTACACACGGGGCGAGCGGAGCGTCTATAGCGACCTTGGATTCATGTTGCTGGGATTTCTAATAGAGCGTCTGAGCGGGATGGCATTGGACCGGTGGTGTGAAGAAGCGATTGTCGGGCCGCTGGGAGCTGATCCATTGACATTTTGTCCCACGGCAGGGCGCAGACAATCGCCCATTGATCCATCACGCATTGCTCCGACCGAACGGGACGAGTGGCGCAAGCGACTGTTGCGCGGTGAGGTGCATGACGAGAATGCCGCAGCGATGGGTGGCGTTGCAGGCCATGCAGGATTGTTCGGAACCGCCGAGTCGGTGCTGGCTGTTTCGGGAGCCTGGTTGCGCGCCTATCATGGGCAGGGGTCGATTCTGGGGGGTGCGCTCGTCAGGCAGTTTACGACGTGCCAAGAATCAGCCGCTCGATCGAGCTGGGCGTTGGGATGGGATACTCCGTCAGCGCCATCCTCATCGGGGGTCTACTTTTCCGAGCGGTCGTTCGGGCATCTCGGTTACACAGGGACATCGCTGTGGATTGATCCGCTGTGCGAGTTGGAGGTGGTGCTGTTGTCCAATCGGGTCCATCCGAGCCGGAGGAACGAGAAGATCAAAGTCTTCCGCCCGCTCATTCACGACCTGGTATATCGGGAATTTGTTTCTGCAGGATAGGAAAGGGTGGGTAGGGGCTATGAAGGGTCCTGGTAATCAACCCAGGTTTCTTTTTCTGCGAGATATTTCGTGCCCTTGAAGTTGGCGCGCGTTCTCATTTTGCTGAAACCGAATCCCTGCATCGCTTCGATGAGCTCGTGTACGGCAGCGCCAATGGTTGGATGCGAGTGCCCCTCGACAGTCAGGGCCTCATACATGACTTTGGCGGCGTAGCCGGAGGCGGTTCGATTGACGAGGATTGCGCGACTGAAATACCGATCGCTCGGGTCGATTCCTTCGAGCTGGTGTCTTTCAATCAGACCTTCTTTTCTGAAGAGCAGCGGCAGCGAACTCATCACGACCTCCCTCACACTCAAATGGAATGGCGTAGGGTTGCGATTATAGGGAGGGACCGTGCCGACTGCAAGTCGTTGACAACCTCAGTAATGCCCCCTATCATTCCGCCCCGCTGAGGTAGACGATATGTTCCGGAAGATATGAATATCCCCAACAGCTTGACGATCCTCCGCATTCTCTTAATTCCCTGTTACATCGGGTTGCTTGTCTACGGCAGGTTTGGGTACGCGCTCATCGTTCTTGTCGTGGCCGGACTTACTGACGCGCTTGATGGGGCGATCGCCCGCTTGACGAATCAGCATACCCGGCTCGGAGCTGTACTGGATCCTCTGGCCGATAAGCTGCTCCTCACGTCCGGGTTCATCACGCTCTCGATGATTCATTTGATTCCGTCGTGGGTTACGATTCTTGTGGTCAGCCGAGACGTGATTTTGATGTTGGGAACGGCGGTGGCGCACGTCACCGATTCTCGCGTGGATATTACGCCCACCTTTTTGGGCAAGGGCACCACGCTTCTCCAGCTATCCTATATTGTGATGGTGATATTCTTAAATTACCGTCACATTGATCCCCCTGGCATGGTCATGCTGCCCCTATTGTGTGGCATGGTCGCTTTCACGCTCTTGTCCGGGCTGCACTACCTCTATCGGGGCTATCGGCATACGAGCACCAGCAGTCACTAAAGTTCTTGTATGGTTTGCGCCTGCGTGCCTCGTCGGCTGCGCAGAGATTGTGCATTTGTTTGACAGGTTTTAGGGTGGCCAGTAGACTCGCCTGGTAGGTATTCCCTGCAGTCTATAACCGGCCAGGGCAATGGCCACATCGAAGGGCGAGTGTTGCGTATGGCGACCTTTGCATATGTTGGACGAACCAGATCAGGTGTCGTCAAGAAGGGCGAGCTGAGCGCAAAAACCCGCGATGAGGCGGTGCGTCAACTCCGCAATCAAAGCGTCGTCGTCACGAGTCTTGAAGAAAAGAAGGGGGGGGCGGGCGGATTCAGCCTGAGCTTTGGGTCCGGGCTTACCGATAAAGACTTGGTCGTATTTACGAGACAATTCGGCACGATGATCAATGCGGGCCTGCCCTTGGTGCAGTGTCTCGAAATTCTCTCGACTCAGTCCGAGAACAAGGTGCTGAGAGAGACGATCGGAGAAGTGAAGACCCAGGTGGAGGCCGGCTCGACATTTTCGGATGCCCTCCGCCGCCACCCTAAAGTCTTCGACGATCTTTACGTCAACTTAGTACATGCGGGTGAAGTGGGTGGCTTGCTCGATACGATCTTGACGCGCCTCGCCAAATACATCGAGAAAGCGATGAAACTCAAAGGGCAGATCAAGTCCGCCATGATCTATCCTGCTGCGATTCTCGGTGTTGCGGCGATTGTGATCACTGTTTTAATGATCTGGGTCATTCCCATCTTTGCGAAAATGTTCAATGAATTATCCGGCGGGAAGATGGGGCTGCCGGGTCCTACGCAGCTCGTGATCGATATCAGCAATATATTCACCTCGTACTGGTATGTGATGTTAGGGAGCATTCTGGCGGTCGTCTTTGCCATCAAGAAATATTATGCGACCGCCCAGGGACGAATGGCGATCGACAAGCTCCTTCTCAAGACGCCGGTGTTCGGGGATCTGATCAGGAAGGCCTCGGTGGCCAAGTTCACCCGCACCCTGGGCACTCTGCTCGCGAGCGGAGTGCCGTTGCTGGACGGCTTGACCATTTGCGCAAAGACCGCGGGGAATAAGGTTATTGAAGAAACGTTGGTCAGCGCTCGCGTCAGTATCAGTGGCGGAAAGACTATTGCCGATCCGTTGGGCGCGAGCGGGGTCTTCCCGAAGATGGTAACGCATATGATCGCCGTTGGGGAGTCAACCGGCGCACTGGATGCGATGCTGGGAAAGATTGCCGACTTCTATGAGGATGAGGTCGATCAGGCCGTCGCTTCGCTTACGTCGTTGTTAGAGCCCGTCATGATGGTGTTTCTGGGGATTGTGATCGGGTTTATCGTGATCGCGATGTATCTTCCAATCTTCAAAATGTCGGAGGCAATCGGTTAGAGGTCGGCGTTCGGTTGCACTCCGCTCACGACGTTGAGGTATCGTTCTCCGCCCAAAAGGTTCGATGTCTTTACTGGACGAACCGTTTCCCGCCGACCTCCTTCTCGCCCCGTAGATTTCCAAGCATGAACGATTTACGCACAAGGTTGTATTGGCTTGTGGGGCTTCGGGTGGCCCTCGTGACCCTGATGCTCGGCCTGTCCCTCCTCTTCCAGGTGACAAAAGGGGGACGGGTTGAAACATTCTATACCCTGATCATTGTCACCTATGCCCTGACGATCCCCTCCGCCCTTCTGCTTCGTGCGCTGACCGCCCCAGCCGCACTCACGATATTTTTCGGGGTGCAGGTTGGGATTGATTTTCTCCTTGAGACGGTGCTTGTCGCTCGGACGGGCGGGGTCGAGAGTCCCTTTGCGGTGCTGTATGTCGTGACAGTGGCAGTGGCCAGTCTTGTCCCCCGTCGGCGGGTGGGTCTTTTCGCGGCTTGCTCCTGCATTATTCTGTTCGGGCTCTTAACCAACGTGCAACTATACGGGCTTATTGAGGGGTGGTTGCCGCCGAGCCGGCTGACTGCGCCCGAAACATTTCAAACATTCGGCGTCTATGCGCTCGCTCTTCTTGTCGTCGGGATTCTTGGCGGAGTCCTGGCAGATCGGCTTCAGCGGGCAGACCAGTCGTTGCGCGAGAAGGAGCAGGGGCTGAGCCGGCTCCAGCTCTTTCATGAGAATATTGTTCATAGCATTAGCAGCGGCGTATTTACGGCAGATGTCACGGGGCGCATCACCTCGTTCAATCCGGCGGCACAGGAAGCAACCGGATACACGGTCGCTCAGGTAGCCGGGCGTCCCTGGTACGAGATCTTCAACTGGCACCCTGACCAGGAGTCAGGCGAGCCGTTCGGTGGGGCCTTGTCCTCGACAACACGATTCGAAGTAGAGTGTAAGCGTGCCGATGGCAATCGTCTAATTCTCGGCATGACCCTCTCCCCTTTGTCCGAACAAGGGGCGCAAGCAGGTTTGGTCGGCGTGTTCAAAGACCTGACGCAGATTCGGGATCTCGAAGAGGAGATGCGGCGTAAGGATTGGCTGGCGAGTTTGGGTGAGATGTCTGCCGGAATGGCCCATGAGATCCGGAATCCTCTTGGCGCGTTGGCCGGCGCGATGCAAATGCTCCGGAAGGATGCCACGGGAGACGAAATCGATTGTCGGTTAATGGACATTGCGATTCGGGAGGCAACCAGGCTCGACAATATCATCACAGAATTCCTCCAGTATGCGCGCCCGCCGGCGCTCAATCTTGCCGAGCACGACATCAATAAAGTACTTGCCGAGACGCTTGATCTCATTCAGCATGAAGCGCGAACACGTGCTAATATCAAAATTATGACGTTCCTGGCGACCGGGATGCTCGTGGCCCAGGTTGACCAAGATCAGCTCCGGCAAGTTTTCTGGAATATGGCCACGAACGCGTTTGAAGCGATGCCGGATGGCGGGCAGTTGACGATCTCGACGAGCTGTCGGCAGGTCGATGTCGGCGGCCGCAAGGGGGATGTCATCGAAATCGCGTTTCAGGATACCGGGGAAGGCATTCCGCAAGAGAATCTCGATAAAATTTTCCTTCCGTTTTTTACGACGAAGCGGGAGGGGTCGGGGTTGGGGCTTGCAGCCGTGCACCGGATCGTCGACCTGCACGGGGGGTGGATCAAGGTCGAAAGTCACGAGCGGCAGGGCTCACGATTTGTAGTGTGTATGCCGCGTTCCGGAGATGCCGGGGTGCGCTTGTGGCATGAGGGGCGGACACCGTGGAAAAGATCCTAGTTGTCGACGATGAAAAAGGTCTGCGCGAGGTTCTGAGCATCATGCTCAAGCGCGCGGGCTATGCGGTGACCGAAGCGTCGGATGGCGAAGAGGCGATCGGTCATGTGAGTAGAGAAATTTTCGATCTTGTCATCACCGATCTCCGGATGCCAAAAGCCGATGGCATGGCGGTGCTGAAAGCCGTGAAGTCTTCGTCTCCCGAAACCGTGGTGCTCGTGCTTACGGCGTTTGCGAGTGCGGACTCGGCGGTCGAGGCGATGAAGCAGGGTGCCTATGACTATCTGACGAAGCCGTTCCAGGTGGATGAAGTGCAGTTGATCATCCGCAATGCTCTGGAGAAGCGGCGGCTCTCGACGGAAAATATTTTACTGAAGCGCGAACTGGCGAGCCAGTCGTCCTTTTCGCAGATCATCGGTCAAAGCGAGGCGATCCAAAAGGTATTCGATGTGGTGCGCAAGGTCGCGGATGCCAAGAGCAATGTGTTGATCTGCGGGGAGAGCGGGACTGGCAAGGAGTTGGTGGCGCGGGCGATTCACTATAACAGTGCCAGGAGCCCGATGCCGTTTGTGGCGGTCAATTGCAGCGCGGTCCCGGAGACCTTGCTCGAAAGCGAACTCTTTGGGCACATGAAGGGGTCCTTCACCGGCGCGATGGCCAATAAGGCCGGGTTGTTTGAGGTTGCCAATGGCGGCACGATATTTCTGGACGAGATCGGCGACACGACTCCGACCATTCAAGTCAAGCTGCTGCGCGTGATTCAGGAACGAGAATTTAGGCGTGTGGGCGGCACCCAGGATGTAAAAGTGGACGTGCGCATTGTGGCCGCGACCAATAAAGACCTTGAGAAAGCTGTGGCCGACGGCTCATTTCGTGAAGATTTGTACTACCGCTTGGATGTTATTCCGATCTGGCTCCCACCATTGCGGCTTCGAGCCGGAGATATTCCGCTTCTGGCGAAACATTTTCTCGAAAAGTTTTCTCGGGAAAGCGGAAAGCCTGTTCCTGTCCTGACATCGGAGGCGATGCATGTGTTGTTGGGCCATGAGTGGCGCGGCAACGTGCGTGAGCTTGAAAGCTTGATTGAGCGCGTGGTCGCCTTTTCCGTCGGTGCGCCTGTATCGGATGACGATATTCGCGGATGGCTTCACCCTCTTGTGACTCCGCAGCAGCAAGGGGCGCCTACGGACTTGCCGGAGGACGGTGTGGATTTGGAAGGGCTGATTGACGGTATTGAAAAGGGCCTACTGTTACAAGCGCTTGAACGGGCCAAGCGGGTCAAGAAAAATGCCGCACGGCTTTTAAGACTCAACGCACGATCATTCCGCTATCGATTAGAGAAGTATGAAATCAAGGGAGGTCGTGATTAATTCGCTGATGCGCCCATCCGAAATCACCGTCTTCGCTCCGGCCAAAATCAACCTCATCCTCCGCATTCTTGATCGCCGTCCCGACGGATTCCACAATCTGTGGTCGATCATGCAGACGGTTGCCCTTGAAGACGAGGTGCGGATCAGACTCTGTCCTAACCGGCCTGGCATCAGCCTGAGCTGTGATGCCGTTCAGTTGGCAGCAGACCAGAGCAATCTCGTCTATCGCGCCGCTGCCGCGGTGTTGGCGCGAGCCCAGCAATCGGTCGGTCTCGACATTGAGCTTCGAAAGCGCATCCCGATGGGGGCGGGTCTGGGTGGAGGGAGTAGTGATGCCGCTGCGACCATCATGGGGTTGAATCGCTTGTTGCAGTTGGGGTGGTCTCCGCTGGACATGGCGGATGTCGGGCAATCGCTGGGGAGCGATGTGCCGTTCTTTCTCTTTGCCCCCTCCGCCTGTGTGACGGGCCGAGGAGAAACGGTTCGACCGATCGTGATTGAGGGGGCACGCTGGATCGTGCTTGTCAACCCAGGGTTTGGGGTCAATACCAAGTGGGCGTACGAGGAATTGGCCGCGACCAGGATTGGGGTGAGGTCGCTATCGCCGGTTCAACGAGAATTCGATCGGCAATCGCGGATGAGTTGGGGCCAACTCATTCGCGCAGCAGAAAACGACTTCGAGCCCCCAGTCTTCGCCGCGCATGGGGAGCTTCGGGAAATCAGGCAGCGTCTGCAGGCTCAAGGAGCCGAGCTCGCGCTGCTATCCGGAAGCGGGGCGACGGTGTTTGGGGTATTTACAGATGAGGCCAGTGCACGCCGGGCTTGGGCCGCGTTTGCGAGTGAGAAGCCGCTGGCTGCTTTTGTCGTTCCCGCCTGTTCCGGCCCGCTCCTCGTGCAAGAAGGACTTCCGCGCTAGGCCTCGGTTGACAACTCTCCGTGCATTCCGTTACAGTCTGACCCCTTAGTTGGCTTCCTCAACAGCGCGCAGTGAATAGGGGTAGGCGGGTTATCACTACGCCCACCGACGCCCGCCGTCGAGACGAACCACGTACGAAATCAGGACCTTAGCAGTCGCATCCAAGGACCATCTGGGGAATCGATGAGCAGAGAGCTAAAGATATTCTCTGGTAATGCGAATCCGGCCCTGGCCCATGAGATTTGTGCCTATCTTGGTATAAAGCTCGGCGAGGCCACGGTCGCGTCATTTAGTGACGGCGAGATTCGCGTCAAGATCGAGGAAAACGTGCGCGGCGCCGACGTCTTCGTCGTGCAGTCCAGCTGTCAGCCGGTCAATGACTCTCTGATGGAGTTGTTGATCATCGTTGACGCGCTCAAACGGTCTTCCGCGAATCGCATCACCGCGGTCATCCCCTATTTTGGCTATGCCCGTCAGGATCGCAAGGATCAGCCACGCGTGCCGATTTCAGCGAAACTCGTGGCCGACCTGATCAGTACCGCCGGCACCGATCGCGTCCTCACGATGGACCTTCATGCAGGGCAGATTCAGGGATTCTTCAATATTCCGGTGGACCATCTGTATGCGCTGCCGGTATTGTTGGATTACATTACCAAGCAAAAAGTAAACGATCTGGTGGTGGTTTCCCCGGACGCCGGTGGCGTGGAGCGAGCCAGGGCGTTTGCGAAACGGCTTCAAGCGAACTTGGCAATTATCGACAAGCGGCGTGAAGGGCCCAATCAAACGCAGGTGATGAACATCATCGGCGATGTTGCGGGTAAGAGTGCGCTCTTGTTGGACGACATGATCGACACGGCTGGCACCATTGTGAAGGGGGCGCAGGCTTGTCTCGATAATGGGGCGCGGGAAGTGTGGACGGCCTGTACTCACGCGGTGCTTACCGGGCCGGCGTTGGACCGGATTCAACAGTCCTGCCTGAAGCAGGTGATCGTCACCAATTCGATTCCGTTGCGGGGCAAGGAGCAGGTCTGTCCGAAGTTGCATCAATTATCGGTCGCACCACTGTTAGGTGAGGCGATCAGGCGTATCCATGAAGATGAGTCGGTGAGTTCATTGTTTGCCTAGATCGAGACTGAAGGATCTGAAGATTAGCGAGAAGGGGGCGGAGGAGTACCATGAAATTTGAACTAGCAGTCACAGTGCGAGAGACAACGGGAAAAGGCGCGGCGCGACAGCTTCGGCGGGAAGGCAAGATCCCCGGCGTACTGTACGGGCAGGGCGAGTGTCTGATGTTGACGATTGAGCCCGATAGCTTGGTCAAGATTTTGAAGGCCCAGGCGGGGGGGTCTGCGCTTGTGTCGCTCACGCTGACCGGCGCGAAGTCGAAACCGAACCGGACCGCGCTCTTGCGCGATTTCCAGGTCGATCCGGTCGAAGGCAATGTGTTGCATGCGGATTTGTTCGAAATCTCGATGAATAAGCCGATTCGCGTCAAGGTGCCCCTGCATTTGACCGGCGGAGTGCCTGCCGGCGTCAAGGAAGGCGGTATTCTGCACCACAATATGCGCGAGTTGCATATTGAGTGTCTGCCAGATGCCTTGCCGGACTTCATCGCAGTCGATGCGTCGGGCCTCAACATTTCGCAAGGCCTTCACTTGAAAGATGTGGTCGCGCACGAAGGGATCCGCTATCTCGACGATCCTGAGCAGATGGTCGTGAGCGTGGCGGCGCCGATAACGGAAGCCAAGCTGGAATCGCTCCTGGCGGGCGGTACGGCAGGGGCAGAGGGCGCGAAAGAACCTGAAGTGGCCGCGAAGGGCAAAGTCGAAGGCGCGGCTGGTGGCGACGCGGCGAAGGCCGGTGCGGCTGCCGATGCTAAGGGCGGCGACAAGAAGGGCGCGGCAGCGCCAAAAACTGAGAAGAAAGAGTCAGAAAAGAAGAAGTAACGGTGCGTCTCATCGTTGGGCTGGGCAACCCTGGCGCGGCCTATGCCCAGACCCGTCACAACGTCGGCATGTGGGTCATCGAGCGGGCTGCCGCTCGGTGGTCCATCCGCCTTTCCAAGCGCGGTATGGCCTGGCGCGGCTCGGGCCGGCTCGGGTCTGAGCTCCTCGAACTCGCCGGCACCCTCGATTGGATGAATCTCACCGGTCCTCCGCTTAAAGGTTTCCTTCGCGAGTATTCACTCACCGCCGACGATCTCATCCTCATCCATGACGATCTGGACCTTGACCTGGGACGTCTCCGCATCAAGCAAGCGGGGGGGCACGGAGGGCATAACGGGATCAAGTCGGTCATTGAGGCGATCGGGACGCCGGAGTTCGTACGGATCAAGATCGGAATCGGCCGACCGGCGCCGCGTCAGGATTCGGCGGACTATGTGCTGCAGGCGTTCACGAGAGAAGAGGTTGGGGTCTTGAATCCTTGCCTCGACCGCGCCGTCGATGCATTGGAATGTCTGATCCACCGTGGAACGGCCGCGGCAATGAACCAGTTCAATATACGCGAGAAACCGGGAGGAGATGAGAGAGCGTAGCGGGGCCGATTCCTTGCGCTCACGGGCGCTCCATTTATTTGACAGCCCTTGATGGGCTGTGTTAGCTTCACCGCTTCGCGTTGGCTGAAGCCAACGTGCCTACACCTTGCTCCCGACTGGTTCGGGGGCCTTTGTCCAGGAGGATTGCTGCATGGAGCTCTACGAGTCTCTGTTCATTATTCGTACGTCTATCTCCGACGAGGAGACCGCTGCCCTAATCGAAAAGATGAAGGCGGTGGCCGAGAAGACCGGCGCGCAGTTTATCAAGTCGGAAAATTTGGGCAAGAAAAAACTTGCCTACGAAGTGAAGCGTGAGCGGAAGGGGACCTATGCCTACTTCTACTTCAGAGCGCCCAATGTCACGGTTGGTGAACTGGAGCGATCGTATCGGCTGGAAGATTCCATCATCAAGTTTTTGACCGTCCATCTCAAGAAAGAACTGGTGCCGCCACGGCCACTTGAGACGTCATCGGAGGAGTTTGCCGGTGGCCGGGTTTAACAAAGTTATCCTCATCGGGAATCTGACGCGGAATCCTGAATTGCGGTACACGCCGAACGGGACGCCGGTGGCCAGTTTGGGCCTTGCGGTCAGTCGGCGGTATAAGCAGGGCGAGGAATTGAAAGAAGAAGTGTGTTTTGTCGACATTGTCGTGTTCGGCAAGCAAGCGGAACATTGCGGGCAGTATCTCAGCAAGGGGAGTGGGATCATCGTCGACGGGCGGCTGCAGCAGCGCCGCTGGGAAACGGAAGATGGCCAGAAACGCAGCAAGCACGAAGTGGTCGCCCAAACGGTGACGTTCATGCCGAAGCGCCAGGATGGCGGCAGCGGGACTGAGGCGCCGGTGCACGATGATGCCGGATATGAACCCGAAGAGCACGTCTAACAGAGAGGGAGACGGTTATGGAGCGTGAACAGGGCGGAGATCGGGATGGCGGTGGCGGCGGACGGTTTTTTCAACGCCGCAGGCCTTGTCGGTTTTGTATCGACAAAGGGGCAATCGATTTCAAAGATGTCGGGCTGTTGCGAAATTTTCTGACGGAGCGGGGCCGGATTGTTCCGCGGCGCATCTCCGGCAATTGCATGAGGCACCAGCGCGAGTTGACGGCAGCCGTCAAGCGGGCTCGGCACATCGCCCTCATCAGCTTTGCTGAAGAGCGATAGGGTACCCGGTCACGTTATGGAACTGCAGGTAGGGGCCACGATGGATCTGCTGACGCCGCTGCTGGCTGACATCACGGACGATGGGCTTTCGTTGGTCGGCGAGGTGACGGCTGAAGAGCTCGGCCTGACCAGCGATGATGCCGTGGTCCGTGGCCCGCTGGCGGTGAGTCTGGATCTGACCAATGTCGAAGGACTGGTCGCCGTGACCGGCGTGCTGGAAGGCACGGCCGTTCGCGAATGTGTGCGGTGTTTGAAGGAGTATGAGGCCCCCCTGGCTTTTTCCGTGCGTGCGGCTTTTATCCCGCAGCCCAAAGCGGCGTCACGTCATCCGAAGCGGGTCGATCCTCGAAAGGCGCGCGAGGAAGTTGTGGCGGCCGAAGAGGAAGAAGAGCTGGACGATCAGTATCAATATCAGGGCAATCATCTGGATCTGGCCCCCATGTTGCGCGAACACGTGATCCTGGCCGAGCCGATGCAGCCTATCTGCAGCGACGAGTGCTTGGGGCTCTGCGCAGGATGTGGAAAGAATTTGAATGAAGGGCCCTGTCAGTGTGCTGTGGAACCACCGATCCCGACGTTTCGGGTGGTCCAGAGCACGAAACGTAAGACCGGCGGACCATCAGCGCCATAGCGTGACCGCCTGCTATTGAGAGCGAGAAGGAGTTGCCATGCCAAATCCGAAACATAAACATTCACGGGAACGACGCGACAAGCGGCGCACCCAAAAATTGCGGATGACGCCGCCGGGCATGTCCGTCTGTCCGCAGTGCCACGAAATCAAGCTGCCGCATTACACCTGCTTGAATTGCGGAACGTACAAGGGTAAAGCGGTTATTCAGGTCGAAGAGTCCTAGGCAAGTTCGCGATGGAGCCGTTGGGCTATCTCCGTAGGCTCGATGGCTCCATGGATCACGACGGGGTGACGTTCGTTTGCCTGTTGCGTCAATCACTTCACTGCTCTAAACTCCTGCCGCATGTCGCGTGGTAACGGCTGTTCTTCTTCCGTAACCACATGATACGTCATCATTCGATGAGTACCTGGCTTCTATGAAAATCGCGCTTGATGTCATGGGCGGTGACCATGGACCAGCCCCGGCCATTGAGGGGGCGCTCCAGGCTGCCCGGGAATGTGATGTCGAGATAGTGCTCGTCGGCGATGAGACTGTCATCACCGCCGAATGTCGCCGTCTCGGCTGCACGGACTCCCGTCTGTCTATCCGTCATGCCTCGCAAGTCGTCGAGATGCATGAGTCGCCGGCCGCCGTTGCCCGTAAGAAGCGGGATTCTTCCATCTGGGTTGCCACTGAGCTGGTCAAGAGCGGCGAGGCGAGTGCCGTCGTCAGCCCAGGAAATACCGGCGCCAGCATGGTGGCATCATTCTTTATCCTCGGGCTGACGAAAGGCGTCGAGCGCCCGGCGATCGCGACCTGCCTGCCCACGTTGACCGGTATGGCCATCATGTTGGATGTCGGGGCCAACGTGGACTGTAGCGCCCAGCATCTGGCGCAATTCGCCATCATGGGGAATGAATACGGCAAGCATCTTTTTGGGAAGCCCAATCCGCGCGTCGGGTTGTTGAGCATCGGAGAAGAGGATAGCAAGGGCAACGAAGTGACGAAGGAAGCGTTCAAGCTTCTTAAGGCCAGTCCGCTCAACTTCATCGGCAATGTCGAGGGCCGCGATGTGTATAGCGGGAGCGCCGATGTGGTGGTGTGCGATGGGTTTATCGGGAACGTCGCGTTGAAGATTTCTGAAGGCGTGGCCGATACGATCAAGAAGTTGCTGCTCAAGGAAATTTCCGGATCATTTTTCGGCCGCTTGGCCTACCCGTTCATTGCCAAGCCGTTGCTGAATTTGAAGAAACGGATTGATTACGCAGAATTCGGCGGGGCGCCGCTGTTAGGCGTCAACGGTATTACGATGATCTGCCATGGTCGATCGTCCGCCAAGGCGATTAAGAATGCCATCCGCGGGGCGAAGGGCTTGGCCGAGAGTCGTGTCGATGAGTTGATTCAACGCGATATTCAAGAGAGCCTCTTGGAACCCAAGTCTGCTGAGGGGGCGACATCATGAGGGCCCGTATTGCAGGGACTGGCTCGTACGTGCCGGCCAAGGTGCTGACCAATACCGACCTTGAAGGGATGGTGGCCACGTCGGACGAGTGGATCGTCGAGCGGACCGGTATTCGCGAGCGGCATGTGGTCGGCCCCGGTGAAGCCTGCTCCGATCTGGCGCTGAAGGCGGCAGAGCGGTCTCTGGCGGCTGCGGGGGTACGCGCGGCCGATCTCGACATGATTTTACTGGCCACCTGCAGCGGCGACTATCCGATTCCTGCGACGGCTTGTTTGATCCAACATCAACTGGGGGCGACGAAAGCGGCGGCGTGTGATTTGTCAGCGGCTTGCTGCGGGTTCGTCTATGCGCTATCGGTGGCAGATGCCTATGTGAAAACCGGTATGCGTCATGTGCTGATCGTCGGGTCGGAAGTGATGTCGGCGATGACTGATTGGACCGATCGCAACACCTGCATCTTGTTCGGTGATGGAGCGGGGGCAGCCGTGATCAGCGTCAGTGAGAACGATCGGGGCATTCTGTCCACGCATCTTCGTTCCGATGGCAGTCTCTGCGATCTGATTACGGTGCCAGGGGGAGGGTCGCGCATGCCGCCTTCTGAAAAGGTGGTGGCGGAACGGATGCAGTACATCAAAATGAAAGGGAACGAGACCTTTAAAGTGGCGGTTCGGACCTTGGAGGAAGTGGCGCGTGAGACCCTGGCCGCGAACGGTCTGCGCGTGGAGGACCTCGATCTCTACGTGCCGCATCAAGCCAACATCCGTATTCTGAATGCCGTGGCCAGTCGTCTCGGGCTTCCGCCTGAAAAAGTGATGCTGAATCTCGATCGGTACGGGAACACATCGGCAGCCTCGATTCCCATTGCCTTGGATGAGGCGGTGCGCCAGGGGCGCATCAAAGAGGGAAGCTTGGTCATGTTGGGGGCGTTCGGGGCCGGCTTGACCTGGGCGTCGGCGCTCATTCGGTGGTAGCAGGGGAAGCGGTGAGCACCCAGCGTTCAACTCGCAGGATTGACTGGTAGCCGGGGGCTGACCGTTGAGGCCCCCGAGAAACTTTTCCCGTTGACATTCAAGGGAAATTCGACGATATCTAACCCCACGAAGTCGGCGATATGTGCCTTTTCAGGCTTCGATTATCATAATAATGAGAGTAACCAGTAGCCTCGTGCAATCATTCCGGTAGTATGGCGATTTTCCAATCAACAGGGTCATCCAGCATCGGGTTGGTCTTTCCAGGGCAGGGGTCCCAGTCAGTCGGCATGGGGCGCGCCTTGGTCGAGGCCTATCCCGGCATCAGAAGCCTTTACGATGAGGCCTCGTCGGTGTTGGGCTATGATGTGGCGGCGCTGTGTTTCGAGGGACCACCGGAACGATTGAACCTCACGGAATATACGCAGCCAGCGTTGCTGGTGAGTAGCCTTGCCGCATTCCATGCGTTCCAATGGTTGGGCATTACGCCGGCTGCGGTGGCAGGCCATAGTCTGGGTGAATACTCGGCTCTGGTCGCTGCCGGGGGGATGACCTATCGTGAGGCCGTGGCGATCGTGCAGAAGCGGGGCCGCTACATGGCTGAAGCGGTGCCGCCCGGGACAGGACTTGTTGCGGCACTTCTCGGCCTCGCGTCCGGCGTGGTGAAAGAGGTGTGCAAGGAGGCGTCTTCTGTTGGCGTTGTGGCAGCGGCGAACTTCAATTCGCCCGGTCAGGTCGTCATTGCCGGAGAAAAGGCTGCCGTGGAGCGAGCCATCGAACTGGCGAAGGCGAAGGGGTGCAAAAAGGCGATTCCCCTTCCCGTCAGTGTGCCGGTGCATACGCCTTTGATGCAGAAGGCGGCCGATCGTCTGGCGGGAGATTTGGCGGCGATCGCCTGGTCCGATCTCAAGATGCCATTGGTGAATAATGCGGAAGCCAGAGCCATCACCAGGGCCGGCGACATCCAGGCGTCGCTGGTACGACAACTTCCCTCGTCGGTACTCTGGGAAGATTCGGTGGGGGCCATGGCGGCGATGGGCGTGACGACATTCGTCGAAGTTGGGCCTGGAACGGTGTTGAGCGGATTGATCAAACGAATACTGCCGGATGCAGTGACCCTGAACGTCAATGATCCTAAATCGTTCGAGGCGACTCGCGCGGCTGTCAGTGCGTGAAGGGATGTAAGGAGCGAACGAATGTCACTACATGGTAAGGTTGCGATTGTCACAGGAGCGGCACAGGGAATCGGCCGGGCGATCGCAGAGGCGCTGGCTCACGCCGGGGCGGATATCGTGGTTGCCGATCTTGATCCGAGCCGGTCGAAGGACACGGTTGCGGCGGTAGAGCAGCTGGGGCGCAAGGCGTTGAACGTCAAAGTCAATGTGGCGGACGGCACCGACACCAAAGCCATGGTCGACCAGGTGATCAAGGAATGGGGGAAGGTCGATATTCTGGTGAACAATGCCGGGATTACGCGCGACGGGCTGCTGCTGCGGATGAAGGAAGAAGACTGGAACCTGGTGCTGCAAGTCAATTTGACCGGAACGTTCAATTGCATCAAAGCGGTCTTGCTCCCGATGACCAAGCAGCGGTATGGTCGTATCGTCAACATTGCGTCGATCGTCGGTGTGATGGGAAATGTGGGCCAGGCCAATTATGCGGCCTCGAAAGCGGCGGTGATCGGACTGACGAAGACGGTCGCGCGGGAATATGCGAGTCGTTCCGTGACGGTGAACGCGGTCGCACCGGGATTCATCGATACCGCCATGACGCAGGGACTGTCGAGCGAGGTGAAGGACCAGCTTCAAAAGCAAATCCCCTTGGGACGACTGGGTACACCGGCCGATATTGCGGCGGCTGTGCGTTTTCTTGTGTCGGACGAGGCCGCCTACATCACCGGGCATGTGTTGCACGTGAACGGGGGAATGTTGATGCCCTGACGATTGTGCGGACGAAATATTGTAAGATGCTGCGGCGGCACGCTCGCAGTGAGAAGGAGGATTTACGATGGAGAAGGAGGCAGGGAAATCAATGGGTACTGTGGAAGAACGGGTCAAGAAAATTATCGGGGAACAGCTCGGAGTCGAGGAGGACGAGGTCACGCCAGAAGCCAGCTTTGTGGAAGACCTTGGCGCAGACTCCCTCGATACGGTCGAGCTGGTGATGGCCCTCGAAGAAGAGTTCGGCATCGAGATTCCCGACGAAGATGCGGAGAAAATTCTGACGGTTGGGAAAGCGCTAGATTACATCAAGGAAAAAGCCTAGAGGTCGCAGGACGGTATGAGTGTTCGTTCGACCAGACGGATCGTCGTGACCGGTCTGGGGGTGGTGACACCCCTGGGGACCGGTGTCGAAAAAACGTGGAAGGCCATCTGTGCTGGCGAGTCCGGCATCGGTCCGATCACGAAGTTTGACCCCGCAGCCTACGATGCCCGCATTGCCGGTGAAGTGAAAGATTTCGACCCGGCCCAGTTCATCGAGAAAAAAGAAATCAAAAAGATGGATACGTTCATCCATTATGCCGTGGGCGCCGCTCAGCTGGCGGTGGATGATGCGGGGTTCACTGTGGCGCCGGAAGAGGCCACGAAGGTCGGGGTCTATATCGGGTCGGGCATCGGCGGGCTGGGGTCGATCGAACACTACCATAAGATTTTGCAGGAAAAAGGCCCGGGGCGTGTTTCGCCGTTTTTCATCCCGATGACTATCATCAACCTGGCCTCCGGTCAGGTGGCGATCAGGCTGGGTGCCAAGGGGCCGAACTCCTGCGCAGTGACGGCTTGTGCGACGGGTAATCACTGCATCGGCGACGCGTTCCGGCTGATTCAGGCTGGTGATGCCGATGTCATGATCGCCGGCGGGGCGGAAGCCGCCATTACGCCGCTGGGGGTCGCAGGGTTTGCGGCCTCGAAAGCCCTCTCGTTCCGCAACGATGAGCCGACGAAAGCGAGCCGGCCCTTCGACAAGGATCGCGACGGGTTCGTGCTCGGCGAAGGCGCCGGAGTCGTGGTCTTGGAGGAGCTGGAGCATGCGCGGCGGCGCGGGGTCCGGATCTATGCCGAACTCATCGGCTACGGCATGAACAGCGACGCCTACCATATTACGGCCCCGTCCGAAGAAGGCGAGGGTGCGGTCCGCTGTATGGAATTGGCGCTCAAGGATGCCGGTATCGGCAAGGACCAGGTCGGATACATCAACGCCCATGGCACCTCGACGATGGCGGATGCCATTGAGACCAAGGCGATCAAACAGGTGTTTGGCGAGCAGGCGTATCGCATTCCGGTGAGTTCGACCAAGTCGATGACCGGCCATTTACTCGGGGCGGCCGGTGGGATTGAAGCGGTGTTTAGCATTTTGGCGCTTCACCACGGGATGTTGCCCCCGACGATCAATCTGGATCACCCGGATCCTGCGTGCGACCTGGATTAC
Organism: Nitrospirota bacterium; assembly: GCA_041178465.1. GTDB lineage: Bacteria > Nitrospirota > Nitrospiria > Nitrospirales > Nitrospiraceae > Palsa-1315. Next base: position 47,578 of record JBEGVJ010000116.1, read on the forward strand.
ATTCCGCACAAGGCCAGGCCTGCCGCGGTGACGGTCGCGCTGTCGAATTCGTTCGGATTCGGCGGGGTCAATGCCTGTCTGCTCTTTAGAAAACCAGACGCCTAACAGAATGCTGAAAAAGACCGCCAGCGGCGTTCTCGCTTCACGAAGAGGCTCAACGTACCGACGCGTACGCCTCGCCTCTTCATTCGCTGCGGCCTTGCTGGACGGTCTTTTTGAGCATCCTGTGGCAATCGAGGCTTCAACATCGTATGGAATACCTTCGCCATATTTTTCGCATGCACCGAGTTTTTCCGCAGCCTGCTAATACGCCTGTGCGAGGGATAGACTCGCCGCTATGACTTCGGCCTCTTCCGCCGACTCACTCCAATCTTCGCTGAATTATCGATTCAAGGCGCTCGCCTTGCTCGAAGAGGCGCTGACCCATTCCTCTCACGTCAACGAACAGAAATCGGTGCTCCTGCCGCATAACGAACGGTTGGAATTTCTTGGCGATGCCGTGCTGTCACTGGTGATGAGCGAGTATCTGGCTTCCGCCTTGCCACAGTCTTCGGAGGGGGCACTCTCGAAGCTCAAGGCGAAGTTGGTGAGTGAAGGATCGTTGGCGCAGGTGGCACGCCGGCTTCGATTGGGGGAGTGCCTCAAGCTTGGGCGCGGGGAGGACCGTTCGCGGGGGCGCGAGAAAGACTCGCTGTTGGCCGATGCGCTGGAGGCAGTGCTCGCGGCAGTTCATCTCGACGGAGGATTCGACGCAAGCCGCACGGTGACGCGCCACATTTTCGCAGAGGAACTGACGAATGTTGCCGCGCAGCAGGAGCAGCCTGGAGCAGGCGACTACAAGACTCAGTTTCAGGAGTGGTGCCAGAAGCGGTATGACACATTGCCCCGCTACGCCACCATTCGAGAGACGGGACCAGACCATCAGAAGTTGTTTGAAGTGGAATTGTCCGTTCAGGGCGAGGTTGTGGGCATGGGGGCCGGAAGAAGTAAGAAAGAAGCAGAGCAGCAGGCGGCAAAGCAGGCTCTCCAACAGACAGGGCGCTGATCGAGTCGGCAGGGGAGAGGCTTCACAGCGAAAGTCGTTTTTATTTCAGGGAGGCAGATGATGCAGAGACGAATGATGGTTCACCGGGCCGCGATGATGCTTGCGCTGGGCGGGAGTCTGTTGTTGGGGATGGGCGTGTCCTTCGCGGCAGACAAGGCGCCGACAGGGAAAGCGGAAGGGGCAAAAGTTTCCAAGGCGATTATTAAAACGAAGTTCGGGGAAATGGAAATCGTCTTCTTTCCAGACAAGGCTCCTAAGCACGTTGAAAACTTCATTTCGTTGGCGAAATCCGGCTTCTACAACGGAACGATCTTTCATCGAGTGATTCCCGGTTTCATGATCCAAGGCGGCGATCCCAACACCAAAGATCCGAACAAGCCGGAGACCTATGGCCAGGGAGGGCCGAGCCAGAAACTGAAGGCGGAATTCAACGATATCCCTCACCGGCGAGGGATTCTTTCCATGGCACGTACGAGCGACCCCAATAGTGCCGGCTCACAGTTTTTTATTGTCGTGAAGGATTCGAATTTTCTCGATGGACAGTACACGGTTTTTGGCGAGGTGGTGAAGGGCATGGAGGTGGCGGACAAGATTGTCAGTGCGCCGAGAAACAACCGGGACCTCCCGACGGAGCGGGTGGAGCTGACGGTTGTGGTGGTTGAGTAACCGATGCAACATTGGCGGACTCTGACAGGTGAGCTCGTTGCCGTAAGAAGGGTTGCGTTGTGTGCCCTGCTGTTCACGATCAGCCTTCTCACGGCTTGTGGAGGGAAGGCTGATGTGAAGCCGGTTGCTCCTCTGCCAGACCCTGGCCCGAAAGCCATTATCAAGACCAAGTTTGGGGACATCCATGTCAAGTTGTATCCGGATGTGGCTCCGAAGCATGTTGAGAACTTCATCAAACTAGCCAAGTCCGGCTTTTACAATGGGACGATTTTCCACCGTGTCATTCCTGGCTTCATGATCCAAGGCGGCGATCCCAACACCAAGAACTCGCTGCGCAAGGAGACCTATGGTGCGGGTGGACCGAAAGACGAGAAGGGGAACCCCATCTTACTCAAGGCTGAATTTAGCGACATTCCGCACAAGCGGGGCATCGTGTCGATGGCGCGGGCGAATGAGCCGGACACAGCGGGGTCGCAGTTCTTTATCGTCGTCGAGCCGTCCCACTTCCTCGATGGAAAATACACGGTGTTTGGCGAAGTGATTAAGGGGCTTGGCGTGGCCGATAAGATCGTAAGTTTGCCGAAAAACGATCACGACTTGCCAAATGAGCGGGTTGAGATGACGGTGACAATCATTGAATGACAGCTCGGCTTCACGGACTTCCGTGCTCCCAGCACCTGCGCAATAAGTAAGGATGTGCTCGCTCAATCACGCCATATCGATGCTGGATGCGGCTCGACAGCTGGTTGTCGAGCCGCATGGTGCGGTTATTATTCTTGCAGGCGGCGATCGCTTCAGTGGTGGTGTTGGCACCCTGGATCATGGGTGTGAGGCTCAGGGGCCGGTGGTGGCATGAACTGTTGTCCGGGCAAGATGATGTGACCCGGCTCACGTTGCTTGGTCAGGTGCTCCGCAATCTCCGGATGGTAGGCCCGCACATAGCCGACGAGCCCGTCGAGGAACCGGTGCGATTGAAAGTCCGAACCGGAAAAGTTCGAGACGAAGGTAATCGCACGGTCCAGGATCTCCGGCGCGGACGACATATCGGCGATCTGTTGAGGGTTCTGCTTTTTGAACGCGTCGTACTCCTTCATGAGATGCTCCGCAAAGACCGGTGCCGGGGCCGCCGGCACATGGAGCGGACTCAGCGTTCGCCGCAAGCCCTGCAGCGCAGCCACGATCTCTGCATCTTGCCCGTCGCGTCGCGCCTGGAAATATCCGAAGATCACCACTTCGACGAGATTGAACAGTGCCACAGCTTTCTCGCCGCCCAGCTCCGACAGCTCGCGATAGAAGTCTCGCCGCATGGGCATGAATTGCACCGCAAGTCGTTTCTGCTGATAGTCGCTTCCTGCTTCGAGGTAGATGCAAGAAGCTGGACAGGAGACCCGTACGATTCGGTGTTCGCCACAGCATTGGCTGCAGATGAGTCCGGACAAGGCGGGGCAGGGCCGCTTGCCTTTCCGTTGTGTGCAATAGGCGCAGTGGCTCATTTCTTTACGGGTCCTTCCGGTGCCGGCTTCGGTGGCGGAGGGATGAACCCATAGTCCGCCAACGTCCGTTTTTCCTGTTTTGGTTTCCCATCGCTGGGGGTTTCAAGTCCGTTCATTTCCGCTGCATCGGCAAATTCATAGGGCACGAGAATCAGGTTGTTCGCGCGATCGATACTCAGGTCTCCCGGCGAGGGGAGGAACTCCGCAATGACTTGAAATCGTTTATCCCAACTCATGCGCCAGACCTTCCCCGTCGTGAAATCCGACACGTACATGTTGCCCCAACGGTCGAAATCCACTCCTCGAAGATTTTGAAAGCGGCTGGAAAAGAATCCGTTGGAGAAGAGCTCCGTCACCACACCGTTCGGCGAGACCTCTGAAATCTTGCCCTTGTCCCAACTCACAGCAATGATTTGGCCGGACTTAGGATGGACGACAAGGCCTGAGGGGCCGGCGAGGGCAGGGTCTGTGACCAGAACGGAGAACGTTTTGGTGGCCAGATCGACACGGTAAATCGTATTGGCTTTCTGGTCGGAGCAATACAAGTGGCCCTTGCCGTCGAAGGTCACGTCGCTCAGCGAGGTCTGTGGCAAGGTTGATGGCGACGAGGCGGGTGATCGGATGGTGAGCGCCAGGACCGGTTTCCCGGTGGTCGTGTCGAAGCCCCGTAATGTGTCGAGGTCAGCGACGTAGAGCACATGTTCCACCAAGGCCATGCCTTTGGGGGCATGGAGCGTGACGTCGCCCTTCCCGCCCTGGATGAACTTGAGATTGAGCAGTTTGCCGTTGTGATCGAGCTTGGTAATGAACCCGTTGTTATCGGCGGCCTCAGCCTCCCCGTTGACGCTGGAGATGAAATAGCCCTTTTCCATGGGGTCGTTGACGAAGCTGTAGGGAGATTGCAACTCCGTCACGGTGATCTGGGCGCCAAGCGGACCGACAATCACAACGGATATGATCCAGATAAGCCAGGAGGCTGGATGGCTGATGGCATGTCTTAGAAGGGACATCACGAAGGAGGTTCTGTTCACAGGGTAGATGGTTATTGGTCGTACTGGACGAATCCATCGTAGCCGCCAGGCGAAGAGCCTGTCAAGAAATGACAGTGAGAGACGAGGGGCGAGAGGCGCAAACGGTTTCACGTTTTATCCTTGTTGCCAGGGCCTCGCGCCAAGCGAAGCTCGTCGTTGACTTGCTTAAAAATGCCCTGCTATGGTGCCTTGTTTTTTCTTGATGGTCTTTCAATGAGGAGGAATCCGTGGCGGCACGATTGATCGACGGCAAAGCATTGGCATTGCAAGTACGTGAGCGGTTAGCGGCCGAATCGGCGGCGGTTTTGGCCAAAACCGGGGTAAAGCCTGGCCTGGCGACAATTTTAGTGGGCGACGATCCGGCCTCGCAGGTGTATGTGCGAAATAAACAGAAAGCCTGCGAGCTGGCCGGCATCTATGTGGACGACCACAAGCTGCCCGCCAGCACGACGCAGGCAGAGTTGCTGGCCTTGATCGAAAAGAAAAACGCCGATTCGAAGATTCACGGCATTCTGGTGCAGCTCCCCTTGCCGAAGCACATCGAGAGCCGGGTGATCCTTGAGGCGGTGTCGCCGAACAAGGATGCCGACGGATTTCATCCCTACAATTTGGGCCGGTTGGTCGAAGGCAATCCGGTGTTCGAGGCCTGCACCCCCAAGGGTGTGATCAAGATGATCGAATCGGCCGGGGTGACGATCGAGGGCAAGCGCGCCGTCGTGCTTGGCCGGAGCAATATCGTGGGCAAGCCGCTGGCGCTGATGTTGCTGCAACGCAACGCCACCGTGACGATTTGCCATTCCAAGACCAAGGATTTGGCATCGGTCTGCCGCGAAGCCGAGATTTTGCTGGTGGCGATCGGGAAGGCCAAGTTCGTGACGGCTGACATGGTGCGCGAGGGAGCGGTCGTCATCGATGTGGGAACCAATAAGTTGCCGGACGGCAAATTGTGCGGCGACGTCGATTTTGAACCGGTCAGTCAGAAGGCTGCCTGGATCAGTCCTGTGCCGGGCGGCGTGGGGCCGATGACGATTGCGATGTTGCTGGATAATACGGTGGAGTCGGCGAAAAGAATGGCGGGAATGCTCTAGCGGTCGCTGGAACGCTCCTGTGCTCGCGCAACGCGCGGCCTCAGAAGGATGGGAAGGGAGTCGCCGGACCATCCTTCTTGCTCGCAGAACGCGCACGATGAAACCGTGCTCGTCCGATGCGCGCAGTGAAGGACAGTCCGGCGACTCCCTCAGGAGCGAAAGTGTGATGTCGCGGAGCAGCCAGCGAGAGACATGTATTGGATGCGCACAGAGGGAGCGCCCCATTCCTCCTACGGTGGTGAGTAGTGGTGGAGGCGTAAGGTAATCATGAGTCGAGAGCCGCGGCGGTTGAAGGATGTGCTCGATCAGGGACAGTTCGCTGTCACGATTGAGTACAATCCTCCCAAGGGCACCAACATCTCCGGCGTGCTGGAGAATGCCAAGCAGTTGGTGGGGCGGGTGCATGGGGTCAACGTGACGGACAACACGGCAGCCGTGGTGCGGGCCGGATCTCTGCCTGTCTGCCGGCTTCTCTATGAACTCGGCCACGATCCCGTGATGCAGATGACCTGCCGCGACCGGAACCGGATTGCGATGCAGTCGGACCTCATGGGTGCCTCCATGCTGGGGATCCGCAATATTCTCTGTCTTACGGGAGACTATCCGACCGTCGGAGACCACAAAGAAGCCAAGCCGGTGTACGATCTGGACTCAGTCCAAGTCATGCAGCTCGTACAGGGGCTCAATCACGGGCAGGACATGGCCGGCAACAAGCTGGATGGATCGACGGATTTTACGATCGGGGCTGCCGTGACTCCGGAAGCAGATCCGCTGGGGCCCATGCTGGCCAAGTTTGAAGTAAAAGTAAAAGCCGGCGCTCAGTTTTTCCAGACGCAGGCGATTTACCATCCTGAGCAGTTTGCGTCTTTCATGAAGGCGGTTCGACCCTTCAAGGTCAAAGTGCTGGCGGGCATTCTCGTGCTTCGCAATGCCAAGATGGCGGAGTTCATGAACGCCAACATTCCCGGCGTCTCGGTTCCCCAGGAGATGATTGACGAACTGAGGGCTGCCGGCCCTGGGCGCGCGGAGGATGTGGGGGTGGACATTGCTGTGCGGACGATCAAGGCGGTGCGGCCTTACTGCGACGGGGTTCATATCATGGCCATCAAGGCCACGCACCGATTGGCTGACATCATCACCAAAGCTGAAGTGGGTTGATGACGATCCCCGAGTTTCAGCGGCACAAGCGCGATAAGGAAAAGCTCATCGTCGTGACGGCCTACGACGCGCTCTTCACCCGCATCGTCGAGCAGGCCGGCATTGAAGCGATCCTGGTCGGGGATTCACTGGGTGTGGTCGTGCAGGGGAAGGCCGATACCCTCTCGGTGACGATGGAAGACATGCTGTACCACACAAAGCTGGTGGCAGGGGCGGCTCAACGGGCTCTTGTCATTGGCGATATGCCGTTTATGTCCTATCAAGCCAGCAGCGAAGATGCGCTTCGCAATGCGGGGCGGTTTCTGCAAGTCGGGGCTCAGGCGGTCAAGCTGGAAGGCGGCGCTGCGGTGATCGATCGGGTGGCGTCGATCACCAGTATCGGCATTCCTGTGATGGGACATCTCGGCATGACGCCCCAATCGGTTCACCGATACGGCGGCTACAAAGTACAGGGGAAAGAATCAGCTCATGCCCTGGCCTTGCTGAATGATGCCAAGGCTCTGGAGGCAGCCGGAGCCTTCGCCATCGTGCTCGAAGCGATTCCCGCCGAGTTGGCCAGGACCATTACGGAACAAGTGACCATTCCGACCATTGGCATCGGAGCCGGCCCCCATTGTGACGGCCAAGTCCTGGTCCTCTACGATCTTCTCGGTCTATTCGACGACTTCGTGCCGAAGTTCGTGAAGCCCTATGCCCACCTCAAGACCGATGCGCTCCAAGCGCTTCGTCGCTACAAGGAAGAAGTCGAGGCAGGCAAGTTTCCGAGCGATTCAGAAAGTTACCACTGATCGTTACCGAAGCTCGCAGCCGCGAGTCCGGGTTGGATCGGGCTGCTGTCGTTTATCCCCCGGTACAGCCAGCGTCTCGGCAAGCTACTTGAAAGACTTTGCGGTCATCGAGCCGGATGGCTGATAGCTGTTTACCCCACACGCAGCCGCTATCCAAGGCCAGCACCCCATCCTGCACATGCAAGCCTAACGCGGCCCAGTGTCCGCAGACGATCGTGACATCGGCGCTGCGACGAGCGGGAGCCTGAAACCAGGGGAAGAAGCCTGGCGGTGTGTGATTCGGTGGGCCGGTGTAGGACGAATTCATGGTGCCGTCCACAGTGCAAATTCGGAGTCTGGTGAAGATGTTCACCAGAGCGCCGAGCCGCTCCATGCCGGTTAAGCCGTCCGACCATTGGACGGAGTGGAACCCGGCGGATGCGCGAAGCCATTCCTGATAGTCCGGACCGCCCAACACTGTCTCGACTTCGCGCGCCAACTCGCTCGCCTGCCCAATGGTCCATTGCGGCAACAGGCCGGCATGCACCATCACAAACGGGCCCTCGCGGTGGAGCAGAGGCTGGCAGCGGAGCCAGGCCATCAACTCGTCACGGTCCGGCGCACGAAGGATTGGCTCGATTGTATCCGTGGCACATGGCGTTGCAATTCCGGCCGCAGCTGCCAGTAAAAACAGGTCATGGTTGCCGAGTACGGTCACAGCCGACGGACCGAGCCCTTTAACATAGCGCAGGACGTTGAGTGAGTCGGGGCCTCGATTGACGAGGTCGCCGACGAACCAGAGGCGATCCCGATCCGGCTCGAACCGGATGTGCGCGAGTAGTTGTTGGAGAGAGGCGAAGCAGCCTTGAACATCACCGATTGCGTAGGTAGCCATCAGTGCAGGTCTGTCAGATGCAGGGTCATGAATGGCAGAGGAGTCTCACGGGTATTTAGCCTCGATGATGCTTCGAAGCCCGCCACGCGCAGCGAAGGTGCCGGTGACTTTGGCCCACACCGGCCGACAGGATTTTACGACGTCATGCAGGATGCGGTTGACGGCGTTCTCATAGAAGATGCCAAGGTCGCGATAGGCGTGGATGTACATTTTGAGTGCTTTCAGTTCGAGGCAGGCTTTGTCCGGCTTGTAATGCAGGGTAATGGTGCCGAAGTCCGGCAGGCTGGTCTTCGGGCAGATGGCGGTATACTCCGGGATCTCGATGGTGATTTCGTAGCCCTTGTATTGATTCGGGAACGTTTCGATGTCCGGCAGGGGGGTGGTAATGCCGCTTTTGGCATGCCGTTCGTTGTAGCCGAGTTTTGTGGTCTTTGATGTTGTTTTTGCCGGTTTACGTTTCACGGTTCACGCCTCACGTTTTGCTAGACTTGCTTCATCCATTCCACATGCCCGATTTTTTCCAGCTGAATGTAAAGGGTCACCCAGGGACAAGCCATCTCGGGGTACACCTCACAGAAGCCCCCTTTTCGAACGCCTCCGCAGGGGCCGTGGCTCATGAACTTGGGGCATTCGGCTTTGAGTGAACTGTCGGGAATCGGGGGCCGTTTATGGACCCCTCCGGCCTGTTGAGCGCCTTCGTCTTCACCAGGAATGATTACGCGTGTTGACATGCGGGTCTAGTCTAGACAGATTTTGTCGAATCGGCAATCTCTCTCTTGTGTGATATGCAGTCGGCCGCATGTTTGCCAGGTGGGAAAATAGCGCCAAAATGCAGGTTGTTAGGGCGAATGGCCTACGGGGCTGTGACCTGCTAGGCCTTCTTTTTGGCACGGTGGGCCTTCTGAGAAGTTGTGTTGATTATCAGGAAGTTATAGAATTTTACCGTGAGCATGTGATTCGAGGGTGTGCCGACGTTTCTCATTGACAGTCTTTTTTGGGCTTTGCTACCATGCGTACTCGTTTGATCGTCTATGGGCGGGTCGGCCCTGTTCTTCCAACCTCGACTTCCTGCGGGTTTGTTGCACATAACAGTGTCTTTCCGACAGGCAATGGCTTTCCGTTGCAACGATAGAGGGAGGTGTTTCGATGAGCCTTGATTATGTAAAATTTTCCGGTGGATTTGAAAAGTTCATGCCCAAAGAATATCGGGACATGGTCGAGCATGGCCCTTTCGGAAAGAAAATTTCTGTCTCCCAAATGGGGAGCTTCAAGGAAATTCTCGAAGAGCACCCCATGTGCGCCGGTTGCGCGATGACCCTGTTCATCCGGCTGGCGATCATTGCCTTCCCCAACCCGGAAGACACCATTACCGTTGGCACGGCGGGATGCGGCCGGCTGGCGATTTCGCAGGCAGCGATTCCCTTCGTGTACGGCAACTACGGCGACCAAAACGGTGTCGCGAGCGGACTCTCTCGTGGCTTGCGGCTGCGTTTCGGCGACAAGCCGAAGGATGTGGTCGTGATGGCTGGCGACGGCGGCACGGCGGACATCGGGTTTCAGCAGGTTCTTCACTCCTGGTTCCGCAAGGAACGGTTCACCACGATCATGCTGGACAATGAAGTGTACGGCAACACCGGCGGGCAGGAGAGCGGCATGACCAACCGTGGCGCCGTCCTCAAGATGGCCCCGTTGGGCAAGAAGTTCGAGAAGATGGACATGCTGCAAATGGCGAAGGTGGCCGGCTGCGCGTACGTGGCGACGGTGGTGCCGAACAATCCCCGCCGCGTCGAGAGCGTCATTAAGAAGGCGGTGCTGATCGCCCGCGAAGTGGGCTCGACCTACATCCAGGCCTACACCTCCTGCAACATTGAGTATGCCATTCCGACCGACAAGGTGATGGAAGACGCGAAGAACGTTGAGAACGACCGGTATCAGTTCACGGAGTACGTGAGCGAAGAGGCCAAGCAGTATCTCGCAGAGCGGTATGGCTACAAAGAATTTCTTCCGAAGCCGGCTGCTCCTGCCGCCGCAATTCCAACCAAGGCTTAAGCGACCCGGAGGGAGACTCGGACATGGCAAAGCGCTTCAACATTCGGATGGCAGGGGTCGGTGGGCAAGGTGTCGTGACAGGGTCACACATTCTGAGCACTGCCGTGATCCAGGCCGGCGGTGAAAGCACGATCGTCCCGTTTTATGGATCGGAAAAGCGGATGGCACCGGTCGAGAGCTACGTCCGCGTGTCGGATGAGCCGATCTATGAGATCGGTGAAATCACCTTTCCTCATATCATCATCATCTTCCATCCGCAGGTTATTACCCACGGCAAATCCTATACGATGCCGTTCTACTTCGGGTTGAAGGAAGACGGGATTGCGTTGATCAATAACGACGGGCCTATGAGCCTTCACCGGGATCAAGCGCGGGAGCTGGAAGAGCGTCGCGCGAAGCTCTATTATTTCCCCGCCACCAAGCTCTCCCTCGAAGTTGCAGGCATGGACCTCTGCACGAACATGGCCTTGATGGGCTGCATCGGCGCCATCACGGGGCTGACCTCCGTCGAAGCGTTGGAGCAGTCGGTGAAGGACCGGTTCCTGGGCAAGGGCTTTGTCGTCTCCGGCGGAACCGCAGCTTTGGACAGCGTCGTCGAGCGGAAGTTCAAAAAGAAGCAGGAATTGATCGATAAAAATGTGGCGGTGATTCAGGCCGGCTGGAACTATGCTGTCGATCACGGGTGGGCAGCACCGACGGTGAAGCGCTCGGAAGTCCGTGCGACCGTAGGGGCCTAACCAGGATTAGCACGAAGGAGTCACGATGTATCTGGTAGCCGATATCAACGTTGAGATCTGTGCCGCGAAGAGCTGCAAGCTCTGCACGCAATATTGTCCTGAGGCGAATACAATTCAGTACAGCGAGGAAATGGGCAAGGACAAGGGTTTCAAGTACGGCTCGGCCTATGTGGCAGTGGACCGTTGCAAGGGCTGCGCGCAGTGCGTGTGGGTCTGCGACAATATGGCGAAAAACAATGCCATCAAGATGATCATGATCGATCAATTGCCGCTGGCCGCCGTTACCGACAACATTCGGTACGAAGAGAAATCCACGGTTGCGGTCCTGTCCAATCCGATGATTGTTGTGGGTAATTAGGGAGGTACGGGAGTGGCAACGACGCCTGATACACGAGAGCGCATCATTGTTCCTGGTCCAGCCGGATTCCATCCTCCGTCGGCGGCTCAGTTGGGAGTCGCGCTGCCAGATCCAGGGGAAGGCCTCTATTACGGACTGCTGGAGCCCAATGAAGATAAGGTCATCGAGGAGATGGCCCGTAAAATGTTGACCAGCCCCAACGCCACGATTTTCCCTGGGCCGTTGGTCCTCTGGGCGTGGAACGAGCATGCCGTTGAGAAGGCCAAGGCTGTGTTGGAGATCGCCGCGCAGATCCCGAACGTCATGATCATCCCCATGCCGGACTATCGTCCGAAGTATCCGAAGATCGATCCGGAAGAGGTCATCAATCCGAACCACCCGAACCTCACGATTTGGGGCAACAAGATCGAAGCCTGCATCTTCATCGGCGTGCATTGCCACTACGCCAACTTGACCTTGAAAATGATTCGCGCGGGCACGAACTGCCTGACGATGGCGATCTGTGCGGAGCAGGGTCATGAGGATGCGATGCTGACGATTCGGGATTCAGACATCATCAAGTTGAGAAAGACTGCGCAGGTCTTCAAGCGGGTGCGCGAAGAAATGGGTATCAAGCTGCCGGAGAACGGCGAGAACGTGCGCTTTACCGGCACACAGTCGAGGGTTCACGGCGGGAAAACTCATACGAATCCCCTCACCTTTGCGCCCGTAACGGTGGGTGTTGCCGGCGCGGCTGCCTTCGGTCACTCGGCCGAGCAGATGAAGCGTGAAGGCTAAGGACAGTCGAACAGCACAGGCGATATAGCCGAGAGGTGTCATCATGAGCGAAACAGTTAAAGCACCAGAAACGACAAGCCCGCAGGGCGATTCCGCGGCGACGGTCGCGGCCAAGCCAGCTGCCAGGAAAGATCCCCACGCCGAAGCCAAACGGCAGAGGGTGGTGACGCCAGAATATTTGTTCCTCGAAGCCCCGCGAACGAAAGAGTTCATTACGGGCAGCGAGGCGGCGAAAGAGGCCATTCGGCGGTCCAATGTGGATTTGGCCATCGCCTATCCCATCACCCCGCAGAGCGAAACGATGCAGCTCGTCGGGGTGCTCTACGGCGAAGGGTATGTGAAAGAGTATTACCGTGGCGAAGAAGAAGTCGGCGTGATGGCGGCGATTGCCGGCGGATCACGAGCCGGCGTCCGTTGCTACACGGCGACGGCCGGTCCTGGCACGTTGCGCGGCTTGGAGGGCATCGCCTCATGGCCGGGGCATCGGTTGCCGGTTGTTGCCATGTTCACCTGCCGCGTTGTCAATGCTCCGTTGGCCATTCAGCCGGACAATATCGAAGTGTCCTATCTGTTGAATTGCGGCATGATCGTGTTCCATGCCGAGAACCAGCAAGATATGTACGATTTTACGTTGGCCGGCTTCACGATCAGCGAAAAGAACGATGTGACGCTGCCAGTCGGTGTCTGCTGCGACGGTTTCTTTGTGACTCACGCCCGGGGCTACGTTCGCATGCAGGACCGCAGCATGAAGCTGCCTCCTCGCGAAGCCTGGCGCGGTGCGGTGCCGGTCCTTGATGCGGAGAATCCCCCCGCCCGTCTCTCACGCGACGCCCCGGTGCAGAAGTCAAACTTCATGGCCTACAACATCCATGCGGTCTGGCAGCAGGAAGTCTGGGCTGCGGTCGAACGGTCCCGCAAGTATATCAATCAGTACATGGGCGGATTGCTCACAGCTGAGAATGTGGAAGATGCCGAGGCGGTGATCATCGCTTCGGGCAGCGCTGCGGCGCAGTCGCGCGAAGCCGTTCGTATCTGCGCGGAAAAGGGCATCAAGATCGGCCTGATCAAGGTCCGGTCGCTCCGTCCGTTCCCGACCGAGGAGTTGCGGAAGCTTTGCGGCAAGGCGAAGCTCATTGTCGTTCCGGAGTTCAACTATGTCGGATGGCTGGCAAAGGAAGTGGCCACTGCGATTTACGGGTTCTCCAAGGCCAAGATCATCGGTGGACCGAGGGTGTACGGTGGGCAGTCCATGCCGGTGGAGTTGATCGTGGACGAAGTCGAGTCCGGTCTGACCGGAAAGAAGTCGACCAACGTTGCTCAGTCTGCGGTTATGGGTGGCGCGGTCAATCAGGACGAAGTCGCGCACTTCATGCGCAGCATCTAGAACGGTTGTAGAAGCAGAAACACCACGGGCCCATCCGGATGACCGGATGGGCCCGTGGTGTTTTAGTTTGTTTTGTTTATCTGGTCTGTTTGGTTGAACCAGGCAAACCAGATAGACCAAATGAACGACTCAACCGTTTTGTTAGCCTTGCAGTTCGTCCTGCACCAAGTCTTCAGTCTCCGGCATGCCATAGGCTACGTATTTGGCGTAAGAGAGATAGATCATCGCGCTGTCTCTCATGGCCTTGGAGCCTTGCGACAAGCGGAAGACTTGATCCGGATTGTGGGCCGGGGTTGCACCCATCGTCTCTACGTGGCTCTGGAGGAGTTGCG
>JBEGVJ010000117.1:0-30794 GCA_041178465.1 Nitrospirota bacterium
AATCTCTTCTGCAGAGCTTGGGTGATCGGACCCGGCTTCCCGGCTCCAATCCGGCGATTGTCGATCTCCCGTACCGGAGTCAACTCGGCAGCCGTCCCGGTCACGAATACCTCATCGGCAATGTACATGTCATCGCGCGTGAATCGCTCTTCGGCCACAGGAATCCCCTGCTCCCTGGCCAAATCGATGACGGAGCTTCTGGTGATGCCATCGAGAATCGAGGTGAGCGGCGTGGTTTTAATCCGCCCTTTCTTCACGATGAAGATATTCTCCCCCGTCCCTTCGGACACATAACCTTCCGTATCGAGAAGGATGGCTTCGTCATAGCCATCCGCCTTTGCTTCCCGCTTCGCAAGGATCGAGTTCACGTAGTAGCCGGAGATCTTCCCTCTCGTCATCGAGACGTTGACGTGATGACGAGTAAAAGACGACACGCGGGCTCTCATCCCGTTCACCAGAGCATCGTCCCCGAGATAAGCGCCCCAAGTCCAGGCCGCGATGGCCAGCTTGATCGGGTTATCCCCAGGGTAAACCCCCATCGCGCCGTGCCCAATATAGACGAGCGGACGGATATAGCAGGCCTCCAGCTTGTTTACTTTGACGGTTTCCACGATGGCCTCTGCGACCTGCTTCTTGTCGAAAGGCATCTGCATCATGCCGATATGGGCGGAGTCAAACAGCCGGTCGACATGTTCCTGTAACCGGAAAATCGCGGAGCCGGACTTCCCCTTGTAACAGCGAATCCCCTCGAACGCACCCAAACCATAGTGGAGCGAGTGAGTCATCACGTGAACATGCGCGTCCGCCCAATTGACGAACGACCCGTCCATCCAAATTTTTCCTTGTGGCTCAACCATGGGCAACGAAGACGAGCACGTGAACCGCCGCGTATTGAAAACGGAATATAGCAGCGGGCCGGAAGAAGCGTCAAGCGAGCGAACGTGACATGGCCGCAGACAAGAATACATGAGGGGCAGCCTCTCGTCAGGCCTCCAAGGCGTGCGAATGTGCCAGCCTGACAGATGGGCGAGGTACTTCGCGGCTAACGGACTGGCGCGGACAACATCCAGCTCAAATCATAGCCAGACAACCAGCGCACCGTCGCTCGCTCAATTTCTATCGTCCATCGCTCGCGAGTGTACAACATCGAGTGACGGCCACAATCATCTCGCTCCTATTCACGAAACAGCTCACCGAGAGAGCACCAACGTATGCCCTGGAGGCAGCACAACATGGCCCACACATAGGTTAGCCAGAAGGAAAGAGCAACGGCTATCGGCGGACTCCGGCGGGATGAAATTTCATCGAAGAGCATGCCTTTACCTTGACAGGCTTCGAACCCCTGTGTTACACAATCATCTTCTGTAACGGAGGCAGGGGCTTATGTACGCAATCATTGA
This sequence comes from Nitrospirota bacterium, assembly GCA_041178465.1. GTDB lineage: Bacteria > Nitrospirota > Nitrospiria > Nitrospirales > Nitrospiraceae > Palsa-1315. The sequence continues at coordinate 1,401 of JBEGVJ010000117.1, forward strand.
GACAGGCGGCAAGCAGTATCGGGTGGAAACTGGATCTTTGGTCCAGGTGGAATCCCTTCCCGGTGAAATCGGGGGGACGATCGAAATCGGCGAAGTCAGGCTGGTTCACGGCGAAAAGGGTATGGTCGTCGGCCAGCCCTTGGTCACAGGGGCCACCGTCAAGGCCGAGATCATCGCCCAGGACCGGACTCGTTCCATCACCATCTTCAAGAAACAACGGCGCAAGAACTATCGGCGGACCCGTGGCCATCGCCAGGGCTTCACCAAGCTGCGCATTACCGGTATCGAAACAGCCTAACGAGGATCAGTCATGGCAACAAATAAAGGCGGCGGATCAACTAGAAACGGGCGCGACAGTAATCCACAGTACCTTGGCGTCAAGGCCTATGCGGGAGAAACTGTCACGGCCGGATCCATTCTGATCCGCCAGCGAGGAACGAGATTCTTCCCCGGTTTCAACGTGGGCCTCGGCAAAGACCATACCCTCTTCGCCCTTATCACGGGGATTGTGAAGTTCGAACGCGGCCGCGGCCGGAAGAAGATCAGCGTCTATGCTGACTCCGTGCCTGCGGTTTCCTAGCGCATTCTTCCCTCTTTTCTCGTCACAACTTCGTTACCGCGAGGGCTCCCGGCATGACTGTACGTGCAACGGGATATTCCTCGCGGGCCACGATCCCTCAGCCTTCACACTGAAGAAACGGTGCGCCGATGTTTGTCGATGAAGTCCGTATCCGCATCACAGCAGGCCGAGGCGGCGACGGCTCATGCAGTTTTCGGCGCGAAAAGTTCGTGCCCCGCGGCGGACCGGACGGCGGCGACGGAGGCCACGGTGGCAACGTCGTGTTCGAAGCGTCGCCTCGCATGACCACGCTCCTCGACCTCCGGTACCAAAAACACTACGAAGCGGAAGTCGGTCGCCAGGGAGGCGCCGCCAACTGCTCCGGAAGAGCCGGAGAGGATGTCGTGGTGCTTCTGCCTGTCGGCACCGTCATCTACGACGATGAAACCGGCGAAGTATTGGCCGACTTGGTTACGGCAGGACAGCGCTTCGTGGCCGCTCACGGGGGCCGTGGGGGACGCGGGAACAGCCATTTTGCGACCCCGACCAACCGCACGCCCACAGAATTTGAACTCGGCACAGAAGGCGAAGTCCGGTCACTCAGACTTGAGCTGAAACTATTGGCCGACGTCGGACTGGTGGGCTTTCCCAATGCCGGCAAATCGACGCTCATCTCCGTCATCTCGGCGGCCAGGCCGAAGATCGCCGACTATCCCTTCACCACGTTGGTGCCGAATCTGGGCATCGTGCGCTGGGGGGAAAAAGGCAGCTTCGCCGTCGCGGACATTCCCGGAATCATCGAAGGCGCCCATGAAGGCAAGGGCCTGGGGCTTCGGTTTCTCCGTCACATCGAGCGCACATCGTTTCTGCTGTACCTGATCGACGTGTCGGAGTGGGCTCCCGAGGAACCGGTCAAGACCTTCAAGGTCATGCGTCAAGAATTGGCCGCCTACGATGAGCCGATCACTACGCGCCCCTTTGCCGTCGTCGCCACAAAGATCGATGCAGCCGGAGACGGCGCGCGCCTGCGCGAGTTGCAAAAATATTGCAAGCGCCATCGCTATCCATGCCTCGCGATCTCTGCCGCCACGCGAGAAGGGCTGACGGAACTCGTCACCTATGTGGGACAACAAGTCGCGCAGCTGCGAGCCACACCATGCGAGATCAGCTCCTAAAACAGGCCACCCGCATCGTCATCAAAATCGGGAGCAGTCTCGTTGCGTCCCGAGAGACCGGCCTGCGCCCCGAACGGATCGATCGCCTCGCGGATGAAATCGCGGCGCTTCGGTCGGGCGGCCGTGAAATTCTGATCGTCTCCTCCGGCGCCATCGTCTCCGGCATCAAGAAATTGGGTCTGACGGAATATCCCAAGAGTCTTCCCGTGAAACAGGCGGCTGCGGCGGTCGGCCAGAGCCGGCTCATGTGGGCTTACGAAAAATCGTTTGAGCGGCTCGACGTCAAAGTCGCGCAGATTCTCCTGACGCACCACGACCTCGCCGATCGGCGGCGCTTTCTCAACGCCCGCCACACCCTGAATGCGCTGATCGGGTTCGGCGTCATCCCCGTCATCAACGAAAACGATACGGTTGCGGTGGATGAAATCCGCGTGGGAGACAACGATACCCTGGCAGCCGAGGTGGCCCACCTGGTCGACGCGGAGCTGCTGATTATTCTGTCCGATATCGACGGTCTGTTTACGGAGGACCCGCGCAAGAACCCCGCAGCCATGCTGATTCCATTGATCACGGACATCACCAAGGACATTGAGCAGCGGGCCGGCGTTTCCAGCACCTTCGAGGGAACCGGCGGCATGGCCACGAAAGTCCGGGCGGCCAAGAAGGTCAGCGAGTACGGGGTAGCCACCCTGATCTTGAACGGACAAGAGGCCGGCCTTCTCCCGACAGTCTTAGCTGGCGGCCCCGGCGGCAGCCTCTTCCTCGCAAAAGAGCGGCGCTTCACCAGTCGCAAACATTGGATCGCCTTTACCCTCCGTTCGCGTGGAACACTGACGCTCGACGCAGGGGCAGTCGAGGCGCTGGCCAAACGGGGCAAGAGCCTGTTGGCCTCCGGTATCCTGGAAACCAGCGGCTCCTTCGAAGCGGGCGATGCGGTCAGCTGTCTCGATCAAGTCGGCAAAGAGTTTGCCAAAGGGCTCGTAAATTTCTCGTCCGATCTGATCGGCCGGATCAAAGGGCTCAAAACAACCGAGATCCAACAACAACTCGGGCCTCAAGAGTATGAAGAAGTCATACACCGGGACAACCTCGTGATCCTCCAGACATGAGTACTGAGTGCTGAGATGATGATGTCACCAGATTCTGAATCTCGGCCCTCAGCACCCAGCACTCGGCAGTCCGGCATTCTTCGATTGGGACTCCTCGGCGGCAGCTTCAACCCTGTGCACAACGGTCACCTGGCCATTGCGCGTCAGACACGCGACGCCCTCGGACTCGACCGGGTCCTTTTCATTCCCACAAGCCACCCTCCCCATAAGGACAACAGCAGTCTGGCGCCAGCCCAAGACCGTTGTGAGATGGTCCGCCTGGCCATCGCCTCAGACCAAACTCTGGCCTTCTCGGATATCGAAATCAGCCGGCCAGGCAAGTCCTACTCCATCGACACGGTTCGCCTGCTGCAGCAAGAGTATGGAGCGCAGACTCAGCTATTTTTCTTGATCGGACTCGATGCCTTTCTGGATTTCCCTTCCTGGCGTGACCCTCAGGCCTTGCTGGAGCTCTGTCAGTTCGTTGTCCTCTCCCGGCCGGGATTGTCGTTTCGTTCACTTTCCACTGTCCGACTGCTTCCACCGATTCCATACCCCTCGCTGGCAGACCTGGATGCAGGACGGATTTCCCGAATCGACGCGCCGCTCGGCAAGCAAGGCCTGATTTGTCTCAAGCTACCGCCCTGCCCCATTTCCGCATCGGACATCCGTGCGCGAATCCGCCAAGGACTCCCGGTGGCAAATCTGTTGCCGCCCTCAGTGGAATCTTATATACTTCAACATCATCTTTACTAAGAGGACCGCGATCGCACGAACAGCTAGATCTACGGCCCTCGCCATTGCCCGGGCCATGCTCGATAAGAAGGCCTCCGACGTCCTCGTCCTCCAAGTTGCGCCGTTGACCTCCGTTGCCGACTATCTGGTCATCGGCTCCGCAGATTCCGATCGCCAGGCGAGCGCCATCGCCGATCATATCGATGGCATCCTCTCTCGCTCCGGCTCCAGAGCGCGCAGCATCGAAGGCACACGGTCTTCACAGTGGGTCCTGATGGACTTCGGCGACGTCGTCGTCCACATTTTCAGAAAAGACGTGCGGGAACATTACGCTCTCGAGCGGCTGTGGGCCGACGCGAAACGCATCACGGTCTCGGACGAACCGCCGCCCGCGGAACCGGCTTCCGCCTCACAGCCCGTGAAGCGGAAAAGGGCGCCGGCGAAAAAAAAGGCTTAGATCCATGCTCCGACTGCTTACCACCATCTTTCTCATCTGCACCGGGATCTTCCTCTATAGCTATTTCCGCGAATTGAACCCTGGGATGGTCGAAGTCCGCACCAGCCCCTCCGTCCAGTTTGAACTGAGCCCCGTCACACTCGTCGTCTTTTCCATGGCCGTCGGCGCCGTGCTCGTGGCCTTGGCAGTCGGCATGCGGCAAACCGCCCACGTCATCGGAAACTGGCGCAGCACGCGGCTGGTGCGGCGTAGGGAAAAGATTGATGCGCTCCATCGTGAAGGCACCCACGCCTTCATGTCCAAACGCACCGTCGAAGCCATTGGGCTGTTCGAAAAGGCCCTAGCCATGGATCCCAATCGCGTCGACTCGCTGCTCTGGCTGGGAAACATTTACCGTGCAGAAAACAACTTCATGGAGGCGATCCGCCTCCATCAACGAGCGAATCGTGTCGATGATCGCAACATCGAGCTCCTGCTGGAGTTAGCGAAGGACCTAGAGGGCGCCAAACGCTATGAGGACGCCTTGCAGACCCTGCACAAGATGCTCAAGATCGAACCGGATAACCTCACCGCGCTCATTCGCGAGCGCGACCTGCTGATCCGGCTCGAAAAATGGAGCGAGGCGCTCGAAATCCAACATCGTCTCCTGAAGGCCAACCTGCCTGAGCCTGAACGACGGGCCGAAGCCCATCTCCTCACCGGCTGCACCTATGAGGTCGGGCGCCAGCTGCTGGAACGAGGCCACCCCGATAAAGCACGGCGCTACTTCCGCGGCGCTATTAAAAAAGACCGGACGTTCTTGCCTGCCTACATCGGCATCGGCGAAATCTTGATCCGGGAAGGTAAAACCAAGCAAGCCGTGGAAATCCTCAAAAAGATCTATACCAAGACCCGCAGCATCATTATCTTGCACCGCCTCGAAGAGCTCTTCCTCGAACAGGGCGAGCCCAGCGAAATTATCCGGGTCTACCAGGAGGCCCTCCAGCAGGACCCGAGTAACCCAGCCCTGCAGTTTTATTTGGGCAAGCTCTACTACCGGCTCGAAATGGTCGACGAAGCTTTCGACATCCTCTCGACCGTCGAAGGGATACAGGACCAATTGGTCGATTACCACAAGATCATGGCCAATCTCTATCTGCGCAAGCAGCACATGGAACAAGCCGTCATCGAGCTCAAGAAAGCCCTCCACTTTAAAAAACGCGTCGTCGTCCCCTATGTCTGCACCGCCTGCCAGCAGGAATCGACCGAATGGTCCGGGCGCTGCCGCCGTTGCGGGACATGGAATACGTTCGTCGCACTGCCCTGGCCAAATGCAGGACAAGCGATCACCGGCCAAGATAGCGGCCCTCTCCCAGTCTCCGCTGTCCCCTACCAGGGCATTGCTTCTCCCTTCGAAACCGTGTAGGTTTTCAGCCGGTCCGGCTGCCCGGCACAGGCGCAGCCAGCCGCATCGCAATCGATTCAACCTCTACAGATGATGGAGTGTCCCATGGTCGACTATCAGGATTTCGCTGCCAAAGCCTTGCGCGATGAGACGCTCACCAGAAGCGAATGCCAGGCCGTGCTCGACAGTCCGGATGAGCGATTGCTGGAACTCCTCCAGGCCGCCTTTACCGTCCGATCACGCTATTTCGGCAAGACCGTTCGCCTCCAGATGTTACAGAACGCCAAGAGCGGGGCCTGCCAGGAAGACTGTCACTACTGTTCCCAATCGGCCATCTCCACCGCGCCCATCGAGCGCTATAACCTCTTGCCCCGGCAACAGATGATCGACGGAGCCAGGCAAGCGGCAGCCTCGAAGGCCCAACGCTATTGCATCGTCATCAGCGGCCGGAGTCCGTTGGATCGGGAAATCGATGAAATCGCAGGAGCCGTCCGCTCGATCAAGCAGGAGATCCCGATTCAGATTTGCTGCTCGCTGGGCCTCATGAACGAAGAACAGGCCACGCGACTGAAGGCGGCAGGCGTCGATCGCGTGAACCACAACTTGAATACGAGCGAAGCCTTTCATTCCTCCATCTGCACCACACACACATTTCAAGACCGGCTCAGCACCATCCGGAACGCGCGAGCGGCAGGATTGGAAATCTGTTCCGGCGGAATCGTGGGCATGGGAGAGAAGGACGAGGACCTCATCGACCTGGCGATGGCACTGATCGACGTGAAACCGGACTCGATTCCACTGAACACGCTCCATCCGGCGACGGGCACGCCGCTAGAGAGCTGCGACCAACTGACTCCTCAACGCTGCTTGAAAGTGCTCTGCCTCTTCCGATTCTTGCACCCACGCACCGAGCTCCGCGTGGCCGGTGGCCGCGAACACAATCTGCGCAGCCTCCAGCCCTTGGCCCTCTATCCAGCCGACTCCATCTTCGTGAACGGCTACCTCACGACGCCAGGCGCCCCGGCCCCGGAAGTCTGGGGCATGATCGAAGATCTTGGCTTCAAGATCGAGGTCGAGCATCAACCGGCTGCTGAAAAAGGCCCCCAGCTTCGTTCTCAGTCGCTCGAACCCCTCAACGTACAGTAACAGTACGCCTCGGGGTCCGAGTCTCCTTGCGGCCTTTCTGAACGCCTTTTTGAGCAGCCTGCAACAGCTGTCCGTACACTATTTCCTCTGCCAAGCACGATAAAATAAAACCCTGTTCCTTCAACTCCTAGCGAGTGCTGCTTGGTGAGCGGTTCAGAGGCTCGAACGGCGTCGTGGGATTGTAGCGATTGGCGGGGTTCAGGGGATTATCCGGGTTGTATTGGTTGGCAGGATTGAACGGGTTGTTAGGACTGTAGTGATTCGCTGGATTAACCGGATTGCCGGGATCATAACGGTTTGCAGGGTTGAAGGGATTATCTGGCGCATAGATCTGAGCTGGGTTCAGTGGGTTGTCCGGTGCGTACCGACTGGCTGGATTGAAAATATTGTAATCGCGCTCGTATTTCTCTGAGAAGCCTGGTTCAGCTAAAGCGGGAGAAGCGAAGAGGAGGAAGCAGAAAAGCCAGACCATCCACATGGCGAGCCTCCGACAACAGCCACTTAGTCTAAAGGAACTTGCTTAGCGGCAGCCATAGCTGCATCCGTTACTACATCCAGAGCTACACCCGACGCTACAGCCGACGCTACAGCCAGTACTACACCCGGTGCTGCAGCCATCGCTGCGAAAATACTTCTGCCCGCCTTCAAGCGATGCTACTCGTACGGGCGTACTGAGATCATTTTCTACAGACTGAAAGGTCGCATCCGGTGCCTGCATGGCCGCGAGATTGACCTGAACCCAATCCTGAAACATAGATGCTTGCGTTTTACTGAGGGATACAACGGGAACGGATTCACTCACCGGAAGAAATAGCGCCGTCGCTAGACCCAGCATGCCCAGAATCCCTACGAGGTTTCTCATCCGCATAAGCACCTCCCGTATCAAAATAGATCAAGAAATCCTAGCTCGCCCGCATCCTCTCCTTATATCGACACCTTGTCAACACGTATAAAGAGGGACTCATCACTCAAGCTGGTTTCCGACACCCTGGAAACGTCTTAAAGGTCAGTGACAGCTTGTAGTCAGCGATCTCTGTCCCTTGCCATTCACGAAGCCCGAAGACACTGAGTCGCAAGGGGAATTTTGTCGTACTCTCTACAATGAGACGGAGTTTTCCCTCAATCCCGCGGAATAGCAGGATGGGGTCCTCGGTGACAATTTGGAATGTATGTGGCTCCTCACCGGCCACAATCCGCAGTGAAGGATTAGCCGGGAGTCCAAACGCGGATCCAAGGCGCAGAGCACGTTTGACATCTGAGGATGGCAGAAACGGCTGTGGGTTAGCCCCCGTGGATTGAACCAACCATGTATCATGCCGGTGCGTGATCCGTAGAAACTGTGCTCCTGCAGAAGCATCAGTGAGACTGATACTTACCGGGATCAGGTGCAGCACAGAGTCCTCATAGGCTGGCTGAACGATTTGATAACCAACAATCGTATACGCTCGCGGCCCTAACTGTAACTGTCCGTGCGTGGTCCCACACCAAATGGACCCGAGCTGACGGGCCACCTCGGAAATACTATCGTCCCATGCGCCTTCGCCTCTCAGCTCGCCGCCCACCACTATAGACACTGCAACGAATAGCGCAGCCAGACTCGGCCCCCTATTTCTCGCCATCGGCCCACAGCTCCTGAAAGAGTTCATATTCCGCGTTGTACAACTTCTTTCGTAGCGCTCCCGGTTCGGTCCCCCCCCAAATATCACCAAAACTGAGCTGATTAAAGGTATGGCTCCCGGTAAAGACGAGGACCCGGCCCTGGCCAAAGGACTTCGATGCCCACAGCACACTGCCTCCACGCGTGACGGCCAGTGGCGTTCCTCCCGCAATGGATAAGCGTGGAGTCGTCACCAGGGTGCGGGGAACGGCGCCCGGCAAAATCGCCGGGATTTCGGCTTGTAGTGCCAGCGCCAATGGCGCCAAGGCCAGGCCGACGTCCAACCACGTCTCGATACCGACCTCGGGCCGATACAACGGTTCCGGCTCCTGACTCACGTGATACTGAATTCCAAATTGTCTCAACACCTCCGGTGCAGTCGTGTCTAATAGCTGGGCTGCATCATCAAGGACCAATAGTGTCCCTCCACTTCGGACAAATGTCCCGATGGCCCTGCTCTCCTTTCCCGTGAATGGTTTGCTGGGATTGAGCAACACGAGTGGCCGGCTGGGACTCAGCGTAGACCAATCCTTGACCGGGAATGGCCACACGCCCAGACGTCCGATCCAGGCATAAAAAGCGGTATAGATATTGTGTTCGGCACTCGCATGCCTCGTCGGATCAATCCGTAGAGAGACCTTGGAGTGCTCCAGATCGACCGCAACCGTGTGGACGACAGCTGGCACCGAGCTACTAACTTCTGGCCAGGTCTGTTGAAGGGGCAAGCCGACCGCGAGGATCCCTCCGATCGGGAGGACCATCAAGACAACTCGAAGCACGCTGTTCCCACCGAAGCGCCGCCTCTGGATCCAGAGCATCCCCATCAAACCAGCCCCCGCCACCAACGAGAAGGCTTGACCAAGCGCATGCGTCGAGGGAGCACCGGCATAGCCCACCAGTCTGAGAATCAAGTCTGGATACTCTGGATGAAACATCGAAAAGCTGGACCACATCGTGCTATCCCCCCACGCCACCACTTTCCCTCGACCATACGGTTTAGCCATAGCTAGGGCGAGGGGACCTACCCGGTCCTCCGGGCTGAGACGGAGGGGGCCGAAATAATTCATATTGGAATAGTCGGCGCCTTCAGACACCAACCCAGTCGTGCGGACAAAGGGGTTTCCCCAGAAGGAGCGATCCACCACAGACGCAGCCGTCAAGACCGCGAAGGGTCCGATCCCCTTCAGCAAGAAATCCCCGCCGGTATACCGGCTTGGCTGATGCACATACGGCGGAGCCGTGTCCCACGGGAACGTCGCATCACTCCGAAACTCGATGCCATACGACGCCGCTACTGCATTAAGCCGCTGAGTGTGGCCAAAGAGATTGGTATGATCCCCAATCAATAGCAATCCACCACCGCTCTTGACGTACTTCTCTAGTCTGTCAATTTCATCAGCACTATAGTCGAGCACCGGCGTTTTAATAATAATGACCTGATACTGACCCAACTCACGGGGCAGCGTCGTGTCAGGTGGAGTAGCCTCAACCGTATGGTGTACTCGAAGCCATTGCCTCAGCAGCGTGTAATTGTAGAGACTCAACCGCCCGTAGCTCTCAGTATTAACCGGCACCGACGTGCTTTCCCACGGCCCATGCCCGTCATCCATCAAAATCGTAAGGGGCCGAAAGCTGCTGGCATAGGGCACGCTCACGCCAGCCACCATCACAATCACCGCCAGCATTGTGACCAGGAGATATGGGCTTCTGACGACGACGGAATTCTCCAGAGGTGCGGCATCCTGGATCACACGACTTCCAAGCCACACGCCTGTCGGAACAAGCCAGCCCAGATGCCACACGGTCAGCGGTAGATACTCGGGCGGCCAATATCCTTCAACAACTGCAAATAGCCGAACTGCAAAGCAAAGCCCCCCGATGCCTAGGAAGAGCATCAGCGCCACGAAGAGACGACGAACGGACACTTGGATCTTGCTCAGCTCAGCCCACGCGAAAACTGCGACCACCCACATCACCACATATGGCCAGCCCAACGCTTCTGGGCTCACGAAGACTTGGTTCGTCGCACTGGCGCCAACCCACAGAGACTCTTTATCCACCGAGACTGATAGTCCGAACAGAGAGGCCAGGCGCCCAATCAATGCGGTCAGCTGTTCCACTCCGAACGTCACGCCTTTGGCCCGCCACCACACCCAGGCAGATGCCATAATGCTGAGGGCCAAGCCGACCACTCCAACGATGAAGGCGGCATCGCTCCACGGGACTCGTGTTCGCCAGAATGTGAGACCTAGCCCTACGAGCCAGCACCATATCAACGCCACCACGATGGGATCGCTTGGCTGAAGGAGCATCACACAGGCTCCTGCAGTTAGAAGAAGAAGTCGTGACGGGGTGTCCACCTCGAGCACTGCCAGACGCATCCCGCCTCCCAGCAGAATGGCCCCAAGCAGGAAGCTGAACGCTATCCAAGACCCACCGGCAAAAGGCGCCATCACGACAGGACAGACGGCTGCGGCGAGGAGAGCCGGTGGGATGCTATTGGTCCACCAGTTACGGTCGAACATCGGCCTCTCTATTCAGCAATGTTTTCCACCATGCAAGGTTGGAGGGAAGAACAACCCGTTCCGTCGCCAAACCGATATTCGAAGACAAGCCTTCATCTCCAGTCACAATGAGCCGCCCCTTCCCCAGACGCCGTTGCACGACGACAGGGAGCCCCCGCTTTTCAATCAGCGCGGTCCATCCGTCTGCGAGAATCAGCGGCCACGCACTATGGAACTGCAACGCGTCCCCACCAGGTAGATCCACAGTGATAGCCCCCAGTGGAACATCCCCGAAGGTGAGGCCTAACTGATGAATGACGACTCTCGCTGACGGGATGTTCCCGTCGGCCGCTACTATCACCGTAGTCCCTTCCTCGGCCCATCGAAACAAGCGAGCCACTTCTCGCGATGATAAGGCTCGTCGCGGTGAACTTAAGAGTAGGACTTGGGGAGGCCCTGCGCCGACCTCTTCCAGTGACATGGCCGCTGGCACGAGTCCCTCACGGAGTGCTTCGACCATGAGTGCCGTAGGCGCCCGGTCTCCATAGACGTTCAGATCCAGCTGATTCATCACGTTGGTTGCCACGATCATAGTTGGGGCAGTGTTCGGGATCCGACGATCCGGCCTTCGCGTTTCACTAACCCCAAGGAGAATACAGAGGCCAGCCACAAGTACGAGCATGATCGAGACACGCACCATAGGCTTATGTCGACGCATGAATACGAATCCGACGGAGACAACCAACCCAGCCATCCCTCCTCTGACCCATGAAGGAGAAGTCGCCGGAAGCGATAAGGTTTCGATCAGAGGAATAAGGGCAGGACTGGTATATCCCAAGGCCGTATTCATCAATGGCGTCGTATCGCCGAAGACCATCACGCGCCCCCCGTCTGCACCCTGCCATTCAGCAGCCAGAATCACATCTCCGAACGAGTCGCCAGGACTCAAGCGGAAATCTCCCAAGAACGCTTGGTCTTCGGCAAAGAAGTTCCCGACATCACCCTGCCAGAAGCGGCCCACCAGCATAGGCTGGGCGTCACCACTGAGCGTCAGCGACGCGCCCCGATTGTAGGGAAACGCCGACAAATGCCGTAACGCCTCCCGGATCTCCGATCGCCAAAGTCGAACTCCCCGCAAGTCTTCACCCACCCCCCCATTGGTGGTGTCAAAGTTGACCACAATTCCAAAGGGCGTCAGCAGGTCATTCAGGACGAGAGCACTCGTCTGATAATTCGTATGTTCAGCAAATACCAGCAGACTGCCTCCCTCCATCACGAACTGTTGTAATGCTGTCAGGGACTGCCGCTGAGCGGCCCACGTCGCACTCGGCGCGAATAGACAAACCACCCGAACACCGGTCAACTGTTCCGCAGTCGGCATCCCCACCTGCACCCGAACCGGATACCCGAGTTTGCGAATCACTTGCGGCAATTCACCAAACATTCCCACTTCATGCAGGGGTCGAGGCTGTGGAGGAATCGCACGATAGGCGCCTGGAGGATCGAAGTCAGCTGGCGCAGTGATCATCATGATCTCGCCAGGGTGTGGATCCGAATGAAATGGGACAGCGGTTCCGACGAGGACTACAACAAGGAGCACCGCCACACCGCCGAGGACAAGCCCTGATGCCGCTGTTGGTTCCTCTTGAGTCTCTAATTGGGTGAGTGACCACCATCCACTGAGCAACAGCACTAACGTACCGACTCCACTCATGGTCAGACACATGATCCAGGCCTTGTCCACCATGAGGGTCCCGTTTTCAGTCAAGAGTCCCATTGTTACGATGGCAGTCATCAACACCAGGAACTGGATCGGCCACACGAGGCGGAGCTGCTTCCACCCCTCCGGAAAGATAGAGAGGTGAATCACGGTGATCAGGACAGCGGTTCCCAGAGGAATAGAGGACAACCCGAGACGCACATTTCCGCCCAGCACACCGGTTATGCGTTCAGTACTCACACCAGCGAGATGATTCAGGATGAGCCACATGCGGGGGACGATGTCGAACAGGATGCCGCCAAAGGCGAAGAGTGTGCTCCCCAGCAACGCAGCCCATTCGACCCGGCTAACCGGGGTGCCCCTCAAGATGACACGGCTGAAGAAGAAAAGAACTGGCGCCAGAGGCCAGACTGACGGTTCTGGCGCCAATAGACAGCCGATCGCCAACACCATGGCCCCAACAACCCCCACCATTCCACGCCAATTTTCTTTCCATGCAAGAAGCCCTGTTTGGGTCCCACAGAAAACCAACAGCCCGAAAACCGTACCGAGAGCAATTTGAAGGTGTTCAGAGAAAACGGCCAGATGGCCGTCAAGGACGGCAAGACTGAGACCAAGCGGGATAACGACCCAAGCCTGCGTTGGCAGAGATACCTTTTCTTTCTATGGCGCAATGCTGAAAACGCTTAGACGGGAAACATCAACACCAAGTAGCTCAAGAAATACCCGCCCAGCATGGTGAAATCCATACACAATACAACAAACATCCCGAGAGCCTGGCCAGATCCAGCTTGAGGGGCAGGTCTCGCAATCATACACAATGCCAATCATGTGGATCGGAGGCGTCCTGCCAAAGACAATGGAACAGGATGCGGAAAGAAGCTACTGCTATGCCAGGAGAGAGTCAAACCTGAAATACGTGCTTTGCAGGGTGTCTACCGGCAGCTACATCCTCGCCCGCATTCAGCGGGACGGCTGGTGTGGTCTCCAGTGCGCGCATCGAGCGACCACAGCTTCACCGTGGGGGCTCTGCGAGCACAGAGACCATGCCAGCTGTCTCGCACTCCCCTCCCAAGCTTGCTCGTTCTCCCTCTCCAGAGGAGCGGCCTGGCTTGGTCCTCCACTGCGCACGTCGAACGACCACCGTTTCATCGTGGGGGTTCCGTGAGCACAGAGGACCAAGCCAGGCCGCTACTCTTCCCTCAGCCCCTCCACGAGAGGCTGCCTCGCAGCCCAGCGTGCGGGCCAGTAGCCCGCCACTAGGGCCGCCGTCAGTGCCAGTGCAACTGCTTGCAGAATCACCCCGCCTGGAACCGTCATCTGAATCGTCCAGCCGAAAGACTGTTTATTGATCACGTGGATGAGCAGCAGGGCGAGCAGCAGGCCTCCCACGACGCCCAACGCCGCCCCGATCAACCCGAGGTAGGCCGCTTCCCACAAGACTAATCGTTCCACCTGCCTCGTGCTGGCGCCGATGGCCCTCAACGTGGCGAACTCACATCGCCGCTCCAGCACAGCTGTCACTAAGGTATTGACGATGCCCAGCACAGCCACCAGCACGGCAATGGCTTCAAGTACATAGGTCAGTACAAAGGTACGGTCGAAGATAGCAAGAATCTCCTTCCGTAACTCGTGGTTTCGGATCACCAAGGGTGGAACCGTCACTCCGTCCAACCCCGCAACCTGCGCCACAATCGACTGCCTGACGTGCTCTGCATCGGCCCCGGCATCCAGATACACAGGAAACACCGTCACCCGATCGTCCTGCCATTGCCGCTGATACCAGATTCGATCCATCACCATCTTCCCGCCGTCGGTCGCGTAATCATAGAAGATCCCCTCGACGGACACAGTCGTTGGTCCCGTCGGCGACATAACTGTGACCTGACTCCTCTCGCGAACCCCCAATCGATTTGCCAACACTTCAGACAAGAGGACGCCTCCGGTCTCAGCGGCTTTCGAAAGAGTTTCGACCGAGTCTCCCTGAACCATCAAATACCGGCTGCGCTGCGCATGGAGCCGGAGATCTCGTGAGACCAACGAAACCGGCTGGCCTTCCACCTCCACCTGCACATCCCGATAGATATCGACCGCAGCAATGCCGTCAATTGCCGACAGGGTGGCAAGCCAGGTCCCTGGCAAGGTACGCGACGACTGTCCCGCCTGCTTCCCCTGGAGCCAGGATTGCGGAGCCACGATGAGATCGGCCATCACAGTCTCGTTCACCCAGACCTCGACGGTGTCACGAAAACTGCGAACCATGACGGCCACACCGATCATGATCGACAATCCCACCATCAAGGCCGACACCGTCACCGCATTCCGACCAGGATGGCGCGCCGCTTGGTCTGCCGCGATGAGCCTGAGACTCCCCCCGAGCATCAGCGCCTTACTCTGCTGGCCAGAACGCCTCGTGCCCAACGCTTTGATACAGAGTGGCGCAACACAGGAAAGTGCCCCCAAGAGACAGCCCGTCGCGAGATAGCCAAAGAGTGGAAGACCCCAGACCGGGCCCATCAGCGAGCAGAGACCTGCCAGCACCAACAGCACGATACTGATCCACATGAACAAGCCCGCCCTCAGCTGCTGCGTCGACTCATAGTCTCCCGGCGCCAAGGCACGAACCGTCACAGTCCTGCCTGCTTCCAGGCTGGGGCCCAAGGCTCCCACCATCGAAACCACGGTCCCGAGCAACACTCCTTTGGCGACTGTCACGCACAGCAGCAGGTCCATCGACGGGATCAACCAGCCGGACACGACCGGTGCATACAGATCTGAGATCGTCCGGCTCACCAGCG
The DNA here is from genome assembly GCA_041178465.1 of Nitrospirota bacterium. GTDB lineage: Bacteria > Nitrospirota > Nitrospiria > Nitrospirales > Nitrospiraceae > Palsa-1315. The sequence continues at coordinate 16,624 of JBEGVJ010000117.1, forward strand.
ACAGCAACCCCCGAGCCAGCCAAACCCCTCCAAAACCTCCCAACAGCCCGCCAAGAAGACCGAGTACCCCTGCTTCCAGGAGAAACAGGCCGGTGACCCGCCGCTCCGTCATACCCAGCGCGCGATAGATGCCGATCTCGCGCCGCCGTTGCGCCACAGCAAAGGCCATCGTGTTGTAAATCAGGAACATCCCGACAAGCAGCCCGACCCAGCTTAAAACCGTCAGATTGAGCTGGAAGGCCCGCACCATGTTTTCGACCTGCTTTGTCCGCTGCGCCGGCCGTTGCACGACAAGATGAGGGGGAAGAATTGCCCGCACCGAAGCCACGACATCGTCGAGCGGTCGACCAGGCTGCGTCACCAGCTCGATCCGATCCAACCGCCCAACCGATTGGAACAACAGCTGCGCCGCAGCAATATCCATAATAGCGAGCCGATCCCAGAGGGACGAGCGACCCGCTTCGCTGCGGATGAGCCCGACGACTTGCAGCCGCACCAGACGCCCTCCCGCCGTTACCTCGACGAGACTCCCGACTCCCACGTTCCAGTCGGCGGCAACCTGACGGCCAAGGTACAGAGCGTCCGGAGCCAACAGCGCCTCAAGCGCCACGTCATCTTCGCCCTGCGAGATCTGAAATCCACGCGTCCCAACCTCTGCGAGAAGATCCAGCCCCAATATCTGAAGCGCCTGCCCTCGCTGTTCTCCCTGGGCAACCACAACCGCATCTTCAATGACCGGGACTGCGCTCACCACCCCCTCGACCGTCCGGAGAGCCGTGATGACCGATTCATCCACTCCGAGATCACGGCCTGCAATTTCCAATGTGGCAGAACCGGCTACCGTCGTGACCGCGTGCTCGAAGGATTGCAACACGTGAACGTTTGCCGTCCCGATAGCCACCGAGGCCAACACACCCAGCGCCACTCCGGCGATACTGAGCAGCGCTCGAAATGGCCGCTGAAGGGCATGAGCACGAATCAGTGTGAGCGGTATAGTCATCTAAGGCCTGGGGCGGACTGAGCGGAACAAATCAACAAATCATGCCTGATGGTGGAGCGGTAACGAATGAAATCGTTCTAGCCAATAACGGAGTCCTGCACAAATCAGTAGTTTCGTTTACAGCAATACACCCATTTGCTAGACTTGGGTCGGTCAATATTGAGAGGTTATTGATGAGTACGAGAACTGCTCTGAGCCGAAAAGTCCAGCCGATACAGGAAGAGATCGACGCCGACCTCCTCACGCCTCGGCAGCGTGACATCCTTCGCCTGGTGTCGATCGGGCGCACGAACCGTGAGATTGCGGAGGTGCTGGAGATCAGCGTGCGCACAGTCGAAGTGCACCGATTCAACTTGATGCGGCGATTGAACGTACGGAACGTGGCACAACTACTTCGGCGAGCCCTGCAGCTCGGCCTCCTGGCCAAAACCTTCCGGGCCAAGTAGGCCTATAACTCCTTCAGTTTTCCCCGGCAGTCATCCAACTTCCTATAGCCCTTCTTGCTGAGCTGCGCCGCCAACTCTGTTTCCAATCGGCTAAACACGCCAAGCCCCTCCTCGACCAAGACCGTCCCGATCTGCACGGCCGACGCGCCGCAAAGCACATGCTCGAAGGCGTCCACGCCGTTGACCACACCGCCGGTCCCGATAATCGGGATTCGCCCTTCGAAGATCTTCCAAAACGCCCGCACATTGGCCAGCGCGACCGGCTTGATGATCGTGCCGCCCAGTCCGCCGAACCCGCCCTTGGGCTTGATGACGACTTCCTCGCGCTCCGGATCGACAACGAGCCCGTTGCCGACCGAATTAATCAGGTTAAGAAAATCGACTCCGCAACGGCCGATCACCTCGCCCATCACGCTGTGATGGGCCGGATCGAAATAGGGGGGCAACTTGACCCCCATCGGAACCGTGATCAGCTTACGAACCCGCTTCAGCAGTCGCTCTGAGGCTTCGGCATCATATCCAATCTGCGGTTTGCCTGGAATGTTGGGGCAGGAAAGATTGACCTCGATCAAGTCTGGCTTCGCCGCATTGATCATGGCCGCAATCGTCGAGAAATCGTCTTCACAAAGACCCGCCACGCTGGCAATAACCGGCTTTCCGAATGTCTTCAATTCGGGAATGAGGGCGGCGTAGGCCTTGTATCCGAGATTCGGCAAACCCATGGAATTGATGGACCCGCCAGGGAACCCATAGTACCGAGGCGCGGGATTGCCGTCGCGAGGCTCAACCGTCATCGACTTGGTGATGATGGCTCCGGCACGAGATCGGCCCAGGGCCAGCAGCTCCTCACGCGTGACGCAGAGGGCCCCCGAGGCATTCATGAAACAACTGGGGAATCGCACGCCGGCAATGGTGGTCGAAAGATCCATCACGCTCCTATGGTGAGAGGCTCGTGCGACGTTCTTGCCACGAGCTGCCCATCCTTCATGGCCCAGACATAATCGGCAGCTTCTGCCGCCGCGGTGCTGTGAGTCACCAACAGTATGGTTTGCTGAAAGCGCTGAACGAGCGACCGGAGGAGGAGAAGAATCTCGGCCCCATGCTGGGAGTCCAAATTGCCTGTCGGCTCATCGGCTAAAATGATCTGGGGCCGATGCACGATCGCCCGCGCAATCGCCACCCGCTGCTGCTCCCCGCCCGAGAGCTCGCTGGGGCGATGGTGCCGCCGCGCGGTCATCGAGACCAACTCAAGCACCTCTTCAACACGGGTTTGGACCGCTGCCCCTTGCTCCCCGCGTAGCAACAAGGGAAACGCGACATTCTCCGTTGCCGTCAACCCGGGAATCAAATGGAATGCTTGGAAAACAATTCCGACCGTTTCCCGTCGGACCCTCGTCCAATCATCACTCGTAAATCGGCTGGTCGAGCACCCTCCGAGGGAAATATCCCCCGAGGTCGGCACATCCAATCCTGCAACCAGGTTGAGTAGCGTACTCTTTCCACAGCCACTGGGACCAGTGAGCGCGCAAAAATCCCCCGCCGCCACCTCGACTGTGACCCGGTCAAGCCCGATGATGCGGTCGCCGCCCCGCTCATATATCTTCGACACCCGATCAAGTCGCACCATGACGGTTGGCTTCTCCTGCCTTGCTTCGCACCCTGCCGCCTTCGTATATCACAACCATTTACAGAGCAACAACCTTGACAGATGCGGCCCATTCTCTTAGAAGAAACACACCGACCCATCGATTGAAGCGGCCTCCCTGTGATGCGACATGAATGCACACACGATCGGCTCATCGGCTGGTGCCGCCAGGCCATCCGGTTTGTGCTGCCGGTGGAATGCATGAGCTGTGGTCATGCACTCGGCACTGACCCGGTGCCCTTCTTCTGTACCTCCTGCTGGCAAGACATCCGCCCGTTCCAGCAACCGGCTTGTACCCGCTGCGACCAGCCCTTTGTCTCTCCAGCTGCCACGGCTTATACGCCAAACCATCGATGTCAACACTGTCAGGAACGGCCGCCGGCTTTTGAACGGGCCTGGACCCTCTTCCCCTATCTTTCGCCATTGAGGGAAGCTATCTGCTCGTTCAAGTATCGCGGCAAACAGACGATGGCCAAACCGCTCGCAGCCCTCATGATCGACGTCCTGCCACGCGAGATCGATGTCGATATCATTGTCCCTGTGCCCTTGCACCCGACCCGCTTACGAACGCGTGAGTTTAACCAATCCTTGCTGCTGGCCGATCAACTCGGCCGCCATCTGACGCGCCCTGTTTCGGCCACACACCTCGTCAGGGTCACCGCGACCGATCCCCAAACCACATTAACGCGACAGGCACGGCTGCGAAATCTCCTGAAAGCATTTGCCGTCCGCAGGCCGCAGAACCTCGCAGGGAAACGCATCCTCCTCATCGATGATGTCTTCACCACCGGCACGACACTGCATGAATGTGCGAAGATCCTACGAAAAGCTGGCAGCGGACCAGTCTTTGCCCTGACACTGGCCAGAACTGTCGATAAGGACCTGGTGCCGGATCGCCTCTTGGCCGAACAGGCGACACGGCCTCTGACATCCATAGGGATATGATCCATGCCCTTGTATGAATATCGCTGCCTCGACTGTAGAAAACGCAGCACAGTTCTTGTGTTAAGCCTGGCCCACCAGGCACCGCCAGCCTGCTCCTACTGCACGAGCGCTCGGGTTGAACGGATTATGTCTCGCTTTGCCTCGCCGAAATCAGAAGAGGCCCGCCTTGAAGCTCTGGCAGACCCCGGCAATCTCGCAGGACTCGATGAAAGCAACCCGCAGAGTATGGTGCGATTCATGAAAAAAATTGGGCAGGAACTGGGCGAGGACATCGGTGAGGACCTCTCGGAGGCAATGGGGTCCGATGAGACGGGCACGATAGAGTCGGATAACACTGACAGGCTGTGACAGGTACTGTCATGCAGTTTCACTTGACAGATCGTCTAAGTTTTCCTACCCTGGTGACAGTATCAGGCGCCTCGTGAGACATATGGATCTCTATCAAACCAGGTTCTTCAATGGCCAAGGAGCCCAAGAGCGAGCTGATGACGGCGGAGGAGACCTGCCGTTACCTCAAGATTACCCCGCGCACGCTCTACCGTTATCTACAGAATCGCCAGATTCCCGCCTTCAAGCTTGGAAAAGAATGGCGCTTCGTACGTTCGGATCTGGAGCAGTGGATTCGCAATCGCACCAGAGCCCCGCTGGCATCGTAAAAGACAGGACACATTAATGTTTGCCGGTGAATATCTGTGCAAAGTGGATGAGAAGGGACGGTTTATCGTCCCCTCGCCGATCCGTGAGCAGGTCGAGTCGGATGGACAGGCAGTCGTCTTCCTCAAAGGCCCTGAGGAATCAACGCTCATTTACTCGATGAAAGAGTGGGAGAAGGTGCTCGAACGGACGAAAGCCACACTCGATGAAGACCAGAGCCGGCTGTTTATGCACCACATCGTCTCGGAAGCCGGCACATCGGAGCTCGATAAAGCCGGACGCATCCTGATTCCGAGCCGCCTCAGAAAACTTATTCCCTTGGATGAGGACCAGGAAATCATTCTGGTCGGCTTGTACCACCGCATGGAGATCTGGAATCCAAGCGAATGGCGGCGATATCTTGCCAGATCCGAAGAGCGGTACGAGCAGAACATGTCCAAAATCATCAATCTCCTGTAAGCTGGCGCGCATGCCTACCTTCCGGCGCCCGACCAGGCCCTCTTCTTCCCCCCGTACTGTTCGCCTGACCTCCTATCGGACCCCCGGCAAAAAGTCCGTTGGGTTACGAACCGCCGCCCGAACGGCTCCACGCTCTCGCATGCCCGCCCCCTCACCCCACCTACCGACTGAGAGCCATGCTGTAGCCCTAACCCTCCCTCTGCCTCCCAGCGTGAACCATCAATATGCCACCGTGAACGGCCGACGCTTACTCTCTTCCACTGGTCGCGCCTATAAAGCCCTGGTGGGACAACTCGTGTGGCTGAAACTGGCACAGTCCACTCATCAAGCTACCCTGCTTGCACAACTCCAGTCCGAGTGGCTCGCCCTCTCCATCCGGTTCTATTTCACCTCGGCTCTCCGGCGAGACGTCGATGGCGGGCTCAAGATCGCACAGGATGCCCTCTGCGAAGGCCTCGGCATCAACGACAACCGCATCGTCGAAACGCACCTCTACAAACACATCGACAAGGACAACCCGCGCATCGAAGTGTGCTTGGCGCCGGCAACTAATTCCTAGCAGGCTGCTGGTGGGGACCGTTTCGGCACAGCGGGGCTGATCAAGAAAACCGTACAGGGCATCCCCCCTCCGGCATTCACCCTGAAACCTGCGATTATTCGTACCGGAGCGCTTCGATAGGATTCAGCCGAGCGGCCTTGTTGGCAGGATACAACCCGAAGAACAGCCCGACCACGAGTGAAAAGAAAAACGCAATTACGATCACGTCGCCTGAAATGATCGTCGGCCAACCGGCAATCACCGTCGTCAGCTTGGCCCCGGCAACCCCCAGGGCAATACCCAGCGCCCCTCCCACCAGGCTCAAAGTCATCGCCTCGATCAGGAACTGCATCATGATATGGTAGCGTTTGGCACCCACCGCCATACGGACACCGATCTCTCTGGTCCGTTCCGTCACGGACACGAGCAAGATGTTCATGATACCGATCCCTCCGACCAGCAGTGACACGGAGGCGATCGCAAACAACATCATCGTCAAGGTTTCACTGGTGCCCTCTTGCACCTTTCCGATATCGACCTGCGTTCGAATCGTAAAATCGTCGACCTGCTCCGTCTGAAGCCGATGCCGCGCACGCAAAACCTCTCGAATCTGCTCGACTGCCGCCGGCAAATCCTCGACCTGGTCGGTCGAACCGAACATGGCCCCGACTGACCCGATAAACGATGTCCCGAACACCTTTCGCTCGGCCGTACTAAAGGGGATGAAGATCACATCGTCCTGATCGGACCCTTGCGCGGACTGGCCCTTAGGCGCGAGAACCCCGATGACACGAAACGGCACGTTCTTGATGCGAATCACCGCACCCACCGGCTCTTCGCCAGGCTCAAACAGATTCTCCACGATCGTCTGACCAATGAGCGCGACGCGGGCTGCGCTATCCAAATCTGTCTGGGTGAAAGGACCGCCACTCGAAAACGACCAGTCTCGAATCGTGAGGTAACTCGGTGAGATGCCGTTGATCGGCCCGTTCCAGTTTTTGTTCCCATACACAATTTGCATGACATCGCGCCTGGACCATCCGGTATCGGCCAGCAACGGGATGCGTTTTTTCAGCTCCAAGGCGTCGGACACGGTGAGCGTCACAGCACTCCCCTGACTTCCCCGGACCCCGCTCGCAGAGGTCACCCCTGGAAAGATGATGATGACGTTCGTGCCCATCGTCGCAATCTGCGCTTGCACCGCACGCTTGGCGCCCTCACCGATGCTCACCATCGCAATGACCGCCGCCACGCCAATGACAATCCCCAGCATCGTGAGACCGGCGCGCAGCCGATTCCGTCCGAGGATCCGCAGCGCCGTCATGATCGTGAGCCAGACGAATGCCGACATCTAGCCCTCGACCGGGCTGGACGGTGGCCGCACCTTGGTCTGACGATCGCTTAAGATTTGTCCGTCCTTGATCACGATTTCTCGCGCAGCATAAGCCGCAACGTCCACCTCGTGCGTCACCAGGATGATCGTGATCCCTTCACGGTTGAGCGTCTCCAAAATTCCCATAATCTCCCGACTCGACTGGGTATCGAGGTTGCCGGTCGGCTCATCGGCAAGGAGTAACGAGGGCGATGTGACCAGTGCTCGTGCGATCGCTACGCGCTGTTGCTGCCCGCCTGACAGCTGCGTGGGATAATGGTCTTCCCTGCCGTGCAGCCCCACCCGGCCTAACGCCGCCGCGGCCTGCGCCCGTTGTTCTTTGAGCGATAATCCTCGATAGAAGAGTGGGAGTTGGGCATTTTCGAGCGCGCTGGTGCGAGGAATTAGATTAAAACTCTGAAAGACGAACCCGATCTGCTGATTGCGGATCCCGGCCAATTCATCAGGCCGAAGGCCCCCGACATCGACCCCATTCAACCGATAGCGCCCTGTTGTTGGCTGATCGAGGCAGCCCAAAATATTCATCAGGGTGGACTTGCCGGAGCCGGAAGACCCCATGATGGCGACAAACTCACCTTGCTCGATCGTCAAGCTCAGGCCACGCAAGGCCTGCACCTCCACATCGCCGACCCGATAGACCTTCCACACATTTTCGCATTCGATCAGCGAGCCCATCGGCGTTTCCCGTGAAGCATGACGTGTGAAACGGTTGAGAAGGACAGAAGGTTTATGACGATGAATGTGGCGGGAAGTGCGAGTTCTTGTAGCAACCGACGCTTCACGAGATACGTTTCACGCATATTACATTCCTCGGTTGCGCGAGGAGCCCTTTTGTCCTCCGCTCCCAAATCCTGGAGGCAGGTCTTTTCCACTCCGGTCGCCTTTGGGTCGATCGATCCCTACGATCACCGATGCGCCTTCGGGCAGCTCCCCCGACACAATCTCCGTTGCCACTCCGTCAGAGATGCCGGTTTGAACCTGAATAGGCTCTGGCTCTCCGGACGATCCCTGCGTCCACACGGTTCGACTAAGCGCTGTGGCTCCTCTGCCTGCGCCAGCCATCTGCTCCGCTCCCTTCATCTTGGTCTGCTTACCGCCGGACGCTGAACGATCGGCCTGGCCAACGGTTGGAGGGGCAAATCGCAACGCGGCATTCGGCACTTTGATCACCGCATCTCTCTGAGCCACCGCAATGGAAACATTCGCCGTCATCCCGGGCTTCAGGCGGAGATCCTGATTGTCGACGCTGACCACGACGTTATAGGTCACCACATTTTGCACATTGATCGGGGCAAGACGAACCTGGCGGATCGTACCGGCAAATTGATACCCCGGATACGCATCGACCGTAAAGGTCGCCTCTTTCCCTTCAGTAATCCCGCCGATATCGGACTCGCTGACGTTGGTATCGACTTGCATCTTCGTTAAATCGAGTGCGATCAAGAAGAGGTTCGGTGTGGCGAAACTGGCCGCGATCGTTTGGCCGACCTCCACATTTCTGGCGACCACAATCCCGTTCACCGGCGAACGAATGACGGTGTACTTCAAGTCCAACTCTGCGGCATTCAGCGCCGCTTCAGCCTGTTTCACTTGCGCCCCAGCCACGTTGACTTGAGCCTCCGCAGCTTGATAGTTCGTCGCCGCCACGTCGACGTCGTTCTGAGACACGTACTGCTGCGCAACCAGCGATTTCACCCGATCCAGCTCGCGCTTGCGTTGCGCCAGATCGGTTTTGGACCTGGCGACATTCGCTTTCGACATTTCAAGATTGCTGGCCGCTTGATCCCGGCGGGCCTTGAACGGTTCCGGGTCGATCACCGCGACGATGTCGCCGGCCCTGACTACCGAATTAAAATCGGCATGCAGGCTCTTGATCATGCCGGACACCTGCGTCCCGACCTGAACTGACACGACGGGATTGATCGTTCCCGTCGCCGTCACGAGCGAAACGACCGGACCTCGCTCGACCACGGCGCTCCGGTACCGGACCGGGGTTTTCCGCTCTCCATTGAAAAAGACATAGCCGCCGATGGCTGCTCCGACAACCAGCACACCGACGATCAAAATGGCACGACGCATTACTTCACGCTCCAATCAATTTCCCTATTAACGGCCTCATTGTAGCAAGAAGACTATGGGGAAGCACCTGGCTGACGCGGCCGCCTGCGGCTCTCGTAAACTGCGGGAAGGTCATTTCGGCGCAACACGACATTGCAAGCCTGCACGCCTCGGACAATGAGCACACCAACGCAGGATGCGCGAACAGACCATCCTCTTTGCCCGTCGTTCGTGAATTGTGAGCGAGACAAGCAAGACGTGCGCGACAGGCGCGACTCGCGAAGATGAAACTTCCGCCCCGTCCCGCTTTTCTCGCAAGTCTCGCGCGAATAACGAGAGACCCTTCACGAGGCACGCTTCACCGTCTTCACGCTGGCGGGCTAAGCATCCTGCGAAAAATAAACAGGCCGTCCGCCGATCGGCGAACGGCCTGTCAGGCTCGCTGCATCATGGTTTCGATCAGGGCGTGACGCTAATCCGATCTTTAATCATGTCAAATGTTTCCTTGGGCACCACATTCTTGACCACTAATTCGCCCTTCACCCGATACGGACGATTCGCCACAATACGATCGGCCATGTCTTTGGAGAGGCCGAGCACCAGCACCATGTCACCGGCAGACGCCTTATTGACGTTCATGGAAGACGACATGCCCTGAGGGGCGCTTGCTGCAGGAGGAGCCGGCGCCGCAGCAGCGGGGGCACCCGGGGAAGGGACTGAAGGCGTGAGAGTTCCCGTCGCGGGACGGGACTGATCCTTGAGCTCTTTCTGATAGCGGGCAACCAGAGATTTGAGCGTTTCGTTGTGCCGCTTCACATCCTCGTATTCCTGACGCGCAGCCCGACTCTGTAAGGCAAGCTGCTTCACACGATCTTCGAGTTCCTTGATCCGGCTTTCGGCACTTCCTCGCTCCTTGTCACGCCCATGCTGAATACGCTCAAGCTCGTCGTGGGCAACCTGAGCCTCGTTCCCGAATTTCACGTTGAGCTCCTTGAGCGTCTTGACTTGCTGTTCCAACGCATTCTTCTGCGCACGAGTCCGTTCCAACTCGGACTTGGCTGAGTCGACATTGACCATCGCCTCATCGTATTTCTTTTGACTGACACAACCGACCATTGCTACTGCGCCGACCATCACGATCGCCGCCGTCCATCCTGGCTTCATAGAAACCTCCCCTCCCCCTAAACATGGCATCGCCACCAGATGTCTGCTCCCTCCTTCATTCCCTCAACCTGCCGGCACGAAAGGAGCAACTGACACCCGTATCTCTATGGTGTGTGTATGCCAAGCCCCTTCCTTTGTCAACAGATTTACGGGTCCTCCGCCGTCACCGATTATCGTAATAGCCCATGATCGCTCAGCCACCAGCTTGACGAGCTGTCGCCACTTTGTGAATATGCACAAAGCTCGCCATCCGCGCCATAACCTGTCGCAGAAAGAGATCGCATGAACGAATGGGGCCTTGGCCTCGCCACGATCCTCGGTATCGTGGAAGGGCTGACAGAATTTCTCCCTGTTTCATCGACCGGCCACTTGATTCTCGTCGGGCATGCATTGGGGTTCGAGGGAGACCTCGCGGCCAGCGCAGAAATTTCGATCCAGCTCGGCGCGATCCTGGCCGTGATCGCCTACGAACGCCAGAAGCTGGCCTTCATGTTCGGACAAGCAGGCCGGGAACAACAGGACGTCTTGGCCATGGTCCGAAGATGTGGGACGACCCCCTGGTCGACGCTCCTCCGAACCTCCTGGGCCACGCACCGGAATCTCTGGTTCCTCCTCGGACTCGGGCTCGCCTTTCTCCCGGCAGCCGCAATCGGGTTCCTCACCCATAGCTGGATTAAAAACCATCTCTTTACACCGCAAACTGTCGCCATCTCCTCCATTGTCGGAGGCCTGATCATTCTTGTCGTCGAAGCCCGCCGCAACCAGACAAAGGTCCACCAACTCGAACAGATAAATCTGCGATCGGCCTTCTGGATCGGCGTGGCCCAATGCGCCTCGTTACTGCCAGGCATGTCCCGATCCGGCTCCACCATCATCGGAGGACTCTTGGTCGGGCTGGACCGGAAAGTCGCGACGGAGTACTCCTTCTTTCTCGCCCTTCCGACCCTCATCGCGGCAACCTGCTATCAAATGTGGAAGTCGCGGAACCTCTTCCGTCAAGAAGACTACCTGGCGCTCGGCATTGGAATGCTCGTCTCATTCGCCATCGCCTGGATTGTGATTGCGGCCTTCCTCACCTTCGTGAAACGCCACACCCTCCGCCCCTTCGCCTACTACCGCATCGTCATGGGCATCGCCGTCTTCTACATCTTCGGGTTCTAACAGGACTGCCGCAAGCGAGACTGGCGGGACGAGCGAGACGAGGGAGAAATCCAATCTGCCCTGTCACGCATTTCTCGCACGTCTCGCGCTTCACGCGACACAGACACTGGCGGGTTTTTCAGCAGCCTGCTATGAGGTGGGAGGGAGCTCCTGAGGCAAGAGAGACACGTCTTTTTTCTCGAAGGCGAAATGGATGAGCAGGAACACCACCCCCACACTGATCGCTGAGTCTGCGACATTGAAGGCAGGCCAATGGTAAGAGTTCACATAGACGTCGAGAAAATCGATCACCTCGCCATACCGGAGTCGGTCGATCAAGTTCCCGACCGCCCCGCCAAGAATCCCGGCAATGCTGAGCTGCCCCACCCAATCCTTTTCCGGCAATCGGAACAGGATCGTCCCCAGCAGGGCCAAGGCAAACAGCGACGTGATCCCGAAGAACACCATGCGAAAGGCGTTGCTGCTGCCGGCCAGCAATCCAAAGGCAGCGCCGGGATTGCGGATGTAGGTCAGGCTAAAAAAATCCTGAATAATCGGAATGGATTCGTGCAGCCGCATCGACTCGACAATGGCCAGTTTCGTCGCCTGATCGATCGCCACAATCGTGCTACTCAGCAAGGCCAGGAGCAGATAGCGAAAGGACCGTCGCATCACTGCACCGCTTCCACGCAACGTTCACACAAGGTCGAATGGCTCACGTCTTGCCCCACTGCCTCACGATAGTTCCAGCAGCGCTCGCATTTTCCAAACGAGGACTTCGTCGCCACGATCGCCAGCGGGCCTTTCACCTCGCCACTGGCGATCAGCTTCACCTGTGAGACGATGAAGAGCGTGGTTAAATCCTTTTGATAAGACTGAAGAAACTCGTAGCTGTCGGCATCGGCGCGAAGTTCCACCGCCGCTTCCAGCGAGGAGCCGATGACTTTGTCACGCCGACTTCCTTCCAGCACGCCCTGCACCTGCGTGCGATAGCCCAGGAGCCGCTCCCACCGCTGGGCCAGCGCGGCATCCTGCCATTGGGACTGAACCTCCGGGAATGTACTCAGATGGACGCTGCTCACGCCTTGGCTGCCTCCCGGCTGCGTCGCCAGGGTCCGCCAGATCTCTTCTGCCGTAAAGCTCAAGACCGGAGCCATCAGCTTCGTCATGGCGACAAGGATCTCGAAAAGCACCGTCTGTGAGCCGCGGCGCAAGGGCGAATCGGCCCGGAAGGTATAGAGACGATCCTTCAGAATGTCGAGGTAGACTGAACTCAGATCCACCGAACAGAAATTATTGAGTGCGTGGAAGATCGTGTGAAACTCGAAGTCGTCATAGGACTTCCGGACCCGCGGGATCAGCTCGCTGAGCCGATGCAGGGCCCAACGATCCAACTCGGGCAACTGCTCATAGGGGATACGGTCCTTCTCCGGATCGAAGTCGTACAGATTGCTCAGCAGGAAGCGGCAGGTATTCCGGATCTTTCGATAGGCCTCGACCATATGGGTCAGGATTTCAGGAGAAATCCTGAGGTCGTCCCGATAGTCCTGCGCCGACACCCACAGACGCAGAATTTCTGCGCCGGACTGTTTGATCACGTCCTGCGGGGCGACGACGTTCCCCGCCGACTTGGACATCTTCTTGCCCTGCCCATCGAGGACGAAACCGTGGGTCAGGACTGCCCTGTAGGGCGCACGGCGATCGGTCACAACTCCGGCCAGCAAGGCACTGTGGAACCAGCCCCGATGCTGATCCGACCCTTCGAGGTAGAGATCGGCCGGCCACCACTTGCGCGGCTTCAGCACGGCGGCATAACTGACGCCCGACTCGAACCAGACGTCGAGGATATCCCGTTCCTTCTCGAAATCCGTCCCGCCGCACTTTGGGCAGGCCGTGCCCTTGGGCAACAGATCGGCAGCCGATTGCTCGAACCAGACGTCGGCCCCTTTGGATTCCATCAAGGTCGCCAGATGCTCGATCACAATTGGGTCGGCCAGGACAGCCAGGCAACCGATACAGGTAAAGCCGGGAATCGGCACGCCCCAGACCCGCTGACGCGACAAACACCAATCGGGGCGGTTCTCGATCATCCCGTTGATCCGATCGCGGCCGTAGGCTGGAATCCAACGGACCCGTTCGATCTCCGCCAGCGCTTCTTTCCGCAGATCGTTTGTCTCCATGGACACAAACCACTGTTCGGTGGCGCGGAAGATGACGGGATTCTTGCAACGCCAGCAATGAGGATAGGAATGGTTCAGCGAGCCATGGCCCAGCAACCGCCCGTTCGCCTGCAAAAACTCCACGATCTTCGGATTCGCCTTCAGCACATGCTGGCCGGCAAATTCCTTCACGATCTCGGTAAAGCGCCCGCTGTTGTCCACCGGCGCCAGAATCTCCAGCTTTTCTCCCACTGACGCCTTGGCATTGTGCTCCAGCACGAGGATGTAGTCCTCCATGCCGTGACCCGGCGCAATATGAACACAGCCGGTTCCCTGCTCGAGGGTCACAAAGTCGCCGAGCAGAATCGGCGAGAGGCCGATGCTCATGGGCCGTTGAGTCTCGATCCCTTCGAACCCTTCTTTCCCCTTCTTCACCCCGAACACTCGCACCCCTTCGAGCTTGCAGGCCTTCGCCATGCTCTCGACCAGCTTCTCCGCCACGATCAGCACCTCGTCGCCGACCTGGACGAAGGCATAGTCGATATCGGCATGGAGACAGACCGCTTGATT
>JBEGVJ010000118.1:0-5351 GCA_041178465.1 Nitrospirota bacterium
AAAAAACAGGACGGTTACGAATGTATCGCCACCTTAGCCTTTTCCTGATAACTGGACTCCTGACGGCCTGTGCCTCCACCAGCGGCATACAGCAACGATTTGCCGTCTGCAGTTACGACCATGCCTGGGAGTCCGCGCTTGACGCAGTGAAAGATCGCGCGATCAACACGAACGATAAGGATGCCGGCCTGATCGTGACCAGCTGGCTGGAGATTCCGATGCCGGGACGGACCTTTGGTGCCCTCCAACGTGACTTGGCGAACAGCAAAGATCGGTCCCGTATCACCCTCACTGTAAAACGACTCGACGATGTGACGAAGATCGGCTTTGCAGAAGAGCGGCAACGGTGGGCGTTCCGAGGTGGCTCTCGCCTCTTTGGCTGGGCCGACACCGATCCGTCAGCCGATGTCATGAACGATGTGCAGCGTCGTCTTGACGCCAAATTAAAGGAGCACGGATGTTCACTACCCTGAGTGCGTTCCGCACCATAACCGTTGCAGTCATGTTCATATCCTCAACACTTCCAGCCCTTGCCGGCGAGAAGATCTGGGATAACGAGTTGCGGCGATTTCTTAAAGACGACGATTTCAAGTATGAAGAGTTCATGACGGAAGAAGAAGCCCTGAAAACCGTCATGCCAAAGTCTCAGCAAGTTCGCAAGGAACTGATCCGCCTCACTCCCGAGAAAAAAGAACTGATCGAACAACGGATCGGATGGAAATTTCCCGAGGATTCGTTCGAACTGTACATCGGTCAAACCGGCGACAAGATCGACGGCTATGCCATGATTCACCACACCATCGGCAAGTACAAACCCATGACGTACATGGTCGGAGTCGATGCCAAGGGAACCTGTACCGACGTGGAGCTCCTCGTGTTTCGGGATGCCAAAGGCAGCGAAGTCAGGACGAAACGGTTCAACTCTCAGTACGACGGCAAGACGGTAACGGATCCGATTCGAATCAATAAAGATATCATTAACATCAGCGGGGCCACCATGTCGGTGCGTTCCATGAGCGCCGGTGTCAAACGCGTGCTGGTTCTCGTCGACGAATTCTATTTGAAACCGGCGGGGCTGGGCAGCGATACTGTCGCATCCCGCAAGACTGACAAGAGTTTCTTCACATCAATTTTCGGCAACTAAGATAAGCGGACCGAGCGTCCCAGCATGAAAAACTTCAATCAACGATTCAAACTCCGTGACTCTGATCGCCATATCAGGCTGCTCTACACACAGTTCTTGCTGTTGATGTTGGTCGGATTTTTGTTTTCTTTTTTCTGGGCTCATAGCATGACTGGACTATCTCCACAGGGCATCGCCGACCATTATCGCGGATCGGATGCGACCTTCGGCGAACCGATGTCGTTCCGTGAATTAGCCGAGATCACACACTTCCATCTATTCACCATGCCGGTGGTGTTCATGATTCTCGTCCACGTCCTGTTTCTGACGGGTGCCAGCCAGACGATGAAAGTGTGGCTCTCGTGGCTATCTTTCGCCGGCGTAGGACTCGATCTCCTGTCGCCTTGGCTCATCAGCTATGTGTCGCCAATCTTCGTCCTCACCATGCTGACCGGCGACACGCTGATGATGGCAACCTTTCTGATCATGATGTGGATCCCCCTCTACGAAATGTGGATTTTGAAGCAGCCCCTCATGGCCGGAAAACGAGGAGAAGAGCCCTGACGCACTGATTCTGTTTTCAGTCGGCTCGACGAGCGGCCAGAGGTTTTCCACCCAGAGCCCGAGATCACAAGCGTGGTCTTGGGCTTTTTGTTTTTTTTCGGAGGAATGACGATGGAACAGCACGTCTGTGAACACATCCATCCCGGGATCATCACGATGCAGGCCATGCTCTGGAAAATCGACCGCCTCCGTCTCCCTGTCGCATCACGCCGTGACGTCGAGTGCATCCTCGTGCGGCAAGTCAGCAAGGAGTTGGACCGCGCGCTTCCCATGCAGGCAGGCCACGGTCGCCGCACAGCTGCCATCGCAGGGCTGATCGGACAAGCGGTCGGCCTGACCCCAGGCGAGTTGCACGATCTGACACTCGCTTCCTTGCTTCACGATATCGGGCTCTTGATGCTCCCGGCCCATCTCTCCGAGAGTAGAGACTCACTTGATCCTGAGTCCTACGTCGCCATTCAAAATCATTCCCGGCTTGGCGCCTCGCTTCTCGAACCGTTCTTCTTTCTCCGACAGGCTTCCGTCCTCATTGCCCACCACCATGAGCGCTGGGATGGATCTGGTTATCCCTATGGCATTAGGAGGGAGTTCATCCCGCTCGGAGCCAGGATTCTTTCGATCGCCGACGCCTTCGATGCCATCCAGGTGCCCGATGTGCCTTGTCCAGACACACGCAACAAGATCGCGCTCAGAATTCTCCGGGTCGCATCCGGCACCCAATTCGATCCCACGCTCGTCGAAGCACTGTGCAGCCAATGGCAACGATCTCTGTTCCACCTTGTTTCACCCTAACTGTAAGAGGGGCACCGATGACAAAGTTTCGCAACACCCAAACACAGACATTCCTGGCCTCTTGTCTCTTCGTCGCGTTCGCGAGCACCGGCTGCTCAGGTGGCGACAACTCCTCCGGTGGATCTCCTAGTCCACTGGCGACCGGAACTCCCGGAGCCGAACAGGCGGTCGGTGAACGGCTGTTTCTGGAAACTCGTTTCGCGCAGGCCTTCAAAGTATTCCTAGACAATGGCGGCAAGGTAAACGATCCGAATGCCGGAGATCCCGTCCTCGGCATCCTGGAAACAGTGGGCGCACCAATCGATCCAGGTCCGTTCAAAGGCTTGTCCATGAATTGCCGGGCCTGTCACATGGTTGATGACGCTTTGACCGCGCCAGGAGGAGGAATGCGAACGTACGCCGACTTCGCACGCCGGAGTCCGATTCCCGCAAGAGCCGACGGGAAGACTCACACGCCACGTAATTCACCTGCGCTCGTCAACTCTGCATTGGCGCGACCGGGTGGAGTCCTCTTCCATTTCGATGCGGAATTCAACTCGATGGAAGATTTAGTTGCGGCCACATTCACAGGGAGAAACTACGGGTGGCTCCCCGGTGAACGAGCGCAGGCTATCGCCCATCTCGCGCGAGTCGTGCGGGGCGACGACGGCTCATTCGACCTGACCGATCAATTCGGTGGTTTGTCCTACCTCATTCTGTTCACCGGAACGAATTCCGCCATCCCCGACGAATTCCGTCTCCCCCCTCAATTCCGCGCCTTTGTGGGATCCGGTACAGATCAGGAGATATTCGATGCAGTCGTGAAAGTAGTCGCCGCCTACGTCAACGGCCTCCTCTTCTCGCAAACGGAAGACAGCGGAGCCCCAATCCGCTCCCCCTTCGATGTCTTCCTTCAGGCCAATGGGCTGCCTCAGCAACCGGACTCCAATGAGTCGCCGCTCGACTACAGCCGCCGCCTGCGGACGCTTATCAACAACTTGGTAAATCCGCAGTTCGTGACCTCGAACCCCAACCGAGCCGATGGCCTCTTCCAATTCCACGCTCAACCATTCGTGTTTGGAACTCAGGAGCTCGAAGGCCTGAAGATCTTTCTTGCGGAACCATCGGCGATCCCGCCCACAAGACAGGAGTTAGCCACAGGCAGGATTGGCAATTGTCTCGCCTGTCATGCCGCACCGAACTTCACGGACTTCAACCTCCACAATACCGGCACCGCGCAAAAAGAATATGACGATATTCATGGGGCAGGTCAGTTCGCCGAGCTGTCGATTCCAAACCTGGCAACCCGCAACGGGAACTACAATCAATTTCTCCCTGCGACGGAACTCCACCCTGCGGCAGCAGAGCCCTTCCGGGCGATCCCACTTCCGGCAGATCCGGCATTGACCGATCTTGGCATCTGGAATGTCTTTGCCAATCCTGACATGCCAGGCCCGCAGGCAAAGATACGAGCCATCTTATGCGATGACCAGCAGCCCTGCCCGCTATCGGATAATGTCTTGCTCGATCGGGCGGTCGCTCGCTTCAAGACGCCGGGGCTCCGCGACCTGAGCCATTCGGCCCCTTATATGCACAACGGCCAGTTTGACACGTTGGATGACATCGTCGCGTTCTATCGCTTCGTCTCCACACAGGCACGTGCGGAAACCCTGCGTAATGGCGCAGCGCAACTTCAGGGCATTGCGCTCACAGCCCGCGACGTGACGTCGCTGGTCGCATTTTTGAAGTCGCTGAATGAGGACTACCAATAAAAGCAATCACTGGACAGTAGAACGATCAGCCGGTGCCCGACACACCGGCACGAAGTGGGAGTGCCCTCCCACTTCGTGGGCGGGGGCCTCTCTTCCTCCTGAGGCACCCCGCCCACACTTTCAAAAATGGCATCGAAAAATGACGGGCTGTGTAGAGAAACGAGGAAAGAGCGGTTACTTCTTGATGTGCTCGGCGAGATACCGGTCGAGTCCTACCTGATCGATCGTCCGTAGCTGCGTCTCGAACCAGTCGACATGCTCCTCGGAATCTTCGATCATGGCTTCAAGCATATGGCGGGTTGTAAAATCCTCGACTTTGGCGCAATGGGTAATCGCTTTACGAAGCAATTCCACATCCTCACGCTCAAATCCAAGATCTGCCTTGAACAGATCCTGTACCGTGCGGCCCGCGCCCACCCGATCGAGATGCTCAACCTCCGGGGTCCCGTCCAAATACAGGATGTGATCGATCAGACCCGAAGAGTGGCTGACCTCCTCATTGACGAGATGGCTCAATTGCTCATGCAACCGTCCATAGCCCCAATTTTTGCACAAGGCCGCATGGAGCAGGTACTGATGCACCGCCGTCAGTTCTGACTTCAGGACCTGGTTCAAATACTCTACGACTCCTTCTTTGGCTTTCATGATCGCGGTTAGCTCTCTTTCTTGATTTGCTCAGAGAGATAGTTTTCCTCGCCGACCTGCTTGATCGTTTCCATCTGCGTTTCGATCCAATCGATGTGCGCATCGACATCTTTCGCCATGTCTTCGAGCATATGCCGTGTCGTGAAGTCGGCCACCTTGGTGCAGTGCACAACCCCTTCACTGAGCAGCGTGAGCATTTCCTGTTCGGCCTTCAGATCGAGCTTCAGCTGCTCAGGGACTGTTTCTCCTATCTGCACAGTATTCATGCGTTGCACATTCGGAACGCCCTCCAGGTAGAGGATGTGACCGATGAGCTCGTCGGCGTCTTTCATTTCGTCGATGCTGCGCTCGCGCACTTTGTGATGGAGCCGTTCATAGCCCCAGTTCGCACACATCTTGGCATGAACAAAGTACTGGTTAATGGCGGTCAAATCAGCCGTCAAGACCTTGTTCAGAATGTTGACGACACCTTCTTT
>JBEGVJ010000119.1:0-4027 GCA_041178465.1 Nitrospirota bacterium
AGGTTGTGGCCCGGACTGGCATCCTCTTCCTGATGATCGCGTTCGGCGCGGCCTTCGGCTACACCGTGATGGCCCGCATGTCCCTCTTGATCGGGCGGTTGACCGACCTCATCGAGTTCACCGATCCCTCCTATGGCAGGCCGAGCCTCTGGCTCTTGGGTTTGACCATTCTCACCTTGGTGGTGATGGCTCGACGATCAGGCCATAAGTCCAAAGAGTAGTCGGTTTTTCTGATTTATTTGGTTTGTCTGGTCTGTCTGGTTGAACGAGATGAACCAGATAAGCTAAACAAACCAGATGAACCAAATCATTGAGATCCCCGGTTGCAGCTGGCGTAATCCCTTCGTTACAATGGCGCTCCAATAAGGAGCCCTATGACTACAGCCAGCCCCACGAAAGACCCCAAGCAGTATCCCGCGCTTCGCAACTTGCAATTCTCGCCGATCAGAGAAGGTGAGGAGCAGTTCATGGTCCTCTGGGACCCCACGGGTTTGAGCAAAGAAAAGCTCGTGCTGCCGCTCAACTACTTTTTCATCATTCAGCATTTCGACGGCGAACATTCGCTGGCTGAAATCGGGGCGCTCTATCTGAAACGATTCGGTGAATTTCTCGTGCCCAGCAAGATGGATCAGCTGGTGATCGATCTGCATGAGAAGCTGTTCCTGGAAGGTCAGCGCGCTGAGGACGCGCGCAGGCTGGCGCGTGAAACCTATCGGCAGAGTCCGCTGCGTCGTGCGGCCTATGCCGGGCGGGGCTACGAAGCAGACAGTGCAAAGTTGAAGAAGCAAATCGACGGATTCTTTACGTCGGAAGAAGGACCGGACTTCAAGCCGTCAGAGAATGCGGGGAAAAAAATCAAAGGTCTCGTCGCGCCAACCTATGATTTGAAACAGGCCGGACCGATTTATGCCTGGGCTTATAAAGAGCTGCAAGAGGCGGAGCAGCCGGATTTGTTCGTCATCATCGGGACTGCTTCTGCCGGATTGGAGCATGTCTTTGCCGTGACGGATAAGGATTTCGAGACGCCGTTCGGGGTCGTGCCGGCCGATCAGCCGATCTTGAGTCAGCTCAAGGCCAGGCTCCCGGAGTTTTTCGAAGAGGATCTCTGCCATCAAGCAGAGCAGGCAGTGGAGTTTCAGCTCCCGTTTCTTCAGGACATCGTGGGGAAGAAGAAGCCCTTCACGATCGTCCCGATTTTGAGCTCATTTTCCGCTGCGAGCCTGGGGGATCCGACCGTGCGTCAATCGGTTGACCAGTTTTTGACGGGCTTGCGGGAGGTGCTCGCAGAATCAGGCAGAACCTACTGCGTGATCGCAGCAGGAGAGCTGGCTCATTTGGGCATGAGATACGGGGACAAGGCGCCTCCGACGGATTTCTCCTTCCATCGTTGCATGCAGTTCGATCTGGAGATGTTGAAGCCGGTGGAGGATCGGCAGCCGGAAGAGTTCGCCAACTACATCAGAAAAGAGCAGGACCAGCGCCGGATCTCCGGTTTCTCACCCATCTATTCGTTACTACGGTTGATCGACGCGGAGTCTGGCCAGGTCCTCCGCTACGACCGCGGGATCACCGATCAATATAACTCCACAGTGACCTACGCCAGCATGGCGTTCTTCTGAGAAGAGCGTATGGCTGATGGCTCGAGCTTCGGTCTTTCCAGTTTCTTGCTATAGGCCATCAGCGATCTGCTCTTCGGCTATTCTTTCACCGTCATTGTCATCGTGATCGGTTCCAGCGGGTTATCGACTGCGTCTCTGGCGGCTGCGGCGATTTTGTCCACCACATCCATGCCACGAAAGACTTCGCCGAAAACGGTGTAGGTCCGGTCCAGTCCGCTGTTATCCGCGACGCTGATATAGAACTGCGATCCGCTGTCGTTGAAGTCTCTTGTGCTGTTGCTTTCCCGCGGCACCTTGGCCATTGCGATTGCACCACGTTTATGAGGCCGATCGCTGGTTTCCGGATTGAGCCAGTAGCCGGGGCTGCCAGATCCATGGAGGGAACGGTCCGGGTTCTTACTCAAGGGGTCGCCGCCTTGAATGATGAATCCGGGAACGACGCGATGGAAGGTGGTTCCATTGTAGAACCCCATCTTGACGAGCTTGACAAAGTTCTCGACGTGACGAGGGGCGTCATCCGGATAGAAGCGAATCTTGATCTCGCCGAACGGCGTTGTAATCGTGACGCGCGGATCGATTTTCTTAAATTGCATAGTCATAGGCGATGAATGTAGCAGGGGCAAGCTTCGGGCGGCAAGAGGGGGAAGAAGTGATGAGTGATGAGTGAAAAGTGATAGGTGGGAGAAGGGAAGCGGGTGATTTCGATGAGCACGCATCACCGATCACCCGTCACTCATCACCCATCACTTCTTTAGCCCTTTGCCGGGATCAATTTTGAGCCACAGGACTCCGCCCATGATGGCGATGGCTGCGGCAACGCCTAATGAAACCGGCCAACCCCAGTGATGGGCCAGCCAGGGCGTCAGGGTCGGGGATATTGCTCCGCCGAGATTGGCGCCGGTGTTCATGAGCCCGGATAACGTGCCGGCATGGGCTTTCGACAAATCGGTCGTCGAGGCCCAGTAGGCGCCGACGGCAAAGTAGAGCCAGCCTGCGCCGAATGACAGGCTGGTGATTGCCAGGAAGGGAGACTCGACAAGGGCTCCCAGGGCAATCGCTAACCCAGCCAGGATCATGCCGGTCATGCCGGCCACAGCCCGTCCCGTGGTGAGTCCGTAGGTGGCGGCGAGTCGATCGGTGACCCAGCCTCCCAGGGGACAAAAGACCAACATGGCCAGAAAGGGAGCGGAGGCATAGATTCCGCCGCGGAGCGCATCGAATCCCCGAACGTTCACCAGGTACAAGTAGAACCAGGACAGATAGACGTAGGCGACGTAGCCGAGGCAACTGTAGCTGAGCACCAGCCACCAGACGGTGGGGGTCTGTCTGAATGTTCGCCAGGGTATGGCGGTGGCGGCTGGTGGCGCTTGCGTGAGCAGGGCCTGCTCAGCTGCATTGACCAGGGGATGTTCGTGCGGATGGTTGCGCGCGAGGAGCCACCAGAGGAGACCCATTCCGGTTCCGAGCAGACTTGCGAGGTAAAATACGGTTTGCCAGCCCCAGTTCACCATCACCCAGGCGGCAATGGGCGGGGTGACGGCGGAACCTAAACCGATGCCTCCGATTGCGATCCCGATGCCGAGGCCTCGCGTGTCAGCCGGGAACCAATTGGCGACGGTGCGGTTGAAGGCCGGCAGTGCCACGGCCTCTCCGACCCCCAGACAGAATCGCACGAGCATCAGCGATCCGACAATTCCGATGAGGCTTGCGAGCGAGGATGCGGCGACCATGGCCGTCAATGCCGTGCAGACCGACCACCAGAGGAGCGCGGCGGTGAGCACGCCCCTGGCTCCCCAGCGGTCGGCTAGCCATCCACCGGGAATCTGGAAGAGCGCGTAGCCGACGACGAAGGCCGAGAAGACCCAGCCCATCTGTTGATCGGCGATCCCGTAGGCCGGCATCATCTGACGCGCGGTGACGGAAATGTTGACGCGGTCGATATAGGTGACGACGCTGATGAAAAAGAGCAAGGCGAGGATGAGCCAGCGGATCCGAGAGGGGCGAAAGGTCTGGTTGTTCACAAGATTGGGTTGCGTGGTCGGTTCATGAGAATGCCGGTGCCGGATTATACAGATTCATGGCTCGCGTCACTACCGGCAGTGGCAGGATGCTGAAAAAGTTCGCCAGCGTCGTTCTCGCCTCGAAAGCATCCTCAACGTAGCCCAGAGGCTACGCCTCCTGTGCTTTCATCGGCTGCGGCCTTGCTGGACAAACTTTTTGAGCATCCTGCGGGGTCGCGCCAGTGTGGACGGGTTCCCCATCCGTTGGAAGTTGAGCGAGAGAAGCAGAGATTTCCCTGTCAAGACGCAGGCTTAGTAGATTTCATGCAGATGATTGGGTAAGATGACGCACTCGTAGACATGATGCGGTTTACCCACCGGGCATGATCGATTCAGGGAGCAGGAGTG
>JBEGVJ010000120.1:0-5681 GCA_041178465.1 Nitrospirota bacterium
TCCAGCAAGGCCCGGTCCATCCCTAAGCGGCCGGCAATCTCCAGCGCGGACGACCCGCCCGGGACCCCCATAAAGAGCCGATAGGTCGGCGAGAGGGTCGCCACGTCGAATTCGACGCTGGCGTTCGCAAAGCCTGGCATCGTGTGAGCCAAGGCCTTCAGCGATCCGTAATGCGTCGTCGCGACGACTTTCATCCCCAGCGTAGCCAACCGGCAGAGCAAGGCTTCGGCCAGGGCCGCTCCCTCTGACGGATCGGTCGAGGTCACTGGTTCATCGAGGAGGACCAGCCATTGCCGCGGCTCAGCCTCTTCGTCGCTATTCCGCTGCTGATCCGTTTCATCGAGCAGCTGAATCATCTGGGTCATGTGAGCGGAAAAGCTGGAGAGGTCGCGAGCCAGATCCTGTGCGTCGCCGATATCGGCATAGACGTCGGAAAAGAAGGCCATCTCCGATTCCGCCTCGCAGGGCAGGTGTAGTCCTGCCCTCACCATCAGCGCAAAGAGCCCGACAATCTTGAGGGTGACGGTCTTGCCGCCCGTATTGGGACCGGAGATGACGAGCACTTGGATCGATTCATCCAGGAGAATATCATTGGCCACCACCTGCTCTTTCGACAACACAAGCAAAGGATGCCTCGCCTGCAACAGCGTCACACGCCCTTCATCGTTGAGCCCGACAGGATGCGCCTTCAGTTGACGGCCGAACGAGGCCCGCGCCGCAATACCGTCCAGCGCTGCCAGCGCATCAAGCCCCGCCAGCATGGCCTCGGCTTGCGCGGCGACGAGAGCGGACAACTCACGAAGGATGCGCCGCACTTCCCGCTCGATCTCCAGGTCTGCTACCTTGATCGAATTGTTCAACTCGACCAGCTCGCGCGGTTCGATAAACACCGTGGCCCCGCTGGCCGACACGTCATGCACGATCCCCGGCACCCGCCCCCTCATGTCGGTTTTGACCGGAATGACATAGCGGCCTTCCCGCTGGGCGAAATACTGTTCTTGGAGAATCTCTTCGAAGCGGCGCGAGTGGAGCATCTGATCGACTTGATGCCGGATCTGCTGTTTGAGCGAGTGAGCCTGATGGGTCAACCGCCGCAACTCCGGCGTTGCCGACTCCTTGATCGAGCCGTCCTGGTGGATCGCTTCATCCAGCGCGGCTTTCACCGGGCGCAGCTCCCCCACCGATCGCAGGGCCTGCGCGGCTGATGCCAGAGCAGGCGCGGCCTGCTGGTGCCGCTCGACAAAACGGCCGCTCTCATCCAGCAACCCCAGGACCATCGCGCAATCGCGAAGCTCCAGGATCTCCAGCGATGCCCCTTTGCTCGCCCGGGCGAGTGGATCGCGAATATCCGGGAAGGCTAACGCCGGCAAACCCTCGCCGGCATCTTGCAGCCGTCCCATCTCCGTCGTTTCCTGTTGGCGCCGTTGCGCACCGCACAGATCGGTCGCCAAGTCGAGGGCGCGACAGCGTGCCGCCCCCATCGTCGATCGGGCGTGCCCGGCAAGGGCCTCCAACAATCTCGGCCACTCCAACACCTGCGTGGTCTTCTCGGACAGATTCACTGATACCTCATAGAAAAACGTCTCCGAATGGCTCGACGAACTCTAACGAACCGAGCGACAGAGACGCAAGGCACAGGGCCGCGGACCTCGCGCCAACTCTGTGCGTGCCCGATTCAAATGACAGCGAAACTCCTGTGGTCCGGCGCGGAGTTACCTCCCTCTATGGCTTGACAAGGCCCAGGGGGCGTCGATACTATCGAGCCCCATTGTGGCCGGTATATCAGCCGGCCTTTTTTCTTGAGGGACTACTCGTCATGGCTACTCGGATCGGCATCAATGGATTTGGACGGATCGGACGGAACGTCCTGCGGGCATCGCTCAGCGACCCCGACCTGCACGTTGTCGCAATTAACGACCTCACAGATGCGAAGACGCTCGCCTATCTCCTGAAATACGACTCGGTGCACGGAACCCTGCCCGAAAACGTCGAAGCCAAAGACGACCAGATCCTCGTCGACGGCAAGCCCATCAAAGTGCTGGCGATGAAAGACCCCAAAGACCTGCCCTGGAAGGATCTGGAGATCGACATCGTCGTCGAATCGACCGGCCGCTTTACCGACCGCGAAGGCGCGGGAAAGCATCTCGCGGCCGGAGCCAAACACGTCATTATTTCCGCGCCGTCGTCCAACCCGGACGTCACCCTCGTCCTGGGCGTCAACGACGAGGCCTACGACCCGAAAATCCACCACATTATCTCCAACGCGTCTTGCACGACCAATTGTCTGGCCCCCGTGGCCAAAGTACTGTTGGATAACTTCGGCATCAAGCACGGCGTCATGACCACGATTCACTCCTACACCAACGACCAGCAGTTGCTCGATCTGCCACACAAGGACTTGCGGCGCGGGCGCGCAGCCGGCATGTCGATGATCCCGACCAGCACCGGCGCGGCGAAAGCGCTGCATTTGGTGCTGCCGCAGCTCAAGGGCAAGATCGACGGCCTCGCGATCCGCGTCCCCACGCCGAATGTCTCGCTGGTGGATCTGACCGTCGAAACCGAAAAGGACTGCGACGTCGCCTCCGTCAATGCCGCGTTCCGGAAAGCGGCGATCGGCCACATGAAAGACATCCTGCTCTACTCTGAAGCCCCGATCGTCTCGATCGACCAAAAAGGCGATCCCCATTCGGCCACCCTCGATGCTCCGCTCACGATGGTCATCGACAAGCGGATGGTCAAGGTGACGGCCTGGTACGACAACGAGTGGGGCTATTCATGCCGGGTTCGAGATCTAATTAAGGTGATCGCGGCCAAAACGAAAGGCCTCTGAGCGAGACGAGAACAATGCTGGCGGACTGTTTCAGCAGCCTGCCAGCAGATCGAGGGTAAGGACCGGCGAATGAACCTGCGCAAACAAACCATCGACGATATTTCGCTGAAGGGGAAGCGGGTCATTATCCGGGCCGACTTCAACGTCCCATTGGACGACTCGCTCCAAATCACCGACGACACCCGCATTCGCTCGACGCTACTGACCATCAATCGAGCCGTCGACGACGGCGCCAAGGTCATCCTCTGTTCGCACCTGGGCCGCCCGAACGGAAAGTTCAATCCCAAGTACAGCCTGGCCCCGGTGGCCAAACGCTTGGGACGGCTCCTGGGCAAAGACATCCTCTTTGCACCGGATTGCATCGGCCCGGTCGTGGAAGGGCTTGTCGCCAAGATGAAGCCGGGCGACGTGCTGCTCTTGGAGAACCTCCGCTTCCATAAGGGTGAAGAAGCAAACGACGACGCCTTCTCAAAATCGCTGGCATCCCTCGGCGACATCTACGTCAACGACGCCTTCGGCGCGGCCCATCGGGCCCATGCCTCTACCGTCGGCATCACCAAATTCATTGGCACATCGGCCGCCGGCTTCCTCCTCAAGAAGGAAATCGAATACCTTGAGGGCGCCGTCGAAAACCCCGTCCGGCCCTTCGTCGCCATTCTCGGCGGGGCAAAAGTGTCGGGAAAGATCGGCGTCATCGAGAATCTGGGCAAGCGCGTCGACAAAGTCATTATCGGCGGCGGCATGGCCTTTACCTTCCTCAAGGCGAAGGGGCTGGAAATCGGCAACTCACTGGTCGAAAACGACATGCTGGACTTCGCCAAAGGCATCGAGGAGCATGCCCTGTCCCGCGGCGTGAAGTTCTATCTGCCGGTCGATTGTGTCGTCGCGGCCAGCCGCGAGCTTGGCGCGGAGTCAAAAATCGTCCCGGTCCAGGAAATTCCGAAAGGCTGGTACGCCCTCGACATCGGCCCGGCCTCCGTGAAACTCTTCAACGAAGCAGTCCAAAACGCGAAAACTATTCTGTGGAACGGCCCGATGGGCGTCTTTGAAATCGATGCCTACGCACGGGGGACGCTTGCCATGGCTCATACCGTTGCCAATGCCTACGCCCTCACGATCGTCGGCGGAGGCGAAACGGCCTTAGCCGTTCATCGAGCCGGCGAGTCGGAGAATATGTCGTTCATCTCGACCGGCGGCGGCGCCGCGCTGGAATTGCTCGAAGGCAAACAGCTCCCGGGTTTGACCGCCCTCCCGGATCGCATCGTGTAAACGCCGCATCGCTGAATTCACACCCTCTACCACCATCGGAACACCTGTGCGCAAACTTCTCATCGTCGGCAATTGGAAGATGAACAAGACGACTGCGGAAGCCGCGACCTTCGTTCGCGAGCTCCGCGAGCGGCTGCCTGAATCCCCCAACGCCGACGTGGTCCTTGCGCCGCCCTTCACAGCCCTCGAATCGACCCGCACCGCCTTGGGTCCCTCCTGCTGGATCGGCCTCGGCGCGCAGAATCTTCATTGGGAGCCGCAGGGAGCCTTCACCGGAGAAGTGTCCGCTCCGATGTTGCGCGACCTTGGCTGCCGCTATGTGATCGTCGGCCACTCCGAGCGTCGGACGCTCTTCGGCGAACGAGACGAGGACATTCACAAGAAAGTCCGTGCGGCGCTGATGCACGGACTCGCTCCGATCCTCTGTGTGGGAGAATCCCTGGCCGAACGTGGGGCAAGCAAAACGGAATCGATCGTCACGACTCAGCTAACCAACAGCTTGATGGGGTTGACCTCACAGGATCTTGCGATGGTCACCATTGCCTACGAACCGGTCTGGGCTATCGGTACGGGGCAGGCCGCCACCACGGAGCAGGCCGTGACCGTCCACCGTTCGATCCGTTTATTCGTCGAGACCGGCTGGAACAGCGAAACGGCATCGGCCATCAGAGTCCTCTATGGCGGAAGCGTCACGCCCCAGAACATTGGGGCGCTTCTCGCCTCGGACACAATCGACGGAGCCTTGGTGGGCGGGGCTTGTCTCAACCTCGACTCGTTTGCTACAATCGTGCGCATTGCTCAGACACAGCGTGCCTAACGGATCGGAGTGCCATGTATACTTTTCTCATCGTCATTCATGTGCTCATCTGTTTTCTCATGATCGGCGCGATTCTCTTGCAGTCCGGCAAGGGCGCTGAAATCGGCGCATCATTCGGGGGTTCCAGTCAGACCGTCTTCGGTAGCCGCGGCCCTGCCAACTTCTTGAGCAAGTTCACAGTCGTCGTTGCGGCCGTCTTCATGTTGACCTCCTTGAGCCTCGCTATCCTGGCAAAAGAACGGACCTTTTCCTCCACGGTCATCGATCTTAAAAAGAAAGAGACTTCCCCTAGCGCCCCGGAAACCCCGGCCACGACGCCAGCAGCCCCGGCCGCTGAAAGCCACGCGCCCGCCGACGCAGCCCCCGCGCATTAAACGGACGCTCAACGCCTCGTCGTTCGTGAAGCGTGAGCGAGTCACGCAAGACGTGCGCGACAGGCGCGACTCGCTACGATAGAACCTCCGCCAAGTCTCGCTTTTCGCGCAAGTCCAGCCAGTCTCGCACAAATAGCGAATGCCGCTTCACGCGTGTCAAGAATACCGCATGGAGAATGGAAGAGTGAGAGCGGAACCAATTCGAAGTTCTGCTAAATGCGGGTAAGCCAGGCTGCGTGGGAAGGGTCCTCCCCGCGCACGATGGAAAAAAATCTCTTCTGCAGAGCTTGGGTGATCGGACCCGGCTTCCCGGCTCCAATCCGGCGATTGTCGATCTCCCGTACCGGAGTCAACTCGGCAGCCGTCCCGGTCACGAATACCTCATCGGCAA
>JBEGVJ010000121.1:0-11256 GCA_041178465.1 Nitrospirota bacterium
TTCCGCGGCTGGAAGAGAACATTGCGGCAGGACACCTATTGGAACTGCGGCGCTGGCTCGGACAGAAAATTCATCGCTGGGGCCGGATGTTCACGCCGGATCACCTGGCCCGACGAGTGACCGGCAAGAGTCTCGATCCAGAGCCCTTCTTATCCTATGTGGAGAAAAAATACGGCGAGATCTACCGGCTTCCGAGTTCGTAACCCATCGCCAGATTCAGCTTGGCGAGCACCGGGGCTGGCAGCATAAATTCAGCCTGCGCCTCGATTCGGGACGGCACCAGAAGCGTCGTGTGGAAGACAATATCGCGGATCGGAATCTTAAACTCAGGATCCTGAGGCGTACTCAATTCAACTGACTCGACTGATTGGGTGATCTGTCCACTGTCCTGTGGACCATAAACCGTCACGACCGCCTTCAAAATTTCCGCAACCTTCTCGTTCGTCTCAACCCCCTCAATACCTTTTTCCAGCAAGGGGATGACCTCTTCCTTCGCCTGGTCGGACAGCGTGAAGTTTTCCACCCGTTCTTTCCGGCGCAGCGAGGTCAAATCGTTATCGAGGTCCTTGCTGAAGGCCCCGTAGGCGAACCGGAAAAATTCGAAGTGAAAGCCCTTGAAGCCCTTGCCGAACATTTGCAGCTCGCACAAAAAACAAAGTTGCTGTAGCTTCACGTCGCTGAGCAGCCCGTGGGGTTCCGTCAGATGCAGGACATAGAGCAGAAGGGCCCGGTCGACCGTAATCTGATTGGGTTTCCGCATACGATAATGCCTCGCTCTTTCCGTGGTTGGGCCTGCGCACTATAAACAGCGCTGGAGATCTCCGTCAATTCTGCGCATTCAGTTCCCGCTCCAATGCGGCCCCCTTGACCAGTTGGGCCAATTTCGTCTTTAATGAACCCCGTTCGGAGGCTACCGTTATGGCGAATACCCATGTCAAAGAAATGAAGGCGCTCAAGGAGCACCTGGGCAAGCATCAGCTCAAGCTCACACGCCAGCGTGAGTTGATTCTGAGCGCCTTCCTTCGACAAGAGCACATTACGGCGGAAGCCATGTATCACCAGCTGGCCAAGTCCGATCCGCACCTGGGGCTCGCGACCATCTACCGGACGCTCAATCTGTTCTGCGATGCCGGCCTGGCACAGGCCCGGCACTTCGGTTCTCAGACGCAATACGACAACATCGCGCACAAGGGCCATCACGACCACCTCATCTGCACCGGCTGTCAGAAGATCGTGGAATTTGAAAACGAGGAAATCGAGCGACTTCAGGAAGAAGTGGCGACCAAGAACGGATTTACCATCAAAACCCACCGGCTTGAGCTCTACGGCCTCTGCTCCCGCTGCCGCCATTGACGGAGCGGCTTTTTTTTAGTATCATTTTGAGACAGCTTATCAATTTCAATTTCGTGAGGACGCCTCCCATGTCATTCCTATCCTCCCTCTCCACATTTCGCCGAACGATCTTCTCCTGTCTCGTCCTGCTCTTCGTCACCGGAAGCTTCCTGTCATCCGCCCAAGCTGCCGACAAGATCACGATCTACTCCGGCCGTTCAGAGCGTCTCATCAAGCCGGTACTCGACGCCTTCACGGCCAGCACCGGCATTCAAATTGAGCTGCTGTCCTCCGGCACAACTGAATTGGTCAATCGACTGAAAGCAGAGGGCGACCGCACATCGGCGGACCTCCTGATCACCAACGACGCAGGCAGTCTGGAACTGGCCAGGACAGCGGGCCTTCTCCGCCCCCTGAACATGCGGGAAGTCGAACGGGCCATCCCCGCGCAGTTCCGTGCGCCGGATAATGCCTGGGTGGGACTGTCCGGACGGTTCTGGATCGTCGTGTACAACAGCACGATGGTCAAGCCGGAACAGATCAAATCGCTCCTCGACCTTGCCGATCCCAAATGGAAAGATAAGATCGCCATTCCGAATTCAGGCAGTGAGTATCTGCAAGCAGGTGTGTCGGTCATTCGTGCCACGCATGGAGACGAGAAGACTAAACAATTCCTGCAAGGCCTCAAGGCCAACGCGGACGGCCAGGTCTACCAGAAAAGCTCGCAGATCGTGGATGCCGTGGCCAAGGGCCAAGTCGCGTTGGGAATCGTGAATCACTATTACGTCTATCGCCACCTTGCCACGCAGCCCAATGCACCGATCGCCGTCTTGATGCCGGACCAGCAAGAAGGCGGCATGGGAGCCATCATGAACGTTGCCGGCGTCGGCATCGTCAAGTCGAGCAAACATCTGGACAGCGCGAAGCTGCTGGTCGAATTTCTGGTCGCACAAGCGGGGCAGAAGTTGTTCGCCGATCTCGACAAGGAATATCCCCTCCACCCGGATGTGAAAGCGGACCCGGCCCTCGTGGAGCGAAAGACTTTCCGCGCCGCGCTGGTCCCCCTCACCAAGCTGGCAGAATTGCGCGAGCCGACCCTCACGTTGATCGAACAAGTGGGTCTCCGGTAACTCGAAGGGACCAACCGTGAGCACGATTCGCCAACAGCTTGCTTCACCGCTGCAACTCCTTGCCGTAGCCACTGCAGGCCTCATTCTGCTCCCGCTCGGCTATGTCACCGCGCAAGCCCTCTCGGCCGATCCGGCCGTCTGGAGCCGCTTGTGGAGCACCCGCATTCCCGAGCTGCTGTTCAATACCGTCTCATTGGCCGCCAGCGTGGCGATCATCACGCTGTTCCTGGGTGTCTCGACCGCCTGGCTGGTCACTCGCGTGGAATTTCCCGGGCGCCGGCTGTGGGAAGGCGCCTTGGTCCTTCCGTTAGCCATGCCGACCTACGTGCTGGCCTACGTCTACTCCTACCTCTTGGGATTCGGCGGTCCAGTCGAACATCTCTGGCAACTAGCAGCCGGCCCCCAGGCCAGAATCTTTTC
Organism: Nitrospirota bacterium; assembly: GCA_041178465.1. GTDB lineage: Bacteria > Nitrospirota > Nitrospiria > Nitrospirales > Nitrospiraceae > Palsa-1315. Next base: position 2,883 of record JBEGVJ010000121.1, read on the forward strand.
TCCCCAGAGTTATTGGGGCGCGACGCTCGTCATGGCCTTGGATACCTTTCCCTTCGTCTATCTCCTCAGCCGGAGCGCCCTCCTCAGCATGAACGTCTCGTTCGAAGAGGTGGCACGGGCCAGCGGCGCCTCCCGCCTCTCGACCCTCTGGCGCGTAACGCTGCCGCTGATGCGTCCCTCAATTGCTGCCGGAGTCGCCCTCGTCATTTTGTACGTCGTGTCGGACTTCGGCGCAGTCTCCCTGCTTCGCTACCAAACCCTCACCTATGCCGTGTTTCAGCAAATGACCGGCCGGTCCGACAATACCGCCGCGAGCATCTTGAGCCTCTTGCTGGTCGTGCTCGCGCTGATTTTCCTGATCACCGAACGGTGGTTTCGGCAACGGAGCCGGTTTTATCAGACAACTGGCCGCTACCGGGCTCCGCAACGGCACCGTTATGGCTGGCTCGGCACCATCGCTGTCACCAGCTATCTCGGACTGATCGTCGGCGCGGCCTTCGCCCTCCCGGCCTCGCTCTTGATTCAATGGAGCCTGTCGCCAGAAGCACAAGCAACACTCGATAGCCGGTTTTTCGGATTCGTCTGGAACAGCGGCATCCTGGCCGCCAGCGCCGCCACCGGCGGAGTATTGATCGGCTTGCCGCTCGCCTACCTCGCAAGCCGCCGCCCGACCCTGCTGAACGTGGGCTGCCTGCAAGCTGCCTATGCGGGCTATGTGCTGCCGGGACCGGTGGCCGCGCTGGCCGTCCTCGTCCTCTTTACCGAGCTGGCCCCGGTGTTCTATGGGTCGGTCCTGATCCTCATCGTCGCCTACGTGATCCACTTTCTTCCGGCTGGCCTCCAGTCGCTGGAGCCATCGCTCCAGCAAATTACGCCGAATCTTGAAGAGGTTGCGCGCACGCTGGGCTTGGGGATGCGTGCCACCTGGCGACGGGTCACGCTGCCCCTCGTCCGGAACGGATTCGTCGTCGCCTGGGTCTTGATGTTCCTGCAGACGATGAAGGAACTGCCTGCAACCCTCTTGCTGCGGCCGGTAGGATTCGACACCCTGGCTATTCGAGTCTGGATGGAAGCAAGCGAGGAATATTTTCAGCTCGCCGCCCCCTCCGCGCTCTTGATTGTCGTTCTGAGTCTCCCGGCACTGGCCTTGTTGGTCTCGAAAGATTGGCGCGCGGCCTAATAAAATGCTGAAGAAAGGATCGTGATTTCGTGACCTCAGACCATTCCACAGCATCAAGCCCATCCGGGGAGAGCACATTCCAGGGGAATCGCTTTACACCGGTCTCCTCGGTCCTGGAGCTGCGCGATGTGTCCTGTGCCTACGAAACTGGACGCCCCGCAGTTCAGGACATTTCGTTTACAGCAAGGGAAGGGGAAATCCTCTGCCTGCTCGGCCCCTCTGGCTGCGGAAAAACGACGATTCTCCGGGCGATCGCAGGATTTGAGCCGGTTCGCTCAGGGCAGATTTTCTTATCAGGCCAACTCGTGTCGTCGCCGGACGTCATGACTCCGACAGAGAACCGGCGCGTCGGGATGGTCTTTCAAGAATATGCGCTGTTTCCCCACCTGCGCGTACAGGACAATATCGCCTTCGGTCTCCGTCAGCTCACTCGAAGCCTGCGCGCCGAACGCGTCCAGGAGATGCTGCGGCTTACAGGATTGGAAGGATTCGAGCGGCGCTATCCGCATGAATTGTCGGGTGGCCAGCAACAGCGTGTCGCGCTGGCTCGCGCCCTCGTCCAGAATCCTGTCGTGCTGCTGCTCGACGAGCCCTTCAGCAATTTGGACCCGGACATGGCCGGGCGCATGCGGCAAGAATTACACGACCTATTGCGCCGGACGAAAACAACGACCGTGCTTGTGACACACGACCATGACGAAGCCTTTGCCATGGCCGATCGCATCGCCGTCCTCAACCAAGGCCGCTTGGAGCAATTTGATACGCCGGAAATGATGTACCACATGCCGGCCACGCCCTTCGTGGCCGACTTTGTCGGTCAGGCAGACTTCATTCCTGGAACCGTATCCGAGGGCATGGTCCGCACCGAGCTGGGAGAATTTCCCGACACGCTCGAATGCCAGGACGGCACTGCCGTGGTCGTCATGATCAGGCCGGACGACATTCATCTGGTCCCCTTGGAAGGCGCCCGCTCACGCGTCATCTCCCGCCAATTCCGCGGCTCGGAAAATCTCTACACCGTCAGCCTCCCCTCAGGCCAAATCGTCCATAGCAGTCAGGGCTCCACAAGCGTCTACCAGGCCGGTACGACGGTGGAAGTCCGAGTCTTGGCGACCCATACAGTGCTCTTCCGGCAGGATAAATCGGCCAGATAATCGTCGAAGCGGATTCGAACGATCGCACGAGAGCATTGACAGGCTTTTTCACGATCTGGCATTGATAGATGTTCAGGACCGTCCCTTGCCCTACCGGTCCGTGAATCACGCAACGAAAGCGAGGCCTCGCCCATGAACGCGCTGCAAAACATAGTCGATTACGGAATCATCGGACTTCTCTTAGCACTCAGTCTCTGGACCGTGGCTGTCGCGGTAGAGCGGTGGCTCTTTTACCGCCGCGTCGATCTCGCCCTGTACCCCAGCAGCTTGGGGTTGGAAATGGCTTTGACCAAACGCTTGGTCATCATCGGTACGGTCGCCGCGAACGCCCCCTATATCGGCTTGCTGGGTACCGTGCTCGGTATCATGCTCACCTTCCATACAATGGGCACCTCCGGCACCATGGCCGTCAACGCCATCATGATCGGGCTCAGCCTTGCGCTGAAAGCCACGGCGGTCGGACTACTGGTCGCGATTCCCTGCGTTGTCATGAACAACGTGCTCCGGCGGAAAGTGACCGAGCTCCTCGCCCTATACAAGGAACAGCATGCAGCGAGACATTGACCAGATCAACGTCATCCCCCTCGTGGACGTCATGCTCGTCTTATTGGTCATCGTACTGACCACCGCTACCTTTATCAGCAGCGGCCAGATTCCGGTCAATTTAGCCAAAGCGAAAGAAGTGGGCGATCGCAAAGATGCGCCCATCGTGATCACCCTGACTGCCGACGGCTCACTCTTTCTCAACGACCGGGCCGTTCCCGAAGGAGGGCTCCAGGGTGCGCTGACAGCGGAGCCGCGAGAATCGGCGGTCATCGTGCGGGCGGATAAAGTCACCATGCTCGAACGATTCGTGTCCGTGGTGGATGAAGTGCGGGGGCTGGGGTTTCAACAAGTCAGCTTGGAAGTCATTCGGCTGTGACTGTTGCTGGATCACATCGCTCCGAGGGGCATAGGGGATTTCACGTCCAGGGCTGGCTCGTCTCGGTCCTCCTCCACGGAGCAGTGGTGCTCGCAGCAATCCTGTTCGTGAAGCAGGTCCAACTCGCGCCACAAGAGGAGCCGTTCAAGTGGAACGTCGCCATGGTTCCCCCGGCACAACCCACGACACCAGCAGCACTCCCACCCCAAACTCCGGCCAGGCCAGCTTCATCGACACCCCCGTCGTCCCAGCCGCTTGCGCAACAGACGACCTCTATCTCTGAACGAACCGTCACCCCGATGATCACTGAACCTCCCGCACCGACCCCACCGCGACCAACAGCACCCCCACAATCAGCGGTTCACCCAACACAACCGACCGAACCAATCAAACATGAGACTGTGGCACCAAGAACCGCCGAGACCACATCCATTCAGAAATCAGCTGACGTGCCGGTACCCGTCTCCGCAAAACCTGCAGCTCATCCGGCAGCACTAATCAAACCTGAGGCTGCGGCCCCGGCGGTTACCGAAGCTCCACCTATAGAGAAACCAGCCGAAACACAGGTGGCCACCTCTGGAAAAGCTGCGGCTCATCCGTCACCACCAAGCGCGCCTGCCGCAGCCCTCGAACAGACAGCCCAGACAGATACGGCGCCAACACAGATAGCGGCCATCTCCCCTGCACCATCGAACGAACCGGCGAAACGCGACTACGGGTGGCTCTCTGAAACAATTTTACGCCGTGTGGAAGAATTCAAACGCTATCCCGCCGCAGCTCGAGTCGATCGAGCCGAAGGGAAGGTGGTGTTGAAAGCGGTGATCAACGAGGATGGAAGCGTTGGCGATGTGGAGATTTTTCAGAGCTCCGGCTACCCCAGCCTCGATACGGCTGCGGTTGAAACCATTAGGCAGGCAGCCCCATTCCACCTGCCGCACCCGCTGGGACGGCCTCGCATGACGATCAAGATCCCCATGAGCTATCGGTTGGACCGATGATGTGAGGGGCACACTGCCGCTTTAATTACCCCCGGCACTCCAGCAGCTTCCAGTCTCGCAGGACCCCTTCTTGATCGAACGTCAGCACGTAGGCACGGCAAAATGATGACCGGGCCGTACCGGCATAGCCTGAGCTGGCGCTCCCCCTGTCGAAATAGGTCCAGACCGTTTGATGGCCCTCACGCTGCTCAATCTTGTGGGGCGGACCATAGCGCTTGGCCACTCGCTCGGTCGTGGCTTCATGAACACGATCTTTGAAGTACTGGGTTTCGAACTCCGAACAGGCACTGACTGCCCCTACGGCGCAGATAAGCACGAGTTGCTGAAGGATCCGCATCATTGAGCTTGGCCTTTGGCATCGGAATCGGACGGAAACCGAACGCGAGCCTTTAAGCCGGATGAGACAAATACGCGGCCGTCGTGACCGACAATAATGGCCTCAACGTCCTGCAGCTTTTTGACTAGCTCCATGCCACGCTCCGGTCCCATCACAAAAATTCCCGTATCCAGCCCATCGGCCCAGACCCCTTCTTTGGCAATGACCGTCACACTTTGGCATGCACGCGCCGGCTGGAGCGTACGTGGGTCGAGAACATGATGATACCGGACTCCATCTCGCTCGAAAAACCGTTCGTAGTCCCCAGCGGTAGAAATAGCTTCGTCCTGCAAATCAATCCACGCCAGCACCGCTCCGTCCTGTCGCGGATGTTGAATGCCGACGGGAAACATCTTCCCGCCAGGCAACCGACCGAATGTTTTGATATCCCCTGAGAGAGCCACGACTCCAGCAACCGCTCCGGCCTTCTTCATGACCATCACGGCTTGATCGGCTGCGTAACCCTTGCCGATTCCTCCCACATCGATCCGCATCCCTGGTTTATCGAGATAGATCGTCTGCTCCCGCGCATCGACATGAACAGCCAGCAGGTCCACCAAGGGCCGAAGGGCATCTAGCTCGGATTCTGTCGGTATGCGTTGGCCTTCGGTTACACGCCATGCATCGACCGCCGGGCCAATGGCAATATTGAATCCACCACCGGTCATCTCCGCAGCCTGTATTGCACGTTGAACGATCGTCAAGGTTTCGATACTCACATGAACCGGCATGACTCCCGCCGAGACATTCACATGAGACAACTCGCTTTCAGGAATCCATGTGCTTAAGAGCTGCTCAAGCCGTTTGATTTCCATAAACCCGGCATTGATTGCCTTGTTCGCATCTTCATGGGCTGACGCGACAGCTGTAATGGAGACGAGCGTCCCCATATGCATCTGCGTCCGCTTCACCACCACAGTTGGTCCGCCAGATGACAGGGCGACACAACTCGATCCCACGAGAAGGATCAGAGAGAAACACCAGACAAGTACGCCAACCTGGCTCGTGTTCATCAATAGGCTCCTACCAAACATGCCGCTGAAAATATCGAGGATAACGCGGGTATGGCATCACTTCGTATAGCCGCGTTTCAACGGTTGAAGGCTTAGGAAGGGTCGCCGTGACGGAGACTCCGTGCAAGGTCGAGTACTGTTTCGAGAGAAAGGTATCGGCCTGCGACCGTTCATCAGGATCCATCACCATCGACAACGCCACCATGCGCCCGTACCCCGGTGAACCCACTCCGAATCGCCACGTACCCAGATAGGTCACCTCATCCCGCTCGACAGAAAATTCCGCGCTCAACTGCGCCATAGACATGAAGGGGCCCTCGCTGATCTGAACTCGATTGATCCGATAATCACCGGCGGGAAGAGAGATAGCAAAATGGCGATCCTCCGACTTGATCTCCACATTAAACCGCGCATGAGACTGTTGATCTTCCACGTCAAAAAATCGCACTTCCGGTTTATACATTCTGCTTGTTTCACCTGTTATCACAGCCACGACCCGACCAAAAACCAAAGGATCCTTTACCTGCGTCAGATCCACAACCGGGGGCATGTCTGCCGCACATCCGATGCAATACAGCGAAATTCCAGCAACCCAATTCCACCTGGCCAATCTCAGCCTCCATCGGGACAGCACATTTAAACTAATTATAGGGAATCCCCAGCAGGAATGCATGGCCCTCCCGCTCTGAACTTCGCCAATCCCCCCTCTTGACAACCAGGGGCCTGTCAGGATATTAATAATCGTTCTCAATTTCATTTACAAGAACTTTTCATGATCACCACCAAGACTCCAACTGCGGAACGTTGCCACAGCAGTGAGACCCGCTGCGAATGCGGGCAGCTCATTGCGAAGGTGTGCGGCAGCGGACTTGAGCTCAAATGCAAGCGTTGCAAGCGCATTGTGGTTATCCCCTTCTCTTCCATAGAAGGATGGAGCACCGTTGCATCATGATTCGTTTCACGAAAGGAGGCATCCGAAACATCGTTGTGCGGTTCCTTTGTACGGACCATTCATTTCTTCAAGAAGGCCAGAGACCATTGAGTCCCGAGTCAGACCACAACCATCTTACTCACCGTGGAGGATACCGATGAAGATCCGGTCAATCCTCGGGGCTCTCGTCATCGCCAGCTTGCCGGTCATGCCGGCGTTGGCGGAAAACATGACCCCGGAGGACATTAAGAAATTAGTCGATGAAGCCGTCAACAAGAAGATGCAGGAACATGAGCGGCGCGAAAGTCCCATGGAACGAACCATGGAAAAAAAAGAGGGACAGCCGGGAACCGTTCAGTATCCCACCCCGACCGGACCCATAACCGACATCAGAGTCGAACGTAAGGGAGAGGAAAGCATCCCGCTCGGGTTCGGCTCAACCGGGTCAGGAAAACTGATCTACGCCAAGCCCTTCTTGAGCGCGCCAAAAGCGACGGTGGGTGGCTACGCGGATGTCATGTATAACAACCTTTCGCGTCAGAACCTGGACAATCCCAGCCGCCATAGCTTTGGCCAACAGCGGATGGTGCCCTTCATCTATGCGGACATCACCGACCATGTGAAGTTCGCAACGGAAATCGAGATCGAGCGCGGAGGACCTGGCGTCTCAGACGGTACGATGCAAATTGAATTTGCCCAATTGGACTATTTGGTCAACGAGGCCATCAATATCCGCGCCGGCATCCTCCTGATGCCGGTCGGCAAGTTCAACTTGCTACATGACTCGCCATTGAACGACCTCGTCGATCGGCCGATGGTATCCAGGATCATCATCCCTAGCACCTGGTTTGAATCGGGCGCCGGATTCTACGGCACCCTTTACCCATCCTCCCGATCCAAGCTGGACTACGAATTATATGCAGTCAACGGCATGTCCAGCCTCTCACCGGGCTCTGCACCCACCGACCGAGGCCTGCGGGATACACGGGGGAATCTCTCTCGGGACCGTGACGACAGCAAGGCAGTCGTCGGCCGCCTTGCCTTCAGCCCGATGTTGGGCATCGAAGTCGCCGGCTCCGGTTATCATGGTCAATACAAACCATCCGCTGGGGCCGTCGGGGCCGGGCGCATCAGCCTATTTGCACTCGACTGGACTCTCCAGAAAGGCCCCTTCGAGCTGATCGGTGAGTCAGCCTGGGCGAGGATCAGCAACAACAACGCGACCGGCGCCACCGGCAACGGGATCGGGCCAGCCGGCATGCAGGGCTATTACATACAGGGGAACTATCATTTCATGCCTGATTTCCTGAAGAAGTGGGCCCCAAGTCACTTCTCGGATGCCTCAACCTTCACCGCGGTTGTTCGCTGGGAACATGTCGACACCGACACTGATGACCGCACCAGGAATGCGCCGAATACGATCGGAAATCGACGGGAGCTTGAGCGGCTAACGCTCGGCCTAAACTTCCGACCGATTGAAGACACTGTGTTCAAGTTCGACTGGCAATTTAACACGCAGCAAAACGCGAAGGGTCTCACTAACGGCGGAGACTTTTCCAGCGGAGGTAACGCAACCACTGCTGGCAACCCGATGAATGGGAACGGGTTCTTGATTCAAGCCGCGACGTACTTCTAGTTGACCAATCCGGTGCTTCCCGCTGTAGCGGGAAGCACCGGATAAAAAACAGGACGGTTACGAATGTATCGCCACCTTAGCCTTTTCCTGATAACTGGACTCCTGACGGCCTGTGCCTCCACCAGCGGCATACAGCAACGATTTGCCGTCTGCAGTTACGACCA
>JBEGVJ010000122.1:0-6893 GCA_041178465.1 Nitrospirota bacterium
ATTCGCACCTCGGTCGATCACGGGACGGCGTTCGATATCGTAGGGAAAGGCATCGCCGATCCCGGCAGTCTGGTGGAGGCGATCGCGCTGGCCGCCACGCTGGCCAAGAGACGGTGAAGGGTCTGTCCGGTCTGTCTTGTCTCTCTCGTCTGTCTGGTTTTCTCGTTTGGACCGAACCGGATAGACCTAATGGACCAGATAGACGGGATAGACCAAATAGACCGGACAGACTAGAACAACAGGAGCTTATTGATGACCAACCAGTCGAGCGCGCCACTGACCATGATTCAGCAGCAGTTGAAAGAGTTGGATGCGATTTTTCTGGATACGATGGAGACGCTCAATACTGTGGCCGGAGCTGAACGATTGGCAAAGTGGAAAGCCAAGACGGTGGCGCTGCTCACGGAGTCCCTGGGCCAGAAGGAAGGACAGAAGTTTGCCTCTCTGCAGCCGGGGCCCTCATTCACGAACGACCTGGTGGAAGAGTTTACCGACCTCATCGACTATTTCAAAGCGCCGCTGGTCGATCTGTCGAAGCAACTGGCGCAAGCCACGCCTCGTCCATCCGGCGGGAATTAACTGGTGTCGATTCCTGATCTCCCTCCACCGATCAAGCGGCTCGGCCAAAACTTTCTGATCGATCCCAACATCGTGCGTAAAATCGTCGCCTTGGCGGAGTTGAGCCCCAGCGACCATGTGCTGGAAATCGGTCCAGGCCGCGGCGCCCTGACGGAGGCGTTGAGCCAGGCTGCAGGCCATGTGACGGCGATCGAATTGGACCCGTTGCTCCATGCCTATCTTGAGACTAGGCAGGCGGAGCTTCCGAATGTGGAGCTGGTGTGTGGGGATGCGCTGGCCTATCCGGTTGAACAGCTACCGGTCGGGACCGTCGTCGTCGCCAATCTCCCCTACTACATCTCAACTCCGCTGTTGTTTCGATTACTCGACCAGCGGGGCCGGTTTCCCCGAATGGTGCTCATGCTGCAGGACGAGGTGGCCGATCGATTGGTGGCCAAGCCTGGCGGGTCGGACTATGGCATCCTTTCCGTGATGGCCCAGTATGCAGCCGACATCACCAAATCGTTTCGTGTGTCAGCCCAGTGTTTTCGCCCCAGGCCTGACGTGGCCTCGGCGGTGGTGCTGCTGCGCGCGAAAGAGCAGACGGGGCTTAGCCAGGAGCAAGAAGCCGCCTTTCGCGGGCTGGTGAAGGCGGCCTTTGCGCATCGGAGGAAAACGCTCGTCAATTCGCTGCGGGATGAGGGGTATGAGCCCCTTCGCGTGGCCGAAGCCTTGCAGCGAGTGGATATTGTTCCGACTCGCCGGGCCGAGACCCTGTCGGTCGAGGACTTCCTCAGGCTGGCTGCCGCGTTCGCCTGACGAGGGAGTCGCTGCCCGATGGGACTTTGGGGCGGCCGCTCGTTTGAAATGACCGTTTCCCTGTGCTAGCATCGCGATCATGGCTGTTACCACCTCGGCCAAGCGGGGCGACGCCCGCCGCGCCGCCGTTCCTCCCCCTTCACACATTAAGCGAGAAGTGATCGGAGTCGTTCTGATCGCGTTGAGCTTGCTCACGCTCCTCAGTCTCGTCTCCTTCGTGCCCAATGAATCGAATTCGACGGCTGCCGGTTTCTCTGCTTCACGTAACCTCATCGGATCCGCCGGGGTGTTCTTCGCCTCGACGCTTTTTTCATTGATCGGTGGCGCGGCCTATCTTTTCCCTCTTTTACTCGGTCTGATTGGCGTCCGATGCTTTACTCAGAGTGACTTGTCGATTCGTCTGCGGAACGCCAGTGCATCGCTGGCAGTGCTGCTGTTCCTCAGCGGATTTCTCCATCTTGAAATCATGGCGGTGCCGACCCTCTCGAGTGGCTTTATTTATCGAGGGATGGCGGGAGGACTCGTCGGGCAGCTGTTGGCCGAGAGCTTACGCGCCTATTTTGCAAGTACCGGTGCCCACATTCTGATCCTCGCGGGGCTGTTGATCTCCCTTATTTTCACGACACCCGTTTCTTTGTCGGAGATGGCGCAGAAGCTTCCAGCCTTGGGCAGCTGGCTGGTTGCCAGAGTGCGGGCTTGGATTCCGGAGCTTCCGGAGGAAGAATCCGTTCCTGCGTCTCCCAAGAAAGCCAAACAGAAATCCTCGAAATCCATTCGCGCGGTGATAGAGGAAGCACTTCCTGCCGCGGCAGCGGAGCCGGAGTTGGACTGGCCGGTCATTCAGCCGTCACGACAATCGGCACCTGAACCGGCGGAGGCAATCGAGGAGGAGTCCGACCAACCAGTCTTTGCCGTTCAAGCGAAGGCAGGCGACTATATTCTGCCGGATCCGGCCGTGCTCTTGAGCGAACCGTCAGGTCCCTTGGGGCGTGTCACGGAAGAGGAAATCAAGGCACAATCCGATGTCCTAACCCGCGCTCTGTTAAGTTTTGGTATTGCGGGGAGAGTGACGGAAGTTCGTCCAGGACCGGTCGTGACAATGTATGAGTTCGAACCGTCGCCGGGGACAAAAGTTGCGCGCATTGTGAATTTGGCCGACGACCTGGCCTTGGCCTTGAAGGCGATCAGCCTTCGGATTGTTGCGCCGATTCCAGGGAAGTCCGTCGTCGGGATCGAAGTGCCGAACCTCTACCGCGAGACGGTGTCGATGAAGGAAGTCATGACGAGCGAGGCGTTTTCACGCGCCAAATCGAAGCTCAGCCTGGCCTTGGGGAAAGACATTTTCGGCGCCCCTCTGATCGTGGACCTGAAAACGATGCCGCATTTGCTGGTGGCAGGCGCCACCGGGGCCGGGAAAAGCGTCAGCCTCAATACGATGCTCCTGAGCCTGCTGTTTTCGGCCAGGCCCGACGAGGTCAAGCTGCTTCTGATCGATCCCAAGATGCTCGAATTTCAAACCTACGACGGCATTCCGCACCTCTTGCGTCCGGTCATCACCGATCCAAAATCGGCGGCGCGCGGGCTCAGCTGGGTCGTGGCTGAAATGGAGCGCCGCTATAAATTGCTATCCGAGGCAGCGGTGCGAAACATCGATGCCTACAACCGAAAAGTTGCAGGGGCGCAGGGTGTGTTGGAGGCGGAATCAGAGGCTAAGTCGGACCAGTCGGAATTACCTATTCAATTTCTTTCCGAGGAGGAGCGGCTTTCCGCCGGAGAGACGGCGCTTCCAGAAGGGAGCCCCGGATCATTTTTGCCGCCGCCGACTCCGCCTGAGCCCTTGCCCTATATCGTTGTGATGATCGATGAGTTGGCGGATTTGATGATGGTGGCGCCGAAAGAAGTGGAAGACAAGATCGCGCGCCTGGCGCAAATGGCCCGCGCATCGGGCATCCATCTCGTGCTGGCGACGCAGCGTCCGTCGGTCGACGTGCTGACCGGTTTGATCAAGGCCAACTTCCCAGCCCGCATTGCCTTTCAAGTGTCGTCGAAGACCGACTCACGCACCATCCTGGATGCCAACGGTGCAGAAGCGCTCCTGGGTCGAGGCGACATGTTGTACATGGCTTCGGGGACCGGACGGCTCATGCGAGGGCACGGGTCGTTTGTGTCAGACGACGATGTCCGTCGCGTGGTCGAGTTCGTGAAAGATCAAGCAAGGCCTGCCTACAATCAAGAGTTGCAGATTGCGCTGAAGCAGGAAGAGGCGAAAGAGGAAGAGGCGTTGGATGAAGTGTATGAGCAGGCTAAGGAATTGGTCCTGTCGACCGGCCAAGCCTCCGCGTCGTTGATTCAGCGCCGGCTGCGAGTGGGTTATCCGCGGGCGGCTCGGATGATCGAGCAAATGGAGACAGATGGCATTGTGGGCGCAGCGGGCCGCGATGGACGGAGAGAGGTCGTCGGGCGGCGTGGGCCGGTGGGAGCCGAGGAAGAGGCGTGAGGAGTGTGGAGGGTCACTGCCGTGCTCGCGGAACGCGCACGCGTGTTACAGTGCTCGTTCGATACGCGCAACCGCCGTAACCCTCCGCACCCCTCTATATTGGCATGATGAAGAAATTAAACTGGACATGTTTTGTCGGAGGCGTGCTCATTTGTGTTTGGAGCGTATCCTCACCGCTGACGTTTGCTGCCGCCGATGAGGATCACGAGAAAGCGGTGCTGGAAGTGCGGGAGGTGGTGAAGCAGCTCCAGGCACGATATGAAAAGACCAAGGATCTTCAGGCGGATTTTACGCAAAAGACGACGATTGAGGGGTTTGAGCGGCCCATCAAGTCATCAGGGAAGGTGTACATCAAAAAGCCTGGCCGGTTACGATGGAGTTATCTCGACCCATCGGTCGAGGAGATCTATGTCCATCGGGATGATGTCAAGGTGTATGTGCCGGAGCACAAGCAAGTCCTGGTGGGAAAGCTGACGCAGATGGCCGCCTCTAAGGCCCCATTGGAACTTTTGCTGGGGGCGGCGAAGCTGGAGGAGTCGTTCGACATTGAACCGACGCCGGGGAAGGGCCGAGGGATGGGAGGCATTCGACTGCTTACCCTCTTGCCGAAGGCACAAGGGGGCGACGAGGGGCGAGCGTTACAACGGATCGTGCTGGAAGTGTTTCCCAAGACCTATTTTATTCGGACGGTTACGCTGCATGAAACGAGCGGCAATGTCGCAAGCTTTGAATTTTCGTCGCTCCAATCCAATCTCGGTCTCGGCGACGCGCTCTTCGACTTCAAGTTGCCAGCCGATGTGGAAGTGGTGAAGGCTCCGACGTTCAGTGCCCCGCAGTGAAGCCGTCCGGCCTGTGTTCGAGGCGGTGAACAGGACAATTGAGGAACAGGTGAATTCTATGTCTTTAGCTGAAGCGGTCAATGAAGCAGTCAAACAATTGGATTTCGACCGACTTTCTCGTGAGTATTGGGACCAGAATGAGTTCCTGTTTATTCCACAGTTTCTCCCGCGGTTGGTGGTGGAAGAGTCTCTCGTCCCCCAAGCACAAGGGGTGAAGAGCGAGCTGAATCGCAACTATATCCCCGGTCACAAAAAAGGCGGGAGTGTGAGCTATTACACGGTGATGGAGAGGGCTCCACGCTTTCTCGACCTGTATCGATCCGAGGCCTTCATCGGGTTCTTGAGCCGTTTAGTGAAGGCCAAGCTTAACCTATGCCCTGAGAACGATCCCCATTCGTGTGCGCTGTATTACTACACGGAGCCGGGGGACCACATTGGGTTTCACTACGACACCTCCTATTACAAGGGGGCACGCTATACCATATTGATGGGACTCGTCGATAAGTCGACACAATGCAAGCTGGTCTGCGAGCTATTTAAGGATGATCCGGTCAAGGCACCCAAGCATCTTGAGCTCATTACTCACCCGGGCGATCTCGTGATTTTTAACGGGGACAAGCTTTGGCATGCGGTGACTCCACTTGGCGAGGGGGAAGAACGGATCGCCCTCACGATGGAATATGTGACAAATCCAGATATGGGATCCTTCAAGCGACTATATTCCAACCTGAAAGACTCCTTTGCCTACTTCGGCCTTCGCACGGTTTTCAAACAGGTCCTTACGGCTTCCAAGCGATCCCGCTCGTAGGGTTCGCGTGTCACATCCCCGCTAGCTCTCACTATGGCCAGCCGCACTTCCTCGTAGGTGTGGTCCGGATATTCTCAATGTCTATCCGGACGATAAAATGCAGGGCAGGCTTGGAGTCTGCCATTCATGAGAGATTGATGGGGGCGGCTTGCTTCGCGAAGCGAAGCCAGCGATTTGCTATCACGGAATGGACGGTTGTGAGCCAAGGGCCGTCTCTGCGAGCTTCTCGGCCGGAATGGCTGTAGCGTTTTCGTTGAGTCTGGCACGAGGCTGTACAGTCATTGCTTGACCAACCAATCGAGGGCGCCCTGCTCGGAGTGCCATCATCCGTTTCGGGAACGGGCTCTGGCGTGACGTTTCGAGGTCCGCCAGAGAGGTCCGTAGGGACTGAGCGATCAGCCAAGCGAGCTTCAGGTTAGGGCTCCAATACACCGCATCGCGCAGACGATCGACGAGATCGCTAGGGAGGCTGACGGTTAGCCGAACCCTGCGCGAGGCTGTAGCATTGACCTGCTTCTTCTGCCGAACAGTCTCGCCGACTGGTGATAACACCGTTTGTGGTGGCATAAAAATCCTTTCATGAAAGCGTTGGAATTAATTGAATAGACGATCGAAATGTGCGTGGCGCGGTGCGTCACAGAGGCGTTCGAGTTGGGAGGCCGCGTGCCCGCACGGAGTCGGGACGCGGCCTCGATGGCAAAAGCGTGGGGCGATGGGGCCACTCCAGATCGGCACAATCTTGAGGGCACCCTGCTTGAGGAGCAAGCATGCGCCTGTCACAGCAAGGGTCCACCGGCTTCTCGCTTCGCCAAAAATATTCCAGCTTAAAATCGTTTCCATTGCGTGAGTCATCTTCGGAAGCATCGTACCAATGCTACCGCAACCCCTGTGCCAGCAAGACTCGAAAAAGTTGTGATGCTGAGAAGTCGATAAGGCATTGATCAATCGTGGCTTTAGGAATTCACTGTCAGGCCACGATTAAATTGGACGATTCATATGAAACTCAACGAGTATCCGAACGAATACATGCATTATCCGAACAGATACGTATTGGATTACTAGAGAAGCGTGGAGCAATCTTAGGAGTGATGTAGGGGAAGGGTGAAGAAGAAACGGCTACCGGTTCCTGGAATGCTTTCAGCTTCAATGTGCCCCCCATGGAGCTCCACCAAACTTTTAACGATAGCCAACCCCAATCCTGCGCCGCGACCGTCTGTCTGTACGGATCCCCCACGAAAAAACTTTTCGAATACTCGTGGGAGTTCATCCGGTTGGATCCCGCAGCCTGTATCGGACACACCAACATGCAAGAACGTATTGTCTTGTACCTCTGTCTTAATCTCAATCGTGCCGCCGGGAGGCGTAAACTTGA
>JBEGVJ010000123.1:0-5597 GCA_041178465.1 Nitrospirota bacterium
ATCGAGACAGGGATTGTACCCTGAAAGACCATCGCGCCTGTGACATTCCCGACCGCCAGACGATCTTTCTTTCGATAGAGCCAGAGAAAACTGTTCGACATCTCCGGCAGCTCAGTCGCCAAGGGCGCGACGAGGAGAGCCAGGATCAATGGCGAAATCGACAGGACTCCGGCAATCGTTTTGGCCGCGAGCACGAAGAGATGCGCGCCGAGCGCAAGACCGGCCAACCCGAGAGCGGCTTGCAGTCCGATGAATCCGAACGACGGGACTGCCGCCTTTTTGGCAAAAAACAGAGGCTCCAGCCCACCGCCCTCGCCCCCCTCTTCTTCCTCCGCCACCTCGCTAAACTTCAGCTTCACATAATACAGATAGAGACTCATCAGCCCGACAGCGGCCAGGATATGCACCAGCCGAGAGGAGACAAAGACACAGGCCAATGCGACCGTATAGGCCACTACGAAGAAGGAGAGATCGCTCCTCACATCGGGATAGCTCAATCGGAACGCAGCGGTTCGCTTCCCCAGTCTGGCGTAGACCACCAGCAGGATGGCCAAAATGGGAATCACCAGGGTGCTCAGCATAAAGGGCGCGCCGAGGATCGCGCCCAACCCCACCTCCGCTTCGGCACGGCTGGCCCCGAAGAAAATGGCGATGATCGGGATCGACGTCTCTGGAAGCGTCGTGCCGATGGCTGCCAACACACCGCCGACCGCGCCCTCTGACAGATCGAATCGCTTGCCCAGCCACTCAATGGCGTTCGTGAAAAGCGTACAGGCGCCCAACGTCACCGCGACGGAGACGAGGAACAGGAGGCTATAGAGTAGGACTGTCATCGCCGGCCTGTCGGCCGAGCCGCCTGTTGCTTGGCATAGGCAAGCGTTGCATCTTCGAGCACCTGCCTCAGGGAACGGCCTGTTCGCTCAGCAATCCGCTTACAGTCGAGATATTCCGGAGCCGCTTTGGTCGTCGACTCGTTCACATCGGCAATCTTCATCCTGACAATTCCTCCAGGCACCTTCACCGACAGAAACCGCCTGGGGAGGATCTGCCGCCTCACTTCACAGACCCGGACTCCCAATGCCGTCGTTTCCTGAAACACAATATCAAGCACCTGGTCCAGCTGCGCCGGAGCCACCAGACAGGTCAGGACGACGCCGGGCCTGCCCCGTTTCATGATGACCGGAGTGAGCGTCACATCGAGCGCCCCATGGGACAAGACCTGCTCCATCACATGCTCATAGATTTGCGGGTTCACATCGTCGAGGTTGGTTTCAACCTGTAGTACGATGTCGCGTTCGCGCATGCTTCGGAATGACGGGCGCGCGAGAAACACCCGCAAGGCATTCGGCCAGCCTTCGGGATCGGCATCGCCCGCTCCATAACCGATGGCCGTCGGTGCCATCACCGGCATAGGGCCGAACTCCGAGGTCAGCGTGCGCAACAGCGCCATACCGGTCGGCGTGGTGAGTTCGCGGGCAGGGCCGGCGCTGTAGATCGGAATCCCTTTTGCGAGAAGGGCGACCGCAGGACCTGGCGCCGGCAGAATCCCATGAGCCGATTGCAGCGTCCCTGTTCCAACATTAACCGGGGAAGCCGTCACACGCGTCACGCCTAATAGGTCACAGCCAATCAGCCCGCCGACGATATCGACGAACGAATCCAGCACGCCCACTTCATGGAAATGGACATGATCCTTGGCCACACGATGGGCCTGCCCTTCCGCGTCGGCCAAAAGATCGAATACCGATCGGCTTTGCTGCTTGATTTTGTCCGAGAGCCGGCTCGCGGAGAGGATGGCCTGAATCCGGCGAAGCGAGAGCGGCTTGCGCAAGCCTGTTGCGATTACAACATCCACCTTCGTGGCATGGATCGCCCCTCGCTGCACCCGTCGCCTCCGAAGCGTGACCCCTGACAACCGGAGTCGCTTCAGCCCGCTCACCAGATCGAAAAAGGGAACGCCCACATCCACAAGCGCGCCGAGAGTCATATCGCCGCTGATGCCGGAATAACAGTCGAAATGGAGATGTGCGCCCACGTGCATCCTTTCTCTACCCGATTCAGACTGCGCCCATCTTACCCAAGGCGCGCGTGAACGGCAATCAGCGAGGCACAGCGTTGACAGCTTCTCAACGCTGTGTTATCCCCACTGCATTGGCCCACCGACTGGGCGCTTCGCAACAATAGATTCATACCCCGCATAACTCTATGACGATCTTCCGATCCTTCAACAAACCTGGCGTAACATTATTCGAGCCGCGGAATGTTCGGGCCGCCTGGATGCTGCTCTGCGCCGCGCTCCTGCTCTGGGCCCCGGCGGTTGCCTCGGCAAAGTCGAAACCCCACCAGGCCCCGCGTCACGAACCGGAGCTCAGGATTCTCGACCTGAAGGTCTCCCCTAACCCCTACACGATCTCGTCCGGTCCCTTGCAGTTTTCCGCCCTGGTCCAGCTCCCCAAGGAACTGAACGGAGCAACCCTCCTGGAAGTTTCCTCATTCATTACGTCACCGTCGAAAAACTCGCTCCGTTTTCTGACCACCCGTACCCCATTGGAGCCGCATGCAGCCTCGACCGACGGCACCTCCCCTCCACAAATCCCTGTCGTGTTGACCTGGGACGGACTGGACCAAAAAATGGTCCCCTCCGGAGCAGGGCTCTACCATTTCGAAGTGCGGGCCAAGTTGCTGGCAAAGGGCGAGAAGGGACCCAGGACGCAGATGGTTGGCTGGCCGAAACGCGGAACGATCGAAGTGAAATAGACTGCAGCGAGACGCGCGAGACAGGCGCGAGTGGCGAGAGAAGTAGAAACTGTCACTCTTTCAGCATCTCACCTTTCTCGCTTGCCGCGCATTTCCCGCTCGTCGCGCCCTTCCCCCAATAGGTTAATCCGGTGCGCGAGACAGCCGGCCCCGAATCCATTGTCGATATTCATCACCCCGACCCCCGCCGCGCAGGAATTCAACATCGTCAACAGAGCGGCAAGCCCGCCGAAACTTGCGCCATAGCCCCGACTCGTCGGCACCGCAACGACCGGACAGGGCACCAACCCGCCGACCACGCTGGGCAAGACTCCATCCATCCCTGCCACCACCACCACCACCCGAGCCTGCATCAGTCGGTTCTGGCGCTCCAGCAGGCGATGAATCCCGGCCACTCCCACATCATAGAGCGTCTCAACTTTGCTCCCCATCACCTCTGCCGTCACCCTGGCTTCTTCGGCGACAGGAATGTCAGACGTGCCGGCTGTAATCACCAGAATGTGCCCCTGCAATCGCTGTTTGGGGTCGCGGATCGACACGATGCGCGCTTCGTTATGATAGACCGCTCGACGATCGAGCCGTTTGATCAGCGTAGCGACCTGGCGAGTCGCACGCGTGGCCAACAACGGGCGGTGATGTTTCAGCAGGGCCTTGGCAATGGCGCGGATCTGCGCTGTCGTCTTCCCCTCACAGAAAATGACCTCGGGGAATCCCTGCCGTAGCGACCGATGATGATCGAGCGAGGCAAACCCGAGATCTTCATAGGGCAACGTGCGGAGCTGCTCGATAGCCGTTGCCACAGGTAACGTGCCGGCCTGCACCTTGGTCAGCAGTCGTTCAAGCGCCTTCGGATTCATGCCTGCCATTTCTCCGGCTTGGCATCGCGCTCCATCAAATCGGTCACCGCCTTGCGGCAGGATTTGCCTTCGAACAATACCGCGTTGACCTCACGCACGATCGGCATCTCAACTCCGTGCCGCTGGGCCAACCCCGACGCCGCCTTGGCAGTCCGCACCCCCTCCGCCACAGCCTTCATACTGCCGAGGATCGACTCCAGCTTCTCGCCTTTCCCCAGCCTCACGCCGACCGTGTGATTCCGGCTCAAGGCTCCCGTACAAGTGAGGACGAGGTCCCCCACACCGGAAAGTCCATAAAACGTTCTTGTATCGGCGCCCATCGCATGCCCGAGCCGGACCATTTCGGCCAACCCTCTCGTAATCAATGCGGCCCGCGCATTATGGCCGAGGCCCAGTCCATCGACGACCCCGGCGGCCAACGCCATCACGTTTTTCAAGGCCCCGCCCAACTGCACGCCGATCATGTCGCTATCCGCATAAACCCGTAGGGCTGGCGTCATCAAAGCCGCTTGAAAGGCGCTCACCAGCGAAGCTTCCTGTCCCGCAAGACAGAGCGCAGTGGGCTGCCCCTGACTCACCTCCGCCGCAAAACTCGGCCCGGACAAAACCATCAGCTTGGCATGCAACGGTGCGGGAAGAACCTCCTGCATCACTTGCGTCATTAATTTGAACGTTTCCTCTTCGACGCCCTTCGTCGCGCTGATCACGGGCATGGAAGGGGACAACAAGGGAGCAAGCTGCTGGAGGACAAGCCTGGCGACATGCGAAGGCACGACGAAGAGAAGCCCATCGCAGTCGCTCGCGGCTTGCGCAAGCGAGTCGGTCGCAGTGAGCGAGGAAGGCAGGGTGACGCCGGGCAGGAACACACGATTCTCATGCGTCTGGTTGATCGCCTCGACCACGTCACGCTCATAAGCCCAGAGCCTAACGCGAAGCCCCTTTTCCGCCATGTGCTTGGCGAGGGCTGTCCCCCAGGCACCGGCACCGATCACTCCAATACGATCGACGGTCTGCATAATTGAGAAGAGGGATGGGTTCCGACCAATAGGGTTTGTGAATCAATCGTCTGGCGCGCGGATTATAGGAAGCCCTTCTTTCCCCTGTCAATGAACAGGCCTTTTTGAGCATCCTGCCGGCTATTACGACACAGCGCCATACGGCATATGATCCAAGGCCAATTCTTTTCATAGCCTGCTAGCAAAGCAACGTGGTTCCGTGTAGCCTAGCCACCTATGAAAATCTGTCCATCTTGTCGGCGCGAGCTACCGGAGATTAGTCGCTACTGCACGCAATGCGGCCAACGGCTTCATGCCGACCACGTTGAGCTCTCTCCGCCACCGCCGCCACCCGTCGAGCCACAACCGGAACAGTTAAATATCCAATTTATTTACGGCATGGTGGTTGCGCTGGCCCTCGCAATCCTGTTCCCACCCTGGGAAACCCCTCCGGCACAGCCGCCTGAGTTTCTCGGCATGCATTTCGTCCTCTCTCCGCCCACACCGGATGCCGTCGTGAGCCGATTATTGCTCACGATTGAACTCGTCACCATCGCCATCGCCGGCCTCTATGGATCGTTCTTCTTTCGAAGCAAACCCTGAAGTCGAGTCAGAACGTCCACAGGTCGAAACGTCATCAAGTCGCACCAGGACTTTCAAGCGTTTTGACTTGACGACGTTGTGACTTTCTAAGCCAGTAACGCGTGGCTGGTTGCCCCCTACCCATTGCCCCTCGCCTCCGGCCCCTCGCCCACCTTCATGAGCTCGCGCAGCACATTCGTCGCATAGGCGCCGGGAGGCAGCGAAAACGAAAGGGTGAGGACGGAGCCGTCCAGGCTCCATTCCAAATCGGTCAGGGGGATTCTAAGCGAACGCCGTTCACCGCGAAACCCGCAGGCCTTCGCGGCTTCGGTAAGACTCTCCGGCGTGGCCCCGCTCTCCACAACCACGGCCCGCTCGATCTCGCCTGGTTCCCCGCCGGCCCACG
>JBEGVJ010000124.1:0-3830 GCA_041178465.1 Nitrospirota bacterium
GTCACTCGTCGGGCCAGGTGATCCGGCGTGAACATCCGGCCCCAGCGATGAATTTTCTGTCCGAGCCAGCGCCGCAGTTCCAATAGGTGTCCTGCCGCAATGTTCTCTTCCAGCCGCGGAACTTCCAGTTTGGCCTGCTCGTAGAATTGGACGGAGTAGAGATTGCCCAGCGTGTAGGTCGGGAAGTAGCCGAAGGCCCCTAACGACCAGTGCACGTCTTGCAATACGCCTTCCGCGTTGTTCGAGGGAACGATGCCCAGATAGTCCTTCATTTTTTGGTTCCAGATTTCAGGTAAGTCTTCCGGGCTGGTCCTGCCTTCGATGAGATCCTGCTCGATTTCAAACCGCAGCATGATGTGGAGATTGTAGGTGAGCTCGTCGGCCTCGACTCGAATCAGCGACGGCTTCACGCGATTGATGGCCGCATAGAATTGTTCCCCGTCGAGGGCGCCCAATTGCTGGGGAAAGGTCTGTTGCAGAATCGGATAGAAGAAGCGCCAGAAGGCGCGCGAGCGTCCCACGCAGTTTTCCCACATGCGCGACTGGCTCTCGTGAATGCCGAGCGAGACCGACTCGCCGAGCGGTGTTCCGAAGTAGCGCGTATCGAGCCCCTGGTCGTAGAGGCCGTGGCCTCCTTCATGGATACAGCTGAATAAGCAGGATTGCAGATCATGTTCGAAGACGCGCGTAGTCACGCGAACGTCCGTCGGATGGAATGAGGTTGTGAAGGGGTGCGAGGACAGGTCGAGGCGCCCTCGTTCGAAGTCGTAGCCCATAGCGACTAAGACCAACCGGCCGAATTCCATCTGTCGAACTGTATCGTAGCTGTGGAAGAGCACCGCGTCGTCGACCTGAGCCGGGCTGTTCTGAATGTTTCGCAGCAACGGAACGAGCCGGGTTTTGACTTGTGCGAACAGGGGGCGGAGTGCGGCGATCGTCGAGCCAGGCTCATACACGTCCAGCAGCGCATCGTAGGGCGAGTCCTTGTAGCCGAGATATTGGGCTTCCTGTTTTTTGAGCGACAGGACGGTGCGGAGGTTCGGCAGAAACATGGCGAAGTTGCTTGCTTTCTTCGCCTCGGCCCACACTTGTTGCGCGAGCGAGCATTCCCGGCTGAGCGTCACGACAAAATCGGAAGGCAGTTTCTTCGCGCGGCTGTAGTCCCGCCACACTTCACGAAGCAAGGATCGAGAGGGCTCGTCCCAGGCGTCTCCTGGTGTGTCCTGGATGGTGCCGGTTTGTGGATCGATCCAAGTTGTGAGCAGCCGTTCAATCTCCGGCGAGACGAGCTTCTGGTGCGCAATACCCTGGAGCGTCGAAATTTGTTCGGCGCGGGCCTCGCCACCGCCGGCCGGCATGTAGGTTTCCTGATCCCACGAGAGGAGCGAGGCCGCGCTGTTAATGCGCTGGATCTCCAAGAGTCTGGTCGTCAGATCTTCCACGGTCTTCAGGGTCTTCACAGTCGCGTCTCTCCTTTACCAGGATGCTGAAAAAGACCGCCAGAGCAAAGACCGTGAAGCGTCCTTCGTGAAGCGTATCTCGCAGACAACGATAATCCTGACTGCGAACGACGAGATACGAAGTGCGAACGACGGACGAAGAGGACGGCCTTTTTGAGCATCCTGCGGTTGTTCAGGCCACGGTGCCACTCGGAGTATTTTAACCGTGCTTTTCGCATACACCGAGTTTTCCCGCAGCCTCTTAAGAATTGTCGTGCTATGATCGTGCGGGTTGGTTCTGCTTTTTCAGCTAGTGTACGTAACAGACTATCCGTTTTCAAACCGGTGATCGCATCGAATCATGAAGACTCTCGTCTCTGCTGATATCGAAGCCTATGCCCAAGGCCATTCTATGCCGGAGTCGGACCTCTGTCGTGCCTTGCGGGAGGAGACTCAGCGGTGCATGGAGTCCCCTCAGATGATCGTCGGGCCGCTCGAAGGGGCCTTTCTGAAGATGATGACGCAGCTGGCGCAGGCCCGTAGCGTGCTGGAGATCGGCATGTTTACCGGCTATAGCGCCCTCTGTTTTGCCGAAGCGTTACCGGCTGATGGGACCGTGGTCACATGCGAAGTCGATGAGGAGTCTGCCGCGCTTGCGCGCCGGTACTTCGCGCGATCGCCCATCGGCAAGAAGATCGAGATTCGCATGGGGCCGGCGCTCGATACGATGCGGCAGCTCGCGGGACCATTCGATCTGATCTTTATCGATGCGGACAAAATCAATTATGTGAATTATTACCAGCGGGCGCTCGACTTGCTGTCGCCGCAGGGGGCACTGCTCATCGATAACGTTTTGTGGGACGGGGATGTGTTGAAACAACCGCCACCGGATGAGAAGACGGCGGTCATTCAGGAGTTAAATCGAACGGTATCGAGCGATCCGCGTGTCTCTGCCGTGCTCGTCACGATCCGCGACGGCGTGCTGGTGGTGAGAAAAAAGATGTGATGGGTGATGAGTGATCTGTGATGAGCGGTGCGAGGGAGAAGGCAGAAAGACAAGCGTATCCACCCTCCTTATCACGCATCACTGATCACTCATCACGAAGTTCTGACATCTGCGTCCCACGAGACAATCGCCGGACACCATTGCCAGATCCCTAGGCTGATGATGCGAGTGAGCCCAGCTGGGATACACCAGTTCCGATTGATTTCCACGTTCCGGTTGATCAGTTTGGTGGATTCGCCGCAACGTTTCAGATAGTCATCGGCTTTGATATCGTGCAGATTCCAGTGGGGGACGAAGAAGGCCACGACGGGAATAGGCAGCACGGCCAGTGACGAGTCATCCACCCCTTCCGATCCAGAACAGTGCGCCCCAGTCTGAGCATATTTCACGTCGTCATGGATGAGGGCTTTGGTGCAGCCGCTGAGGATGAGGGTTGATGACAGGATGAGTGACAGGACTCCGCGGAAATGTATCGCTCGGCTCATGCTAATTCTCCTTGTGCACCGGCCTCCATTCATTCTATGAGACGAAACCTAAGCTACTTCGTAAACGCAGTCAAGAGAGCCAGGGCTGGTCGACAATACTCCTTGACGGCGGACGGAAAAGATTGTATCCCCATAGCTCATGACCACTCCCTCCAATAGCCTGGCCTACGGATCGGTCCTTCTCGCGGCAGTTCTTTGGGGCGGCTCGATTGTGGCGCAGAAGATGGCCCTCGGATCCTTCTCTGCCGTCGAGGCATCGGTCCTGCGTGACATCGGTGGGTTGGCAATCCTCTTGACCACCTGGTGGTGGCAGGAGGGCACCTTGGCCAAGCTGACCAAGGCAGATCTGCGTCTGCTGGGACTGCTTGGGCTCGGCGTGTTGGGCAACCACCTCCTCATTCTCATGGGGCTCAAATATGTCAGCGGGGCCGTAGGCGGGGTAATCATCGGAGCGAGTCCGGTGGTGACCGCGCTGCTCTCGGCCATGCTGATTCAGGATGTCCCGTTACGTGCCGTCTGGGTCGGCGGCCTCCTGTCATTTGCGGGGGTGGGGTTGGTTTCCGTGGCGGGGTTTCAAGCAGCAGGTGAGCAGCCGCTGCTCGGCAGCCTGCTGGTCTTTCTCGGCGTGGCGAGCTGGGCCCTCTATAGTATCGGCAGCCGACAGCTCATGGAGCGCCACTCGGCCCTCACCGTCAATTGCACGACGCTGTTCGTTGCCACCGTTCTCCAAGTTCCTTTGCTGTGGACGGATCGCAAGATGCTGGATGTGGGGCTCGGGTCCGTGACGCAGGCGGATTGGATGGCGCTGGGGTATTTGGTCCTGTTCGCCACGGCCATCGCGCAGCAGGCCTGGCTGTTCGGCGTGAAAGGCATCGGGCCCTCGCGCGCTTCCGTTCTGGG
>JBEGVJ010000125.1:0-5967 GCA_041178465.1 Nitrospirota bacterium
TCGGTCCATCGGCCCTTGCGCTCGTAGACGCGGCCCAGGTTGAGATGGGGGAAGGCCGGGCTCTCATACCGTCTTGCCTGCAGGGCCTTCTCGAACCAGACGATCGCTTCGTTCAGTTCGCCTTTTTCGATCAGGTAGGCCCCGATGTCATTGTAAGGGTTGCCGAAGTCCGGGTCCTGAGCGATCGCTTTGTGGCATTCCTCGATCGCATCATCGAGCCGTCCCATGAAGCTATAGGTCCAGCCGAGAAAGGTATGGGCCTCGGCGGTCGGATGCGTCTCAAGCGATTGCTTGTAGAGAGAGACGGCTGCCTCCAGCTCGCCTTTCATCTGACGCTCGTAGGCCTGCTGGAAGAGCTGCCAGGCTTCACGCTTGTCTTCTTCGCGGCCGCCGCCTTGTATTAGAAAATCTTGTACATCCATAAAAACACAAAGAGCTAATGGCTTATGGCAAATGGCGTATAGCGGAAACAAAGGAATCCGGAATCGTCTTGTGCCATAGGCTATAAGCCATATGCCATACGCTCCCTTCTCCTACTCCTGTTTCAGTTTCTTCTTGATCAATTCTGCTCCGTAGCGTCCTGAGAGTAACATCGAGCCGAAGGCCGGGCCCATGCGGGGCGTGCCGTAGACTGCCGCCACAGCCAACCCGATCACGAAACAGTTGGGGTAGACCTCGCCGGTCCGGTCCATGATCTCCTGTTCCGATTGCGCGACCCACATGGCGCCGTTGCCTGGCACGGCCTTGTGGAGATTCCGCTTATGCAGGAGTTCCACGACGATGGCATCGTGGCCTGTGGCATCCACCACGATTTTGCTTTCGAGGGCGATAGGGTCTACATGGATGATGTCGTGGCCGGCCATTTCAGCCGTCGTGCTGTTGACCACCACTCCTTCGAGCAGGCCGTCGCGTCGGATGATGAGATCGACCACTCTCGTGAGGTTCATGATCCTGGCCCCGCCTCGATAGGCCGCGGCGATCAACGCGCCGGTGGCATGAGGGGGATCGACCATGTACATGCCCTCGCATTCCGTGATCTTCTTGCAGGGCACGCCGATCTCTTCGAGGATCTCGTTGGCCGGTTCGCAGATCGTGGCCTTGTTCATGAGATAGCCGCCCGACCAGAAGCCGCCGCCGAGGGCGAGGCTCTGTTCGACGATGACCGTCTTGAATCCCATTGCTGCCAGATCGTGGGCGCAGATCAAGCCGGATGGCCCAGCTCCGACGATGATGACATCGCTTTCGATGAGCTGGTCGAACTCTTTGTAATACTCCCGCGCGATTTGCCGGGTAATATCTCGTTCTCTTAGCGGGGCTGGGGTTGGTGGCTTTGGCATCTGTAACTCCGTGTAGCTCTCAGCTCTCAGCCATCAGCATTCAGCTCCGGATTCAAAGCTGAGGGCTGACAGCTGTTTGCTGAAAGCGCTTTCTATCTGTAAATTTCCGCGCCGGTCTTTTTAAACTCTTCCGCTTTCTCTTTCATGCCGATTTGAATTGCTTTGTGTTCATCCACTTGTAGCTGCGCGGCATAGTCCCGGACATCTTGCGTGATCTTCATCGAACAAAAATGAGGTCCGCACATGGAGCAGAAGTGCGAGATCTTCGCGGCATTGTCCGGCAAGGTTTCGTCGTGGAAGAGTTTGGCCGTGTCCGGATCGAGCGACAGGTTGAACTGGTCTTCCCAGCGAAACTCGAAGCGGGCCTTGGAGAGCGCGTTGTCTCTGATCTGTGCGCCGGGATGGCCCTTGGCCAGGTCCGCTGCGTGAGCGGCAATCTTGTAGGTGATGACGCCGGTCTTCACATCTTCCCGGTCCGGGAGGCCCAGGTGTTCCTTGGGCGTCACGTAGCAGAGCATCGCACAGCCGAACCAGCCGATCATGGCAGCGCCGATGCCGGAGGTGATGTGGTCGTAGCCAGGCGCGATATCGGTCGTGAGAGGCCCCAGCGTATAGAAGGGGGCTTCCTGGCAGACTTTCAGCTGTTTTTCCATGTTGACCTGGATCATGTGCATGGGCACATGGCCCGGTCCTTCGATCATGACTTGCACGTCGTGGTTCCAGGCGACCTTGGTGAGCTCGCCTAACGTGTCCAGCTCGGCGAATTGCGCCTCGTCGTTTGCGTCCGCAATGGAGCCGGGACGCAGTCCGTCACCCAAACTAAATGAGACGTCGTAGGCTTTCATGATCTCGCAGATTTCTTCGAAGTGGGTATAGGCGAAGTTCTCTTCATGGTGAGCCAGGCACCACTTTGAATGGATCGCGCCGCCGCGGGATACGATGCCGGTCATGCGTTTGGCGGTCATCGGCACATAGGCCAGACGTACGCCCGCGTGGATGGTGAAGTAGTCCACCCCTTGCTCCGCCTGCTCGATCAAGGTGTCGCGGAAGAGCTCCCAGGTCAGGTCTTCGGCTTTGCCTCCGACTTTTTCCAGAGCCTGATAGATCGGCACGGTGCCGATGGGCACGGGCGAATTGCGGATGATCCATTCGCGGGTCTCATGGATGTTCTTGCCGGTGGAGAGGTCCATGACCGTGTCGGCGCCCCAACGAATCGACCAGATCATCTTCTCGACTTCCTCTTCGATGGAGGAGGCGACGGCGGAGTTGCCGATATTGGAGTTGATCTTCACCAGAAAGTTGCGCCCGATGATCATCGGCTCGCTTTCCGGATGGTTGATGTTAGCCGGGATGATCGCGCGGCCTCGGGCGATTTCATCGCGGACAAATTCCGGCGTGATCGCGGAGGGGATGCTGGCGCCCCAGGATTGGCCCTGGTGCTGCGTGACTCCGCCGCCATGCCCGTTCCGCGAGGCCAGTTCGCGCGCCACTTCGCGGGACTGGTTCTCCCGGATCGCGATGAATTCCATCTCCGGTGTGACGATGCCTTTTCTGGCGTAGTGGATCTGGGTTACGTTCATGCCGGGCTTGGCTCGCAGCGGCTTGCGAATGTGCTGGAACCGGAGCTCGTTCAGCTTGGGGTCGGTTGCGCGCAGGCGGCCATACAGCGAAGAGACATCCGGGAGCTCGACCACATCGTTCCTGCCGAGGATCCAGTTTCTCCGGTAGGGAGCCAATCCGGCTTTTGCGTCGATCGTGACGTTCGGGTCGGTGTAGGGGCCGGAGGTATCGTAGATCGTGATCGGTTCATTGGCGGTAGGCGTGCCTCCGTTCATCGACTTGGTGGGGGTCAGGCTGATCTCTCTCATCGGGACCTTCACGCCGGCCTGGGTTCCTTGCACGTACACTTTGCGCGAGGCGGGGAATGGCGTGGTCGTCAAGGTCGATCCGGCAGATTTCTGTCCGTTGCCAGTTGCAGCTCCATTGCCGATGGTGTGGTCGCTCATGAGGAGATCCTTTCTTTCAGGATGCTGTCAGCTATCAGCCGTCAGCTCTGAGCATAGGTTCCGGAAGCTGATGGCTGAACGCTGTGCGCTGATCGCTATTTTCAAACAAAAAAGCCGCACCGATAAAAGGGGGTGCGGCAGAGAGACCAACAGTGTGTGGTTGTTCTCGCTTCCCTACGCTGGTATTACCCAGGTCAGGTTCTGAGGGTCGTCCGTTCGGGCGGACTCTCAGCCACATGGCTCCCCTAGCTTCGAGCGAGAATCGTATCGCCGGCCCTCTTCGTTGTCAACGGGGTATTAGGCCTATCAAAGGCGAACCGAGTGGACTAGCCTGCGTAGGACTTCCTCGCAGGGCCGGTTCATTGATTGTCGGGAACCCCTAACGTAGAATGACAATTCAGGCCATTTCGCTAGGGAAGCTATGCAGACCATTTCGATAATCCCAAGACCGATCATCGACTACCAGCAACTGTCCGCGGAAGAACTGTTCCGTCGGACGGTGGAAGCGAAACGTGTGCTCGGCGACCGGGTCATGATCCTGGGCCATAACTATCAGCGGGATGAAGTCATCGAACATGCGGACTTTCGCGGGGACTCTCTTTTATTGTCGAAGCTGGCAGCCGAGCGGTCGGAGCGGCCCTACATTGTTTTTTGCGGTGTGCACTTCATGGCTGAGACTGCCGATATCCTGAGCCGCTCCAAGCAGACGGTGATCCTCCCCGACATGGCGGCAGGCTGTTCGATGGCGGACATGGCGGCGATCGAACAGGTCGATCAATGTTGGGAAACGCTGGGACGAATCCTTTCCGTGGAAGAGACGGTCATGCCGGCGGTCTATGTGAACTCTGCCGCGGTGCTCAAAGCCTTTTGCGGTGAACATGGCGGGATTACCTGTACCTCTTCCAACGCGCGGGCAGTGATGGAATGGTCCTGGGCGAGGCGGGAGAAAATCCTTTTCTTCCCGGACGAACACCTGGGCCGCAATACGGCCAACAAGATGGGGCTGCCGCGAGAAGAGATGATCGTCTGGGACCCCTATCAACCTAACGGGGGCAATACCCGTGAGGCGATCAAACGCGCGAAGCTCATTCTCTGGAAAGGCCATTGCAGTGTGCACCAGATGTTCCAGCCCGTGCACATCGATAATTTCCGCAAGCAGTATCCGGACGGGAGGGTCATCGTCCATCCCGAATGCCACGAGGATGTTGTGAATAAGGCGGACCTGGCCGGGTCCACGGAGTTTATTATCCGCACGGTCACGGCGGCACCGGCCGGGACGGTGTGGGCGGTGGGAACGGAATTGAACCTGGTCAATCGATTGAAGCGTGATTTTACCGACAAGAAGATTTTCTTCCTCTCCTCCACGGTCTGCCAGTGTGCGACGATGTTCCGGATCGATGGCGCCCATCTCTGCTGGGCGCTGGAGAACCTTGTCGAAGGCCACGTCGTGAACCATATCGTCGTGCCGGACGATGAGAAACGCTGGGCGAAGGTTGCGCTTGATCGCATGATGGCGGTTAGCTAGCGGGATCGTGAAAAACGCTTCCAGCTTCGTTCTCGCATCGCTCAGACCCTCAACGTACCCTCCGGGTACGCCTCGGCCCTTCGCTCGCTGCGGCCTTGCTGGAAGACGTTTTTGACGATCCCGCATCAACGCTATGGGCTGGTGCCCTGGCTGCCATTCCGGTATATTCCTACCCCTGATTCCCATCACGTTCGCAGATTCTCTAGAGAGACCAGATAGGCTATGGATTATAAGGCGACGCTCAATCTCCCCAAGACCGATTTCCCCATGAAGGCGAACCTGCCGCAGCGGGAGCCTGAGCTTCTGGCTTCGTGGGAGCAGGAACGGCTGTACGAACAGATCCAGGAAGCGGGGAAGGGCCGGCCTCTGTATGTGTTGCACGATGGGCCTCCCTACGCCAATGGCCGCATCCATATCGGCCACGCGCTGAACAAGATTCTCAAAGACATCATCATCAAGTCGAAGACGATGGCGGGCTTCCAGGTGCCCTATGTGCCTGGGTGGGATTGCCATGGTTTGCCGATCGAGCATCAAGTGCTCAAGGAACTCGGCGACAAGAAAAAGACGCTCGATACCCCGGCCATCCGCAAGCTCTGCCGGGAGTATGCGGAGAAGTTCTATACGATTCAGCGTGAGGAGTTTCAGCGGCTCGGCATTTTGGGTGATTGGCAGCGCCCCTATCTCACGATGAATCCCGGCTATGAGGCCACGATCATTCGCGAGTTCGGGAAATTCGTGGAACGGGGAGGCGTCTACAAGGGACTGAAGCCGGTGCTGTGGTGCACGGCAGACCAAACAGCCCTGGCCGAGGCGGAAGTCGAATATGAAGATCACGCCTCTCCCTCGATCTATGTGAAGTTCCCGCTGGTCACGTCGCCTACGGTGCTCAGCAAGACCTTTCCCGGCATTTCGTTCCCCGGCGGCATCAAGCTGGTCTCGGTCGTGATCTGGACGACCACTCCCTGGACCCTTCCGGCCAATCAAGCGGTCTGTCTCCATGCCGATATCGACTATGCCTTCGTCCAGGTCGGCGACGAGGTGCTGATCGTGGCGGAGAAGCTGGTCGAGAGCATGGCGAAGGCCTGCAAGCTCGAAGGGG
>JBEGVJ010000126.1:0-6797 GCA_041178465.1 Nitrospirota bacterium
GGGATTCTAGCAAAGGGAGCAGGAGACCCGCAACTCGATGCCGGCCGGCTCAGCCCCGTGCGTCAAACGCCGCTTGCATTTCCGTAAGGATTGCATCAGCGGCGGCGGCAGGGTCCGAGGCATCTCTGATGGGTCGACCGATCACCAAGTAGTCGGCCCCTGCCGAAATCGCCTGGGTCGGCGTGGTCGCCCGCGCATGATCATCGACGTCCTTGCCGGCTGGACGCACACCGGGTGTAACGATCAGAAAGTCAGGACCGACCTTGGGACGGAGGATCGCCGGTTCTTCGCCTGAGGCCACGACCCCGTCGCAGCCCACCTCGGACGCCAGCACGGCGCGCGCGGCGACCAAATCCTGCACGCTCCGCAGAATGCCCATTTCGCGGAGATCCTGGCTGTCGAAATTGGTCAAGACCGTCACCGCCAATAGTTTCAGCGAGGATTCCCCACGGCCCTGGACAGCGGCGGCCAGCGCTTTCCGATTCGCGTGAATCGTCAAGAACTCCACCCCCATCGCCGCAACCACCGCCGTGGCCCGGCGAACCGTTTCTTCGATGTCGAGGAACTTGAGATCCAGAAACACCCGCTTGCCTCGCCTGATCAGGCGTTGAACTATCTCCGGCCCGGCAGCGGTATAGAGTTCGAGTCCGACCTTTACAAACGTAATCTGATCTTCTACTCGATCGAGCAGCCGGTCGGCTTCGTCGCTTGAGGGAACGTCGAGGGCCAGGATTAAACGGTCGCGGGCAATGATAGTTGACACGGGCTTATCCTTTTCACGAATGGCTCATCTTGACGCTTCCGTGAGCCGCATGGTACAAATGCGCTTCTTTTCTACTATAGGAGTCTACTATGCCGGTTGTACATAAATCGACGATTCGCCGAGCCCGCCAGTCCGTGAAACGACAGGACCGTAACCGTGCGACGTTGGGCGCCCTCAAGACCCTCGTCAAGAAAGTTCAAGCAGCCGTGGCAGAGAAGAAGGTCGAGGATGCGACCGTATCCCTCCGCCAAGCTACGTCGGCCCTCGGCAAGGCCGTGACAAAAGGTGTGATGAAGCCGAATACGGCCTCGCGCCGGATTGCCCGCCTCACGCTCCACGTTAACTCCTTGTCCGCTTCCCGCTCGTAATCGTTCGCACGTTCGAGATCGTTCTCACCCTTACCGGTTGCGGCACCTCGGCGCCACGACTCGGTGAGGGTGGTCGTGCCTGAGCCTGCGCACGATCGCACAACTGTAACAACAGTCCCTCAAGAATTCGCGCGGGACGTCCACCGCTTCCACCCTTCAGCTTGGCATCGGCGTCCAAGAACCATCTCAGCGCCTCCTGCAAATGGGCGTCGGAAAACTGCCCGAGAAATGCCCGCACCTTGGAAGGATCCATGCGCAACGTCCTGGCAGCCTCCCCTTCGAGGCCTCCCTGCCGTACGACCTCCTTCACCTTCCACAATCTCCGATATTGCCAGGCCAGTGAACCGAGAATCCTCAGCGGAGCCTCCCCTGCTTCCAGATTTCTGGCCAGGATCGCCAAGACCCGCCCGCGATTCCTTTCGCCGATCGCCAACGTCAAATCGAACACCGAGGCGCCCGGCTCCGTTCCGCGCAACGTCGCCACGTCGCCGGCTGTGACAGCCAAGCCTGGCGAAACATAGGCCGCGAGCTTTTCCAATTCACGCCGGACCGAATAGAGCGAACCGCCGCAGGCCTCTCTGAGCAACTCAATGGCTTCGTCGTTGAGCCGGATCCCAACCCGTTCCGCATCCTGCTTAAGCCAGGGAAGCCATTGCGCCTCCCTGAGAGGTGAACAATCGACCATCACCGCAGCCTTTGTCAGGGCCTGGGTGAACTTGAGTCGTCCGTCAAGTTTCGATGCGACGAAAATCACGGTCGTGGAGTCATTCGGCCCCTTCAAATAGGGAAGAATCGCGTCACACTCCCGAGCCGGAAGTTTATCAGCCGCTTTCACCACTACCACTCGCCTGGGCGCGAACACGGCCACTTCCGAGGCACAGGTCACAATCTCCGATCCGCTGACGTCGTCCCCGTAGAACAGATCGCAATTGAAGTCGCTCTCGCCCTCTCCCAACAACGCGGCCTTCAGCGCGCCCAGGGCCATATCGCGCAGTAAATCTTCCTCGCCGACGACCACGTACAGCGGCGCGACCGTGCCTTGCGCGAGCTGCGCATTGAGCTGAGCATGAGAGATGGCTGAAGCCATAGTGTGAGCCGACTCTACTTTCCGTTTTCGCTGCGCGATGCCGGACGCACAGCCGGTTTTGCGAGCTGCCCCGACTCTACTTGGAGCAAAAAGCGGGAGGCCAGATCTTCAGCGATAAAACGGCCTGCTTGTTCCAGCGCCCGGTTCTGCAAAACCCGGTTGAATTGCAGGTCGGGCGTAACAAAAAACTCCGAGCTGCCCTTCGCCGTTTGCGTCCAGACGACACGCTTCGTCCTGGTCTCTTCCACCTTGACCGTCACCATAACCTCTGCCCGGCTTTCGAACGTGGTTGTCAGGCTGAAACTGATCGTCGGAAGGCTGACCGAAAGAATTTGTCCCGACAGCACGAGGTCGGCTGCCTCAGACTCCGGAACGACTTGCGCCCCACTGCCGGACGAAAACTCGTGGCGCAGATAGTTGGTGTAGCGGGTTTCCAGATTGGGCTCAAAGCTCTTATTTTCCAAAGTCCGGACCACCAACCGCGGTGGCGGTGACGCAGGAGAAGGGGCAGTTGCAGCTGCCCCGATCGTGGGGCCGGCTCCCTCCACACGGAACTGATAACCGCAAGCGCTGAGCGACAGGCCCAACGCCAAGTACAAAGTAAAAAGGCAAAAGCAAAAAGTTCCGGAGCATCCACTTTTACCTTTTAACTTTAAACTTTTTACTTGCTGCATCGGCTACACCACAAAATTCATCAGCTTTTTTTCGACATACACAATCTTCTTCGGCTCCTGGCCCTGCAGCCACTCCGCAAGCTGCGCACGAGCCAATCCTTCAACCTGCTCGCGAGTCGCATCGGCTCCGACGTCGAGTTTGGTCCGCAATTTTCCATTCACCTGGATCGGAATGGTCAACCGGTCGCTTACGGTCATGGCCTGGTCGAAGATCGGCCAAGGTTGCTGAGACACGCTCGGTTGATGACCCAGCACTACCCACAGTTCCTCCGCCAGATGGGGCGCGAAGGGCGCCAGAAGAAGCACGAAGGATTCGAGCAAGGCCCGTGGACGTTGCTCAGTCTTCGTCATCTCGTTCGTAAACACCATCATCTGGGCAATCGCGGTATTGAACCGCAACCCGTCGATATCCTCAGTCACCTTCTTGATCGTCTGGTGGAGCAACCGCTGCTGTTCAAGCGTGGGAGCGGTCCCCACTACGGCGCTCGACAGATGGCCTTCTTCATTCGCCATAAGCCGCCAGGACCGTTCGAGAAACCGCGTGACCCCTTCCACACCCCTCGTGCTCCAAGGTTTCACGGCCTCCAGCGGGCCCATGAACATTTCATAGAGCCGCACCGCATCGGCCCCGAACTGGTCCATGATCTCGTCGGGATTGACGACGTTGCCGCGGGATTTCGACATCTTCTGGTTGTCTTCCCCCAGCACAATCCCCTGGTGCACCAGTTTCTTAAACGGCTCCGGCGTACTGACCACCCCGATGTCGTACAGCACTTTGTGCCAAAAACGCGCATAGAGCAAATGCAGCACGGCATGTTCGCTGCCGCCGATGTAGAGGTCCACCGGCATCCAATAGCGCTCCTTTTCAGGGTCGACGAGCTGCTGTTGATTCTTCGGATCGATAAATCGCAGATAATACCAGCAGGAACCTGCCCACTGAGGCATCGTGTTGGTTTCACGGCGTGCCGGCGCCCCGCTGACCGGATCGGTGGTCGTCAGCCAGTCGGTGAGATTCGCCAGCGGGCTTTCGCCGCTCCCGGATGGCTTGAAGTTGCTGGTCTCCGGCAACATGAGCGGCAGCTGCTCTTCCGGAAGCGGAAGGGCCTGGCCATCGACCCATACAATCGGAAAGGGCTCGCCCCAATACCGCTGACGGGCAAACAGCCAATCACGCAACTTGTAGTTCACAGCCTTGCGGCCCTTGCCCTGCGATTCCAGCCAGGCCGTGATTTTCGGAATCGCGTCATCCGGTGCCAGCCCATCGATGCTAAAACTTCTGTCCGGCGTCGTAGAATTGACGACCGTCCCTTTGTCGGTCGCGACGAAGGCCTCCTGTTCGACCTGACCTCCTGCGATCACTTCGCGGATCGACAAACCATAGGTCTTCGCAAAGGCCCAATCGCGCTCGTCGTGCGCCGGCACAGCCATGATGGCCCCTGTCCCATAGCCCATCAAGACATAGTCGGCGATCCAAATGGGCAGCCGCTCGCCATTCACCGGATTCACCGCATAGCCGCCGGTAAAGACCCCGGTCTTCTCCTTTTCGAGTTCCTGCCGCTGGAGATCGCTCTTTCTGGCCGCCGCCTCGCGATAGGCGGTGACATCGGTGCGGCGGTCGGCAGTCGTCACGACCTCCACTAACGGATGCTCCGGGGACAGCACCATATACGTTGCGCCGAACAGGGTATCCGGCCTCGTCGTAAAGATCCGAGCGCTTCCAGGAAGACCGGCCAACTCGAACTCGACTTCTGCCCCGATCGATCGGCCGATCCAATTCTTCTGCATCTCCAAGGTGCTGGGCGGCCATTCGACCAGCTTCAAATCTTCGAGGAGCCGATCGGCATAGGCCGTAATCTTCAAGACCCATTGGCGCATCGGCTTGCGCACCACGTCGAACCCGCCGACTTCGCTCTTTCCGTCGATAATTTCTTCATTGGCCAGCACGGTTCCCAGCGCGGGACACCAGTTCACCGGCACCTCCGCCACGTAGGCCAGCCCCCGCTCGAACAGTTTCAAAAAGATCCACTGAGTCCAGCGATAATAATCCGGATCGATCGTACTGACCTCACGTTCCCAGTCATAAGACAGGCCGACCCGTTTCATCTGACGTTTGAACGTGGCGATGTTTTGGGCTGTCGTGACGACCGGATGAATGCCGGTCTTCACCGCATACTGCTCGGCGGGGAGCCCGAATGCATCCCACCCCATCGGATGCAGCACATTAAAGCCCTTCATGCGCTTGTAGCGGGACACGATATCCGTCGCGGTATAGCCCTCAAGATGGCCGACGTGGAGACCCGATCCGGAGGGATAAGGGAACATGTCGAGGCAGTAAAATTTCGGCTTGCTCCGGTCGTCAGCCACGCGGAAGGTCCGGTGCTGCTCCCAATAGGCCTGCCACTTCATTTCAAGGGCCTGATGATCGTAGGTCTTGCTCATACCGTGATGCGCCGCAGATGGATAGAAAAAGAGGAAGGACTCTAGCACAGACCCCCGGGGGTCACAAGATTCGCCGCGGCCCTTGGAGCGCGAGGTTTGCTATACTGCAGCGTCTGATGGGACTCTACGGCCGCTACATATTTCCCCGGCTCATGGACCATGTCATGAGCAGGGCAGAGTTTCAACAACTCCGGGCGGCGCTGCTGCAATCAGCGCGGGGCCTGGTGCTGGAGATCGGACTGGGAACCGGGTTGAATCTGCCGCACTATCCCAACACCATCTCGCAGTTGCAGGCAGTAGATCCCTTCCCCCTGCTGCCAGATCGTCTCGCGACGCGACGCGCAACCGCACCTTTTTCAATTGAAGTCTCGAACATCAGCGCCGAACGTCTTCCCTATGACGACCGAACGTTCGACTGCGTCGTGAGCACCTGGACCCTCTGCACAATTCCCGATCCCGTGGCGGCGCTCCGCGAGATTCGTCGAGTGCTCAAGCCTGATGGAGTCTTTCTATTTCTGGAACATGGCCGGAGCGACGAACCGAAGATCGCCGCCTGGCAGGATCGCTTGAACCCGCTTCAGAACGTGATCGGTTGTGGCTGCAACCTGAATCGAAAAATCGATCGGCTTATCGCGGAGGCCGGGTTGACCATCACCAAGCTGGATCGCTTTGCGATGCGCTCCGTTCCTCGCATCGGGGGAGAGATGTATCGGGGAACAGCTGTCGCTACCGTACCGAAAACCGCGGATGGCCATTGAGCAGGGCCATCATACTCTCGACCGAGGGAAATCCCGTGGAAGCAGCGGGTGGCAGTTGAGAGCTGGACTTGGCGCTATGGACGATCTGGCCGATGCCGAAATGCCGCGCAGCCATAAGACAGCCCTCATCGTCATCGACATACAGTGACCGCTTCGGATCGAACCCCACCAGCTGCTGGCAGGTCGGCCAGTATTCCGGCCGCATCTTGAGGTGGCCGACTTCGAACGCGTCGAGGATACGATCCACGTGCAGGCCGAGTCCGGTCTTGGCCGCTTTCACCGCCACACCCGCTTCGTGCGCATTTGTGACAATCGTCACGCGCGTTCCGAGCGGTCGAAGGTAACGCAAAAACTCTTCCGCCCCGGGCAGAAACCCGATCATGTGATCCAACTCACGATGCAGCGCCACCACGTCGATCCCCACCCGCTCGGTCCAGTAGTGCAGGTCGGTCCAGGCCAACTCACCTTCGACGGAGCGGTACATGGCCATCAGCCGGTCGCGCGAGACGTCAAATGCCAAACCGTGCAGAGCCGCATAGCGGCGCGGCAGCTCTTCCTCGAAAAAGAAATTGTCGAAATGGCGGTCCAGCAACGTGCCGTCCATGTCGAGCAACACGTCGTCGATCTCGTCCCAATTCAATTGCAATGGCGTCATTCCATGGGAGTGTACCTGACGATGGTTGTGTTTGCCAAAATTCTTATGTTACG
>JBEGVJ010000127.1:0-6034 GCA_041178465.1 Nitrospirota bacterium
TCTGGCACGAACAACAACGAACCGTTGACCGCAACCGGCTGCTCGCCCAACTCCTCCTCGAACTCGAACAGTGCATCGATGAATTAGCCGATCACGGAACGAATCGGCTCGCATTGGCCTACCACCAACGCTGCGCCACCATCGGTCAGAAAGTAAAAGCCACGCTGGCCAATGGGGACCAATGCCTGGGGCGAGCCGAAGGCATCAGCCAGGATGGAGCCCTGATGGTAAGACCGGACAAAGCTCAACCAGGTGCCAAAGAACCAGCCATCGTCTCGCTACGAGTCGCAGATATTATC
Organism: Nitrospirota bacterium; assembly: GCA_041178465.1. GTDB lineage: Bacteria > Nitrospirota > Nitrospiria > Nitrospirales > Nitrospiraceae > Palsa-1315. The sequence continues at coordinate 300 of JBEGVJ010000127.1, forward strand.
CACGTGCGAACCTAGCCAAACCGCTTACCCGAGACGTACAATAGGCCCCATGCTTCTCGTCGTCGATATCGGCAACACCAACATTGTCTGGGGCGTCTATGATGACCGCTCCCTGGCAGCTCATTGGCGCATCGCCACGGACGTCAAGAAAACATCCGATGAATACGGCATTCTCTTCGCCAACCTCCTCACGGCGGCAGGAATCTCCGCGCAACGGCTGACCGGCGCCATCATCTCCAGCGTCGTCCCGGCCCTCACCGGTACCATCGAACAGATGCTCGAGCAGTATTTCCATCAGCGCCCCTTGGTCGTGACCTCGGACACAGACACGGGACTCACCATCCGGTACGACAATCCAAAAGAAATCGGCAGCGACCGGCTGGTGAATGCCGCCGCCGCCTATCATAAATATCGCCGCGACCTCATCGTCGTCGACTTTGGGACCGCCACCACCTTTTGCGCGATCACGGCAGAGGGCCAGTATCTCGGAGGCGTCATCGCCCCAGGTCTTGGCATCTCAGCGGAGGCCCTCTTCACCAGAGCTGCCAAGCTCGCCAAAGTGGAATTGATCCGTCCCAAGACCGTGATCGGCACCGACACCGCCAGCAGCATTCAAGCAGGGCTCTTATTCGGCTATGCGGGACTCGTCGATACCGTCGTCCGGCGCATGGAACAGGAACTGGGACGTTCCGTTTATGTCATCGGCACAGGTGGGCTCAGCTCCATCCTGGCAGCCGAAACGGCTTCCATCCAAAAGATTGAGCCCCTCCTGACGTTAGAAGGGCTTGAGCTCCTCTACTGCCGCGCTCAGGGCGCTTCCCCTTTCCACCCACAGACCTGACAATCCCTGTCCCATCCACAAGTAATTAATTTTTCTGGCCCCGTTGACTTCATAGAGCCTGTGGCTATCTCCACACGGACAGAGGAGTATTTCATGGCTGAAGAACAGCAGAACCATAATACAATCGAGAGCTTGGACACTCCGTCGCAAGGCACCCCCTCAGCCACGGAGGAGGCGAACCTGGTCGCAGAACTTCAGCAAGCGCTCGCCGCAAAGACTGAAGAGGCAAAGGGCTTGAACGACAAGTATCTCCGACTCGCTGCCGAGTTCGACAACTACAAACGATTGACCCAGCGGGACCAGCGGGACCAGATCCGGTTCGGCAATGAGCAATTGCTCAAGGAACTCTTACCGGTCGTCGACAATCTCGAACGGGCCATCAAGGCCTCACAAGAAGGGGGCAGCAGCGATGTCCTCATGCAGGGAGTGGAACTCACCCTCAAACAATTGACGGGAGCCCTGACGAGATTTCATGTCACGCCCATCCAGACGATCGGTCAGCCGTTCGATCCTGCCACCCATCAGTCCGTGACCTGCGTCGCCTCCGAGAACGTTCCCGAACAGCACGTCGTAGATGAGTTTCAGCGAGGCTACCTCCTGCACGACCGTATCTTGCGGGCAGCCATGGTGAGCGTATCGACGGGGCGGACCAACGCCTGATCGAAAACAGACAGCACAATCAGTTCATCTTAACCACATCATCAAAGACAGACATAGCTAGGGAGGAGTAGGCACATGGGCAAAGTGATCGGCATCGATCTTGGAACCACAAACTCCTGCGTTTCTATCATGAGCGGCGGCGAACCGATTGTGATCGCCAACGCAGAAGGGGCTCGGACAACCCCGTCCGTCGTCGCCATCACCGAAAAGGGCGAGCGCCTCGTCGGGCAAATTGCGAAGCGCCAGGCGATTACCAATCCGGAGAACACGATTTTCTCCGTGAAACGCCTCATGGGCCGCAAATTCCGCAGCCAGCAAGTGACCGACGCAGCCAAGCGATTGCCTTACAAGATATCCGAGGGGGACAACGGCGATGCGCACGTCGAGTTGCGCGGCAAGCGCTACAGTCCGCCGGAAATCTCCGCCATGATTCTGCAAAAGATGCGGCAGACCGCGGAGGACTATCTCGGCGAGAAAGTCACCGAAGCGGTCATCACCGTCCCTGCCTATTTCGACGACAGCCAGCGCCAGGCCACCAAAGATGCAGGCCAGGTCGCGGGCTTAACCGTCCTCCGCATCATTAACGAACCGACGGCCGCGGCCCTCGCCTACGGTCTGGACAAGAAGAAGGATGAGCGGGTTGCCGTCTACGATTTGGGCGGCGGCACCTTCGACGTCTCCATTCTGGAGATCGGCGATGGCGTATTCGAAGTCAAGTCGACCAATGGCGACACCTACCTCGGCGGCGACGACTTCGACCAACGCGTCATGGACTGGTTGGTCGATGAGTTCAAAAAGGATCAAGGCATCGATCTCCGGAAGGATCGGATGGCCCTCCAGCGCCTGAAAGAGGCAGCGGAGCGGGCCAAGATCGAACTCTCCTCGTCGCAGGAAAGTGAGATCAATCTGCCCTTCATCACCGCCGATGCCAGCGGTCCCAAGCACCTGGTCCTCAAGCTCACCCGTGCAAAGCTTGAGCAATTGGTCGACGATTTGATCAAACGGTCGATCGAGCCCTGCAAGAAGGCGCTCTCCGATGCCGGCGTGTCCGCGCGCGACATCAACGAAGTCGTCCTTGTCGGCGGCATGACCCGCATGCCGAAAGTCATTCAAGCCGTCAAAGAGTTCTTCGGCAAAGAGCCTCATCGCGGCGTGAACCCGGACGAAGTGGTCGCCATCGGCGCCGGCATTCAAGGCGGCGTGCTCAAGGGCGAAGTGAAGGACGTGCTGCTCCTCGACGTGACGCCGCTCTCGCTGGGTATCGAAACCCTCGGCGGTGTCTTCACGAAGCTGATCGAACGGAACACGACCGTCCCGACGAAGAAGAGCCAGGTCTTCTCGACGGCTGCCGACAATCAAACAGCTGTGACCATTCGCGTCTTCCAGGGCGAGCGAGAGATGGCCAACGACAACAAGCTCCTCGGCCAATTCGACCTGGTCGGCCTGCCTCCTGCGCCCCGCGGGATGCCGCAAGTCGAAGTGACGTTCGACATCGATGCCAACGGCATCGTCCATGTCTCGGCCAAAGACTTGGCCACGCAAAAGGAGCAGTCCATCAAGATCACAGCCTCCAGCGGCTTGAGCAAGGAAGAAGTCGAGAAACTGGTGAAGGATGCCCAGGCCCATACGGAAGAGGATAAGAAGCGGAGAAAGACCGCCGAGGCCAAAAACCAGGCCGATACCCTGATCTACCAGACGGAAAAGAACCTCCGCGAGCATGGCGACAAGATCGCCGCGGAAGACAAGACCAAAGTCGAGGAAGCCGTAGCCACGCTGAAGAAGGCGATGGAGGGCACGGACCCCGAGGCGATCGAGTCCGCCACCCAAGCCTTGACCACCGCCTCCCACAAGCTGGCGGAGGAAATGTACAAGGCGGCATCAGCCTCGGCTGCACCAGGCACCGGAGCCAGCGCCGGAGACGGAGCGGGCGAGACCAAGACGGACGAAAAGGTCGTCGACGCGGAATTCGAAGAAGTAGACAAAGAGAAAAAATAAGTTAGAATACCGTCGGCAAGACCGAGCTTCGTCGATACACGGGGCTCGGTCTTGCTGTACGTTCACCCAGAGAGATTGCATCCGTGGCCAAGCGTGACTACTACGAAACCTTAGGCGTCGAACGAACCGCGTCCGACGACGAGCTCAAGAAGGCCTATCGCAAGATGGCCCGCCAGCACCATCCCGATCTTCAAACGGGAGAGGCCCAGAAAAAAACCTCTGAGGAAAAATTCAAAGAGGTCAACGAAGCCTACGAGACACTGAGCGACCAGGAAAAACGCAAACGCTATGACATGTTCGGCCACGCCGGGGCGCAGCAGGGCGCCGGGCCTGAGGGATTCGGCGGGGGCGGCTTCGGCGACGCCTTCAGCGACATCTTCGAGGATTTCTTCGGAGGCCAGCGAGGCGGCAATCGAGCGGAGCGAGGCAACGACCTCCAGTACAATCTCGAGCTGACATTTGAAGAATCCGTCTACGGGAAAGAAGCCAAGCTCAAAATCCCGCGCTGGGAAGTATGCAGCGACTGCAAAGGATCCGGTGCCAAGAGTGCGGCATCGGTCAAGACCTGCCCCAGCTGTAAAGGAGCCGGCCAGATGCGGTTCCAGCAGGGATTCTTCAGCATCAGCCGTCCCTGCGGCCAATGCGAGGGAGCGGGGCGGATCGTTACAGAGCCCTGTCCGGCCTGCCAAGGCCGTCAACGCACCTATCGAGAACGGACCATCGCCGTCCACATCCCGGCCGGCATCGAATCAGGCATGCGCCTGCGCCTCTCGAACGAAGGGGAACACGGAGTCAATGCAGGCCCGCCCGGCGATCTGTATGTGGCGATTACCGTCAAACCGCACCCGATCTTCCAACGCCAAGGGCACGACATCCTCTGCGAAGTCCCCATTCATGTTGTCACAGCCCTGCTCGGGGGAAAGATCGAGGTCCCCACGCTCAAAGGCAATACCGTCATCAAGATTCCTGCCGGCACACAACAGGATAAGATCCTGCGCCTCAAGGGCCTCGGCATTCCCAGCCTCAAGAGCCAAAGCACCGGCGACCAATTATTCGTCATTAAGATTCAGATCCCCGCCAAATTGAACGCCCGTCAGAAAGAATTGCTCACGGAATTTGCCAAAGAGAGCGGCATGACGATGGAAGAGGACGGCGACGGCTTCTTCGACAAGATGAAGACCTTCTTCGAATAGCACCGACTCTGCACTATGTCCACGTTCTTTGTCGCCCCTGAGTCCATCACGCCCCCCACAATCCGCATAACCGGCGACCTCCTCCATCATCTGCGCGATAGTCTCCGCTTGCACCCGGGCACCACCCTCACCCTGAACGACGGATGCGGCACTCGCTATCGCGTAGAAGTGACCCAGGTGACCGCACAGGCCATCGACAGCCGCATCATCGACCAGCAGCAGGCCCCAGCCCGCAGAGCCTCACCCATTGTATTGGGGCAGGCCTTGATCAAAGGCGACAAGATGGATTGGGTCATTCAAAAGGCGACTGAACTGGGGGTCGATACCATCGTCCCCCTTCACAGCACCCATAGTGTCATCAAGCTCAACCCCGAACGACTCGAACATCAACGATCCAGATGGGAACGCATTGCTCGTGACGCAGCGCAACAGTCAGAGCGATGGACCATTCCCACCATCGCAGACCCGATAGACCTCGCACAGATCTGCCGGCAATATGCCGCAGCGCCGGTGAAGGCGATGCTCGCGGAACGATCCAGCGGCCCCTCGCTCGCCGCCATGCCGTTGCCACAGGACCACCAGCATCCGATTGTTTTATTGATTGGACCGGAAGGAGGATGGGCGCAAGAAGAGCAGCGCCTTGCACAGGAACTTGGATTTCGCCCGCTCACTCTTGGCCCACGAATCTTGCGAGCCGAGACCGCTGCGATCGCAGCGCTCAGCATTCTCCAATCACGGCTCGATGAAATGGGTTAAGACGACCTGATTATAGGATGCTCAAAAAGGCCGTCAGCAAGGCCGCAGGTGAGTCGAAACCGGAGGCGTACCCTCCAGGGTACGTTGAGGATTTCGATGAGCCGAGAACGAAGCTGGCGGACTTTTTCAGCATCCTGCCAGCCATCAGCGGTTGGTGCTCAGGCGAATAATCGTGCCTTTTTCCCCGCTGGCCCAGCCCTGGGTCCCATCGGGAAAGGAGAGACCGAACAACGAGACTTTCGCGACAGCCCCCTGCTCAGTCCAGGTAAAACCACTATCACTGGTCCGGT
>JBEGVJ010000128.1:0-3872 GCA_041178465.1 Nitrospirota bacterium
GCCTGAAGATCTTCTTTCATATGTTGCGGATTCGTGGTGCCGGTCAAGGGAAGCATCCCGACCTGCATGGCAAACCGGAAGACGACTTGCGCAAGACCGGTCTGTAACCGCTGAGCGATAGCCCGCAGGCCTGAATCAGCAAAGATTCCTTGATTGGCGGTCAAGAGCGAAAATCCTTGATAGATGATGTCGTGGGCCCGGCAGATCTCCCGCACCTCTTTGTCCCATCCGAATGCGGCATAACAACGGTTTTGCACCATCATGGGTTTCACCGTCGCCTGGGCGCAGAGCTGAGTCAGTTGCTCAGGCGTCACATTGCTGATGCCGATCATCTTCGTTTTCCCCGCGCGATAGAGCGCTTCGATGGCAGCCCACACCTCTTGGTCCGCCGCCCCCAAGCCCTGCCGCTGATAAGGCCCGTGCAACACATAGGAGTCGAGATAGTCTGTGTGGAGGTGAACCAATGAACTGTCGAAGGACTGGTTCACTTGGGTCGTGAGATTCGCCGAGGCATCATAGGGCGTGCGATGGTCCTGGCCATTCGTCGGCGTAAACTTGGTCTGGAGAAAGAGGCGATCGCGCGTGACTCCTTGCTGCGCAAGGGCCAGCAGCGCCTCCCCCACCAACGCTTCCTGATAATGGATCAGTTGATTGGCCGTATCGATGGCCGTGAAACCGGCCTCCACGGCCAACTGCACCAGTTGCGTCGTGGCTTCTTTTTTCCACGCCGTGCCGTACATGAACGAAGGAACCGGCACATGGTTATAGGCGATCAACTGCATGCGATATTCTCCATCAAGTTACGGAACAATGATTGGGGGAACAGCAGAAGGCTAAGAGACTATCTGTCTGGAGCGCAAGAGAAGAGCCTCGTAGCGGGCCGCAGCATATTAGGCTGCGGCCTGCCGATCGGCCCTAAACAAAAAACTACTTCCGAACGGCGATCCCGTGAGTATCGGCCGTTTCTTTTCCGTCTTTCATGTTCGTGATGGCGGCCTGCCCTTTATAGTGGCCGACCTTCCCTTCGCCATCCACGTGAATGACACCGACACCGGGAATCGTCCCCTTGGCATTGTGCACGCCCTTATCATTCCCGGTGAGCGGGCTGGGGCCGCGCAATCCGACGAAGACGTACTGACCGTCCGGCGCACTGTCCATCAAATCAGGAGCCGGATCCTTGTTCATATCCGTCGTCAAATCGATCGAGCCCACGGTCAAGTTCGAGAGCGTATCGATGATTTCGACGTTGTTCCCGGCTCGATCCGCAGTCCAAACATAGCGTCCAACCCCGACCATCCCATGAGAGTCCGCAACTTTGTCATCCCGTTGAGAGATCAGCTTGGCCGAGATCGACTTCGGCAGGGCGGACATATCGAGGGCATACACATCATAGGAGAGAGGCGCCACCGGCCAGCCGCCACCGGAGTTGATATACATCGTGTCGCCGACCTGAATGCCGCCGCAGCCGGCTGGGTGAATTTGATTATTGTTGAGGGTGGCCACGACGCTCATCGGCGTGGTCGTCACATCGAACACCAACAATCCGCCGCCGCGCAACGTCACAAAGGCATACTTGCTGGACGATTCCGTCACCGGACAAATCGGCGAATTATCCGGACGCTCCCCACCCTCCCACGCGGTGAGGTTCACCACATCCTTCTCGGGATCAAAGCTGAATGTATGCGCGGTGTAGTCGGTCCAAATCCTGATGAACTTCTTCTCGGCAATATTCGCCGCAATCGCCATCTTCTGATCCGGCGTCGGCCAGGCCGCATGGACGTTCTTCCCCATCGACAAGCAGGCCTCCGGCTTGCGCGTCTTCGCATCCATAAAGAGCACATGGCCGCTGAGGAACGACAGGATTGCATGGTCCTGGGTCTTGTTGAAGAGCAGCATATGCGGACGCCGAACCGGCTTCTTGGTCGCCGCCTCGCAAAATGTGTTGATCTCACCGGAGAGATCGATGGTCACGGACGGTTTCGCAGCGGCAGGATTCGCCGCGAGCATCGCCCCGTCATAGATATAGAGAAAGCCACCGCTTTCTTTCGCCGTATCGGATTGGTCCGTCAGCCACACTTCATACGCGAAAGCTGGAACCACGCCGCCGACTCCCGCTCCTGCCCCAACCAGTACGCTCGCCGCGATAGCAAGAACAAGACGAGCGAACCCTCTACCTGCCAAATCTCGAATTGTCATCTTCGGCCTCCTGCAACCAGACGTGACGAGTGCGAATACGATCTCTTGCCGCCATGCGATGACCATCGCACCCGTGAGAAAGAATATAGAGTAAGAGGATTCCAATGGGAGATCAATGGCCCATTCACTGGCAGGCTGACCGGCGGTTTGTTTGGTTTATCCCGTGTATTTGATTGAACCAGACTAACCGGCTCGCCATTCGCCGTGTCGTGGCCGGACCCTGGACCGTAGAAACACCAGGGTCCGGCCTGCTGTTCATCGCTTCGTCATGCTCCTTCACTACGGCGCAGCATTCACCTTCGTTCCTTCCTTCACGGGCGGCTCGATCTTGATATTCGGGCCCTGAACTTTCGGCAACAACCCGGCACCGGGCTTCTCCAACAACCGCTGGTCGTTTTGATTGATCGACAGACTCTGTTGCACATGAACGTCGTCAAACGCCGCTGCCTGGGCCAACGACTTCTCTCCCGTGGCATTGATCTGGCCGGGATCGTTCGCGAGCGATTGCCCGCTGACGGGATCGACTGCCTTGCCCATGGGATACCCCTGGTGCTTCGGCAACATGCTTGGATTGGCCAGAGCCAGGGAAATCGACAACAGCGCGACGATGAAAACGGTGAGTAGCACGAGAGAGGCCTTCATGATGCACCTCCTTGATGAGAGGGGAGAACACGACAACGCCCTCGCAGGCGTCGACCCGGCGAGGGCGCAGAAAAGGAACGCGGGGAGAGGCACAGAAGCGAGAACAGCGATGGAACCGATTACCCCGGTTTCATACTGCACCTCCGGGACAACATTCAGCATCGCTCCCGATTGAAACAGAGTCAAGGGGGGCGGGAATCGGCCCAGGAAGCCGGCCTGACGCACCATGAAACGATCAGGATCTACGGTTTGAGGAGGGACGAAAAATGAGGAAGACACGATCAGGGAATGTGGGAGACGACCATCAGGCCGTCTCCCGGACACATGAACAGAGCTGACTTATCGACGAGCGCCTTGATCGCGAAGGCAGCTTTCCTCCGCCAACATCTTCTGACCAGCGCTGGCGTTGTCGGGGATACGCCCCTTACAAGCCGCCAAGCTATCTTCCACAGCACCTGCGGCAATACGGTTAATCCCCGTACCGGACGATCCCGTCGTCCCCTCACTCGCACAACCACCCACCATCATCCCCAACAAGGCGATGACCCCGAATACATGCACTGACCGATCTGCCATGGTGCGCCCCCCTTTACATAAAGACCATTGCTCAGGACTGGGACGATCCTACGCTCAGCGCAGCAGAAGAACAAGTTGGCTCCTCGCCTCATGCCGGACAAGACCTATCCGGCATCCTGCTAGTTCGGCCCCGTTTGAGACGACTTCCGGTTCGCCGTACCCTGCAAATCCATATCGAGCACGACCACACTGTCCTGTTTCTTAGAGTCGAGCTTCAGCGGCATCTGATCGACAACCAGCTTAACCAAAGGCACTGCGACGATATGGAGGGCCTTGTCCGAGGGATTAGAATAGAGTTTGAGCCGGACATTCTTCGGTCTCAGACTCGGCGTCAGCAATGGCTTGAGGTCGGCCTCCACAAATCCAACCAACATCCCGCTGCCGTCGGCAAGCTTATGGATCTCGAAGGCATTGGCGGCGGGCGGGGTCTGCTCCAACGGAAGATCAGGACTCTGCGT
>JBEGVJ010000129.1:0-11783 GCA_041178465.1 Nitrospirota bacterium
GGCAGAGACACACCCAGCCTGGCCGATCCTTGCCAATTGTGAAACCCATCACGCTCTGATGCACCACGTCTATAATTGATGGCGGAAAAACTGCTGGTATCCCACCGCGACAGTGACGCCGAGTAATCGAAGACCCCCGTCGCGCCGGAAACTTGCCCCCCTTCACGAATGGACGCAAAGGATCCGTACTCCAGAAACGTACTGGCTGTCGCTTTGCCGGTTCCACGCTTAGTGATGATATTGATCACTCCCCCCATGGCATCGGATCCATAGAGCATGCTCTGCGCGCCGCGAAGTATTTCAATACGCTCAATGTTTTCTGTCGTGAGACTGGAGAAATCAAAGGCTCCCGTAGTGGGGCTGTTGACGATCGCTCCGTCGATCAGCACCATCGTGTGCTTCGACTGGGCTCCACGCATGCGTACGCTTGCCTCCGTCCCAGGGCCGCCGCTTGAACTGGCAAAAACACCTTGAGCTAACCGGAGCGCATCAATGACCATTTTAATTTTTTTACGTTCGAGCTCTTCTCCCGTGATGACCTCGACCGCACTGGTCAGGTGACTGACGGGAATTGGCGTCTTCGTCGCGCTGACGACCACTTCCCTGGTTTCAAGGATTGGCTCAGCCTCAGCGGGCTCTTGCGCGAAAACGGATGCGGACCACGGGATGGGACTGATGAGGACTGTCAGGGCACAAGACAAGACACATCGATACCAGCGACTGGACTGCATACTGAACCTCCCTTTGACTCGAAGGGCTGTGTAGAAACATCCGTCAGCTGGGTATCCTGACTCGCGGATCGTCGTTCCCCTGCGCCTTCCCATCTGGAACAGTGAACAGGAATGGGTGACGGGTGATGAGATAGGAAGCCATTCACGGCTTCAGACTCATCACTCTTCACTGATCACTGATCACCGTCCCGAGACAGTGGCTCTGTGCAGGATCGCTCCCCGCTTACAGTGGCGGCACCGTGATGGCATTACACCATCTTCCCCGTCGCTGAAGATTTCTCTCTGAGCACTCCTCCTGAATGATGAATAACGCGCCCCGACAAGAGACGAGACGGCCGGGCACGACCCCTTCCCGTTACGAACGATCGTCAAAACTTTTCGTGGAACGATACTGCGGCATCGTGACCCTGGGCACGCCGGATTCGGGATGCCGATCGATCAAAACATCACATCCATAGACCGCTCGCAACACGTCAACGTCGATCACCTCGTGCGGCGGGCCGAGGCGGAACAGCGCTCCGGCCTTCAGCATCAGAATGCGATCGCAATATTGGCTCGCAAGATTGAGGTCATGGGAGACGAGCACCACGGTCAAGCCCCGTTCTTCTTTCAGCCGGCGCACAATTGCGCAGATCTCCATCTGGTGTTGGAGGTCGAGAAAGGCAGTGGGCTCATCCAGCAAGAGGATTTGGGGCGCTTGCGCCAAGGCCCTGGCAATCATACAGCGCTGGCGTTCACCGCCCGAGAGATCCATCACCGAGCGACCAGCCAGGTGGGTGAGATCCGTATACTGCATGGCCTGTTCGGCAATCGAGAGATCCTCGGCGCTTTCCCAGCCGAATCCCGCACTCCACGTCTGGCCATGATGATGCGGATACCGGCCCATGAGGACCGTCTCCATCACGGTAAAGGAAAAGACCTGGGGACTCTCTTGCGGCACAAAAGCCACGGTCCTGGCCACCTCCACTTGCGGCATCGCGCCCAGATCGCGCCCGAACAAGGCCAGGTCGCCATCGTCGGGCCGCAAGACTTTCACCAGCAACTTGAGCAACGAGGTCTTCCCCGACCCGTTCGGACCCACGATGCCAAGAATCTCTCCCGCTTCAATATCGAACGTCAGTCCATTCAAGACCCAATCCGCGGCTCCCTGACCGAAAGGGTGATACCGAAATCGCAGGGACCGCACCTCGTAGGCCTTGCGTAACGCGATGGCGCTGCCGGTCATGCCATGTTCGTTCTCTAAAGAGCGGCTCATGTGAACCGATCCTTTCTCCACACCAAGAGATAGATGAAGAAGGGTCCGCCTGCCAGCGCCGTGATGATCCCGACAGGGATCTCCGCCGGAGTCAACAGCGTTCTTGCCATGGTGTCAGCAATCATCAAATACATCCCACCGACAAGCGCTGAAGCGGGCAAGAGCAAACGATGATCCGCCCCCAGCATGAGCCGAACCGCATGGGGGATGACCATCCCGACGAAACCGATCATCCCGCTCACCGACACGACCGCCCCGGTGATCAGGGCGGAAAGAAGATAGATCTGACGCTTAACTTGCTCCGTCTCGATCCCCAAGGACCGCGCGGACTCTTCCCCCAAAGTCAACACGTTTAACCGGCGAGCCTGCCTGAGCAAAAGAAAGAGGCCACCCGTCAGATAGCAGGCCAAGATGCCTAACGCCGGATACGACGGCGCGGTCAACGTCCCCATGAGCCAGGCCATCGTGCCGGCAGAGCGATTCGGCTCCATGATCGAGGTGATGAACATAATTAACGCCGAAAAGATTGAATTCAGGATCACCCCTGCGAGCAGGAGGCTGTGAATCGGCAGCCGTCCATAGGAGAGCGCCATCCGATACACGACCACGAGAGACAGCAGCCCCCCGGCAAATCCACACAGCGGCAAAACCGAAAGGGCCAGAAACGTCGATCCGATCCCTAGCAGAATCGCCAGGGCGACTCCAAGAGCCGCCCCGCTCGACACTCCAAGTACGTAGGGATCGGCCAAGGGGTTCCGCAACAGCGCTTGCAGCACGACGCCGACTGAGGCCAAACAGGCGCCCACGAGGAGCCCCAGCAACAGGCGCGGCAATCTCACCTGGATGAGGATCACGCCGGCCGTTCCGATCTGTTCGCTCTCGACCGACCCGTCGCGCAGGACGTGACCCAGAATGTCGATAACCTGACCGAGCCCGATCCATTGCGTCCCAAACTGCACACAGAGCAAGACCAACGCGGCGGACAGCCCCACGAGCGGCGCCATCACGGTAATCCATCGTCTGGCAGTGAGCACAGATGCGCTCACCTTCCCTGCTCTACCCGGAGCCGGAGCCACGCCAAGATCTTTCACGATACTCGGCTGTTCAGGTTGTACGGAACCGGACGACGGATCCGCGCTGAGATGCATATCCCTCACGGCGCGACGCTCGCGGCAAAGGCTTCAGGATGGATGAGGCGGGCCAGCCGTTCCAATCCCTCGACGATCCGCGGCCCCGGACGATTGAGAAGATCGGCTGGAATCTGATGCAACTGTCCCTGTTTGACTGCCGAGAGCGAAGTCCACTGGCGCCATAGTTGCTGATCGCCCAGAGGAATCCCCTCGGCTTTTCCGATGGGAAACACGATGATCTCGGGATCTTCCTTCAAAACTGCTTCCATATTGAGGCGTGGGTAGGGCACATCGGCTTTGCTCGCAATGTTGACGCCCCCCGCAAACCCGATTATGTGATGAATGAAGCTCCCCGGACCGACGGTAATCAGCGGCTGGCTGTTGAGCACATAAAGCACGCGGACGCGGGACAAGGCCTCCGTCTTGCTTCGGATCGCTGCAATACGCTCCTTCATCGCCTTCGCCACGGCGTCGGCGGATACGGAGCGATCGACCATTCGCCCAATCATCTGAATGCGGCTGGGAATGTCCTCGAACGACTCCGGATCGACGATGAAGGTGGGAATTTTCAATTGCTCCAGCTTGGCCAAGAGATCAGCCCGGAGAAAAGCGCGCGGGGCCAGCACCAAATCCGGCTGCATCGCGACAATAACTTCAATGTTCGGATGGGCATACCCGACTTTGGGTTTCTGTGCGGCCTCCGGAGGATAGTCGCAAAACTCGGTCACGCCGACGATCTGTTCCTGCAACCCGATGGCAAAGAGAATTTCCGTGACACTAGGTGCGAGCGACACGATCCGCGTGGGCGCCTTGGCCAAATACAGTTTGCGGCCGAGGTCGTCGACGAAGGTCCGCGGAGTAATATTTGCCATGAAGGGCATGCCCGTGAGGATGCCCTGCTGTCGACGTGCCATGTTCGATACCTCATCACCGGCAAAAACAGCACCAGCGTCCAACCACAGAAGACACAGGAAAACCCCGACTACCCAATTGCGCCCCCCAGCACGTTCAAAACGGCTTTTCAGCAAGGCCGCAGCAAGCGAACCGCCGAGACGTACTCGTTCCCGTACGTCGCAGGCGTTGCGCGAAGCGAGAACGAAGCTGGAAGCCGTTTTCAACGTGCTGGAAATAAAAAATCCCCAAGGCCGTGATAAGACCCTGAGGATTGCACCCGCAACTCATCCTCGCCAATTCCCCAGCCCACGAGGGAACGTCGGTCAACTATCCTGGCAGGTCTTCTGGCTCATGGTTCACCCTACTCCCCGCGCCTTCCCAGGATTTAAGTGATGAGTGATGCGTTATGCGTGAGGGGGAAGACAGCGACCTAGCCGCGCTCGACCCATCACTCGTCACTCATCACCGATCACTAGCATCCCAGTGGCATTTACGGGTTTCGTCCCCATTTACAGCGGCGGGACCGCGAGGGTTTTACACCCTCTTCCCTTACCCAGGAGTCACTAATGTGGAGGGCACTCTAGGAGACGAGGCAAAGGTTGTCAAGTTCATTAATGTCCATCGCCGCCGCCCCTGCTCATATTCTGCCAGATACGCGTTCAGGCCCATCGGCAAACGAAGCGAAAGACCGACGATTTCCAGGCCTCCTCCCGGCATAGGCCTTGCTCACCTATGTGTGTGGTCGACGACTCGCGCGAACAAGAGACGCGACACATGAAGGGCCGACCCAAGAGGCAATCGCTACGCAGGCATCTATGAAACATTTACTCATTAGCTTTGTCATCCTCTGGGCCGTCTTTCAAATGTCGAGCCTCATGGGGTCCTCAAAGGGACAACTCCCTATCACGACCTTCACCAGACTTTCAGAACCGCCACCGCACCGCCTCATCCCCCCCTATGAGAATGGCTACTTCTATCTCCTCGGCTTTGCTGCCGCCGCTTCTCTCGATCCAGCCAAGATGGGTCATGCGATGTGGCTGGAGACCAACACCGCTCCAGACCGTCACGAATTCAATTACAGCAGGCCTGATCGCTCGGAACTACAGATTGCACTCTCCGCGGAGCAGATCCTTCCCTCCTGGGATTCAGATGACCCAGTGCGCGCGTTCAGGAATCTGAACGCGCAGGCTCAGACGTTGACCGGTCACAACCACACCTTAGTGATGCGGTACGAACGCTGGCTCGCGCTGCCCTTCGAGGACATGGGATTCGGACACCGCGGCACGCCCCGGTTTGTGGAAATTTTCGTGGCCCACCGCCTCTATGTCGCTAACGGATTTTCCCGCCAGACGGCCCTGGGCATGCAGCGACTGAAGGAAGATATCCGCATGTGGCGGAGCGTGCTTCGAGACGCAAGGACCATCGCGACCAAGGTCATGGCCCAAACCGTTATCACCGATGATCTGCGCCTGCTCTCGGCTCTCTTGTCGCAGTCCGCCGTCGATAACACGGTGCTGGCAATGACCCCCGATATTGCCCCTCCACTCACTCCGGCAGAACTCTCGCTCCGCTGGCCGCTGCAACATCAATTCACCCTCGGCGCCCATACCGGTTACACAGGTGAACTCGCCACCGATAGGAACACTGCATCACTCAGTCCAAACGAACAGTGGCTGGCACGAACTGCCCATCTTCCTGAACAGGCCTTTCGCCGCATCGCACACCCCCATGGCCCCTCGTTTCTTGGAATCTCGCTACAGACACGAGAAACCTGGGAAATGCACGCGGCACACTACGATGCAATGATCCATGCGACAGAAACAGGACAGCGCACCTTGCCAACGCTTCATGAACTCGCAGAGACTGCACGCCCTGGCATCATAGAGAGCCTCGTGAGCCCGTCCCCTTTCGACCCGGACTGGGGTCCCTTCCTTGCGCAACTGAGGGAAACCGATGCGAGGCTGCGACTCGCCTCGTTGCAGGTCGTCTTACGGCGTCCGAGCGCACAAACCACCGTGCCGAATCGACTCGCTGAAGTCGGTTCGGCCTACTACGATCCATTTAGTGGATTACCGATGCTGTGGAGCCCGACACAACGGAAGATTTACAGCGTAGGGAAGGACCGGTTCGACGACGGAGGCGATGTGGATTTCGATATCAGCGTTCCCGCTATTGTCGCATTCACCTCTGCGCCCAAGGCATCGCACAGAGCTGCGCCAACCAGCCGAGCTACCCGCCACTAGCCCGATAACGCAACTTGAGCACAAGAATCGCCCCCGTCAACAGTAACGTGACGGCATTGGTCAGAATGATCGGCCAGGCATGGAGGACCAGCCCATACAGAAACCAGAGGCAGACGCCGGCAGTGAATAGAGCCAGCATGCCCAACGATACATCACCCGCAGACTTCGTCGTCCAGGTCCTTTGTAACTGGGGCCAAAAGGCACAGGTGGTCAACGCCCCCGCCACAAACCCCAGCAGATCGATTCCCGTCATTCTAAATCACCCTTCCGCAAGTCCGGCGCTCGCATCTATGCCGACCCACCCCGCCGAACCAGCTTGTCAAGACCAATAGCCCTGTGGTACATTTTCACCTTCGCAATCCTGTCCGATTCGACTAGATGAAGGAGTGTACCGTGGCATTTACATGCGATCTCTGTAGCAAACGCCGCCAATCCGGCAACAACATCAGTCACGCCAATAACAAGACCAAGCGGATCTTCAAGCCGAACCTCCAGCCAGTCCGGGCACTGATTGACGGTCAGCCCAAGCGCATTCGGGTCTGCACACGCTGTCTCCGTAGCGGCAAAGTCCTCAAGGCTGTTTAGCGTTCACAGCAGGATGCTCGAAAAATACGTCCAGCAGGCCGCGGCGAGCACAAGCGAGGCATACCCTCGCGGGGTATGTAGAAGCCCTAAGCGATGCGAGCACACGCTGGCGGAATTTTCTAGCATCCTGCTACGGAGCCGACCACAAAACACGGCCACTCTGATCGGACAGCTTCACGGCAAACCGATCATCGGGAGAGAGGGCCAACCTCCGACTCCCATCGCGGCTCGTCAGCACCAACCCAACCTCGCCGTTTTGATCGAGTCCTAACCCGGCTCGTGCCTTGCCATTCGCATCCAGCAGGAGGAACTCTTCCGCATTCACCCCATTCGCCTTCTGCGCCCCCACGAGCGAGGGAGCCAGCCACCACCCGCTTATGGCTCCGCCCATAAGGCTTCCGATGAACGTCACGACGACCAGAACGCCAAACTGCTTTCGGCTCACAATAGATCCTTTCTGCAACACACAAGCGATCGCCCGTGATTGACCTTCCCCTAATTCCGTGGACACCCAGTTAAGCCACAGCCGTCCGTGCCTCGAACTCAGCCGGGGAGTGGTAGCTGAGTGTGGAGTGCCGCCGCAGCCGATTATAGAACACCTGATGTACTCGAAGATGTCATATTTCGCGTCTTCACGGGTCGCGTAGTGCCGATGGTACAAGAGCTCGCGCTTGAGTGTCCCGAAGAAGCGTTCGACACAGGCGTTGTCCCAACAATTGCCTTTTCGGCTCATGCTGGGGTGATGCCGCGCTCATCGAGCAAACGCTGGTAGCCTGTGCCCCGCACCGCCTGGCGCGTGCGACCATGGGATTCGACCTGTCGCTGCTCGCCCCTCCAGCGAGACAGCACATTGTCGGAAATTCCGAGCTCCCGTACCACCTGGGCCACCGGTCGGCCCGATTCCCGCGTGAGCCGGACAGCCTCGGACTTGAATGCGTCGGTAAACTGACGTCGCGTTATTGTTGGCATGCTGACCTCCGATTTCATCGTTCTCCCGCTTATGGAGGTATCTATGAATCAGGGGCGGGCCAAGCCTACTCCCATGCTGGAGATCGAAGCAAGGCGGTCAGGGGCTTCCAGAAAGGGAGAATCTCCTCGTTGCCGCCTTTGAACCTATTGCCCTTCGATTCGCAGGCCGCGGCCGTAGGAATTGGTGGGACTGCTGGGGCTGTAGGGATTCCCGGCCCCGAAGGGATTGTTGATCGAATCCGGCGAGAACGGATTGCCGTAGCGGCCGTAGGGGTTACTCGTCGAGTCGGGGTCATACGGGTTCGCGCTGAGCTTGCCGCGGTAGTTCCCCTCCTGGTCATACAGCCGAGGTGCATCGGTGGCGAAGGGATTCGTCGCCGATTGATTGCTGAAGGGACTGCCATAGGGGCTGAAGGGATTGTTGATGCCGTCTTGCGTGAAAGGGCTTCCAGCCCCGAAGGGATTGGACGTGGAATCAGGATTGAACGGATTCGCACTCAGCTCACCGAGATCTTCCGCATGGACGGAGAGAGGCAGTGGCAGCAGCAGGAGCAAAAAGAGGAAGAGAATCCACATGGCGAGCCTTCGAAGAACGAAACAGCCAACGTATTCAGCCTACTCCCTGTCTGGAGATCAGCGCAAGCGGACGACAGGAGCTGCGATAATGGATAATGTCCCCGTTCCCCGCCCTCCAAATGTCACGAATTTTATAGTTGTTACTTCTAATCTCTTATTTCTCATTACACTGCGCGCAGCATGGGGAATACCCGCAGGCAACGGTTACCGCCTCAGCGAGCGTGAAGGACGAATACTCACTCGAGACCATATTGCTGAAATCTTCATCCGGGCAAATGCACTTCATCTCCAAAACCATAACGCCCCCTTCCATCACATCGGTTGGTCAGAATGCTTTCCTTGCCTGCTCGATTCTGTTGTGCAGCTTCAAGGCCGTGGAGAAGTAGTATAGGTACGGATTGTTCAACACCTTGGAGAACTCGTCCTCGGAGATGTCTGCGGTGATGCCGTTGACTCAGTAGCAAAATTTGCCCTTATCCTCGATGGCCTCTGCCCAGTAATGGTTCCGTCATCGGACGGAGTCAGGGGCCGTTGCTGCTCATGCTTCCCTGGGAGTAGCCCGATTCGTATGCAAATTGCCTTCGCGGTCAGCCCCTCAATGCACATGGCATAATGTCCCACGTCTACGGCACGCGCAATTGCTACCTTGGGGATCCGATGGCAAAGCCCTCCGAATCGGATGAATCATCCAACATGACCGGGACAGCCACGCAATGCCAGTGGGCCGCGTGCTGAATGAAATCTTTTTCATTACGGACGAGATGCACGTCCCGATCGCACTGATCACAATGGCGACGATCTGGGGTATCGGTGGCCGCCAGTCGGCTCCAGAGTTGCGGGCAGGCGTAGCGCAGCAGGCAGCGGATATTAGCTTCCTCATTCCAACTCATCGTGACACCTCCTCATTGTGCACCTCGATGTGGCCTTGGGCCGTGGTAACAGCGTTCGATGACTTCGAGATCGCTCCAGCCAAGAGGCCGCTTCGCGTCCAGGCGTTGCCGAAGCATGGTGTCGGCGCTGCTACCTGACTCAACAAAGCCGGCGAGCTGCGGGACCAGTTCTCGCGTCAGGAGTAGGTTATCCCGCTCCGCATCCTCTGTGTAGCGCAACAGAACACCCAGGTGTCCGAGCCAGTCAGGAAAGCGCGATTCCCCAGCGAGCAGTTCCAATCTACAGCCGCGCACGGCTTCCTGGACGGCCCTCTGTTCGGATTCGGGCCAGCCGCTAGGTGGTGGCATCGGACCATGCACCCTGGCGAGACGAGTTGACGTCTGCTCGGGCCCCCAGTGCACGAGCCACTCTGGGTCGTCTGGATGCACGCCTTTGGCCAACGCCGTTAGCCCCCAGCGAAAGACCATGTGGCCGCACGTCGTGCACACCAGGTTCCAGCACCACTGCTCACGTGCGGCCAGTAGCGAAAGGCTCTCGAATCGGTTCCTCTTCGACCCCATCTTCACCCTCCATCGCCTGTCCAACGACGTATTCGGCCCTGCACGTCCTCTTCTCACTCTCCTGCGGCACTCTCCCGCGTACGTGCCATGGCGCAAGGATGTCCCGTCGAACCAGACCTATCCCTGTTCCCACGGCAATTCGGATTTCCCAAAGTGGCCGTAGTTCGTGGTGCTTCGATAAATCGGGCGTGTGAGGTCAAACCGTTCACTGATGGCGGCAGGGCGAAAGTCGAATTGCGTGACAAAGTCTGCGGCGATCCATTCATCACCCGTCCCAAACGTGTCCACCTTGACTGAGACTGGTTGTGCGATTCCGATCGCATACGCCACCTGCACTTCGGCTTTGCTCGCTAAACCCTCCAGGACGACCTGACGGGCCACATAGCGGCAGAAGTAGGCCCCACTGCGATCGACCTTCGAGGGATCTTTCCCACTGAAGGCGCCTCCCCCATGCCGGCCCGCGCCCCCATAGGTGTCCACGATGATTTTCCTACCTGTGACGCCACAGTCCGCGGAGGGCCCGCCTAGGACAAATCTTCCGGTAGGATTGACGAGCACCTGCGTGTTAGGCGTCAGCCATTTACCGAGCACGCGAGGCGCGAGCTGCTCGATGACATACGCACGAATCGCCTCCTGACCGATGACGGCGTGATGTTGCGTCGAAATCAGCACGGTCGAGACCGCAATCGGAATGTTCTGCTCATAGAGGACCGAGACCTGCGTCTTGGCGTCTGGCCGCAACCAGGGAACGGCGCCGCTGTGGCGATCATCTGCCAACGCCTGAGCCAGGCGGTGGGCCAGCAGGATAGGGAGCGGCATCAATTCCGGCGTCTCGTTGGTGGCGAAGCCGAACATGATCCCTTGATCGCCCGCGCCTTGCTCACCTGTGACTTTCGTCACGCCCTGCGCGATCTCTGGCGACTGCTTGGAGATAATTTGCAGGACACGCACCGTGTCAGCGTTGAATGGCTCAGCGATATCCATATAGCCGATCGCTCGAATGGCCTGGCGGGCAATCGTCTCGTGATCCACAGTGGCCAGTGAGGTGATCTCGCCCGCCAGCACGACGAGATCATTCTTGCAGAGCACCTCGCAGGCCACCCGGCTGGTCGGATCCTCCGAGAGGTAGGCGTCCAGAATCGAGTCGGCGATGAAATCGCAGACCTTGTCGGGATGACCTTCGGCAACTGATTCTGACGTGAAGATCGTGGGTCTATCGCGGCTGATTCTAGGGTGAGCAACGCTGGCTGACGGCATCTGTAACCTCCTTATAGGAAACAAGGAGGGTTCTGGCCCAGACAGCCCGAAGATGCAGCGGGATGAAACGAAAAACCCCTCGTGAGAGAAGAGGGGGTTCATGCCCTTGGTTGCTCGTGAGCCTTATTGGCCCCGTTTCCGGGCTGGCATTGGCACCTTGGCGGCTATCACCAGGTTGCCGAAGCGGTCAATGGGCCAGAACCCTCGCGCTTCTCTGAATATTTATGGCGTAGTAATGAACTTCTATGGGGCTAATGTCAATAGGACATGCCGTAACCCTATCTCCAGCACTGCACCAGGGTCGTCTATTTTTGTGCCTCGTCGCCGAGATCGGCAGGCGACGGCTTACCACACGAGAAACACATAAAATCGCCAGAGGCATTCACATGGGGGAAGTAGCGCGTAGTCGGGGTGGCCCGTTTAAGGCGTTGCCGCAGCCGATAGAGGGTGACGCCCGCTGACGCCAAAGCTACCAGCCCGCCGAGATAATAAGTGTCATCCATGGAAGGTCAGCTTACCTCAAAAGAGGAGGCAGCGGGGATTTGATGATCGATCCCCCCAGTCGTTCGTCCCAGGCCAGTGAGGAACATCAACGCCTCCCTAGTCAGTCTTCAACGAGTCCCGCTAGGCGAACGATTCAGTGGTGCGAACGGCGTAGTGGGATTGTAGCGATTCGCAGGGTTCAGCGGATT
>JBEGVJ010000130.1:0-8037 GCA_041178465.1 Nitrospirota bacterium
CATCGAGTGCTTCTATAATCCCAGGCGGCGGCACTCGACGTTGGGGTATCTGAGTCCGATGGAGTTCGAACGGCAGGCAGAATGAGCGTAGGTGGGTGTCAACTAAACCGGCAGCAGCCCAACAACTCTCTTAGATTTCCGTCTATGGAATCAATTAACTCAACGATTGCATCACGAATGAGCTCTCGCCGCTTCTGGTTGAATCGATAGCGATACTCACGGACCAACCTAGACGGCTCACCAATCTGGCGCTCTACTGACACTATGCAGTCGACTTCTCCGACTTCTTGGGCATCCAATCTGTTTTGTGCAACCTCATCTAGGTCCATCAAGACAATTATTGGCTTCCAATCATCAATCTTCGGCAAAGACGCGAGCAGGGCATAGAAACTTCTGCAGTTGCTCTCGTATTCTGGGTTTTCGCCAAACGCAATACCTTGGGGAATAGCAGAATCAACCTCGCACAGAACCTTCTCAATCTTCACAAGGTTGGCTTCCACTGCCTCGAATTGTCGCAGAGCTGCGTTCAAAGGACTGTCATTCATACAGTGTTCCTCGTAACAAGAAGCCAGATAAGTAATAGATCTGTCGCCACCCGCCATTGAATGATCCCAGGCAGTTGCCAGCAGTTGCTGTGGGCAAGTTTACTGAAAAGTGCAACGCGTATCCACCAGGTTCAATTCGAGGTAGCACGCAAACTTCAAAAAACGGCCAATCAACCGCATGAACCCACGCGACACAAACGTGCACATCAAGTTAGAATGCCCCCCTAAGCTCGCTCTTACCTCCCAGGAGGGCATCCTGAATCGGTCTCCCACTGCGCGCGTCGAACGAAGACTGGTTCGTCTGGTCTATCTCGTCTATCTGGTTTGTCTGGTTGGTCGGACCGGACATTCGACCGAAAGACCAGATAGGCCAGAAAGACCAGCCGTGCGCGTTCTGCGAGCAAGGAGGGCACCTGGCCACCCCCTTCTTCCTCTGGAATTTCTCCCCTCCCCTCTGGAATTCCTCCCTATCCGAAGCCCCGTTAAACGTCATTCGTTAATCGTTAATCGCACGAGCTTTACACTTCAACCCACTGTTATTCATCGACATTACGACGTTCGACGTTCGACAGCTTCACCCGGCACAATCCCTGCTGATACCCCCTCCTATAATGGTGACGCATCCCTCCATCCTCTTGATCGAAGACAGCCCAGGCGAATGCGAACTCTTCCGCCTCGCCCTCGCCCAAACCGGCCTCGCCGTGATGCTCCATACCGAGCAGGGCGCCGATGCGTCGCTCCAACTCTTAAATGACCTGACCACGTGTGCTCACGGATACTCCCAAGGCGAGGCGGCTGGCATGGTCTCCACGGCGCGCGTCGAACGAGGGCCTTCTCAGGCCGCGCGTTCCGCGAGCACAGAGACCATGCCAGCCGCCTCGCCACCCTCGCGTCCAGGTCCGCTCGTTGCGCGAGCACAGAAGACCGATCAGGCCGCTCTCCCATCTCTCATTCTCCTAGACCTGAATCTCTGCGGCCAGAACGGCTGCGACTTCTTGAAACGGCTCCGGTCCGATGCCCGACTTGCCGCGATCCCCGTCGTCATCTTCACCACCTCGGACGATCCCGCCGATCTCGCTCACTGCTATAGCTGCGGCGCGAACGGTTATGTGGTAAAACCAGGCACCTTCGACGAACTCGTTCACTGTATCGGCGACCTCTGCCGCTACTGGCTCACATGGAATCGATCAATGGTTAACCCGGAATGCTGACCCGCGCTGCGCTCAAAAATCCCTACGCCGTCTTTGCCCTCTGCATGATCATGCTCGTCCTCGGAGCCGTGTCCTATCAAAAGATGCGGGTGGACATTTTCCCCGAGATCAAGATCCCGACCATTCTCGTGACGACCTTCTACCGCGGCTTGAGCCCCAGTGAGATGGAAGGGGCGATTACGCTCAAGATGGAGCAGCGCTTCGTCGAAGCGAGCTATGTCGAACATATCGAATCCCAGTCGCTCTCCGGCATGAGCTACATCAAAGTCTTCTTCCAGCCTGACTACAGCATCGATTCGGCCCAGTCCGAGCTGACCAGCCTGGCCTACAGCATCATCCGCCTGCTCCCGCCTGGCGTCTTCCCCCCATCCGTCTATAAATTCGGCGTCGCGAGCCTGCCGGTCGGGCTCCTCTCCGTGAACAGCGAGACCCTGGGCGCGAAAGAAATCCGCGACCTGGCCTACTTCACCGTGCGCCAGCAGATCGCCACCATTCCCGGCATTTCGTTCGGCCCCCCGCTCGGCGGGAAAGTCCGGCAGATCACGGTCTTCCTCGACCAGCAGCGAATGCTCGCGCGCGACGTATCCCCTTCGGACGTCGTGAAAGCTATTAATTCCCAGAGCGCCATCATCCCGGCCGGCAATCTCAAGATCGGCGACCTGGACTATTACGTCTACTCGAACAGCCTCATCGACGCGGTCGAGAAGATCAACGACATTCCGATCAAAGTCGTGAACGGCACGCCGATCTTCGTGCGCGACATCGGCACGGCGGCGGACAGCGCCGCCATTCAAACCTCGATCGTGCGGGTGAACGGCCGCGAGGCCACCTATATCCCCATCACCAGGCAGGAAGGGGCCAACACGCTGGAAGTGACGGACGGCATCCGCAAGAAACTCTCGAAGCTGACGGAGATTCCCGCCGGCACCACGGTGAAGTTCATCTACGACCAGTCGCTCTACATCAGACAGGCCATCGCCAACTTGCAGAAGGAAGGGCTCCTGGGGGCTGTGCTGGCCGGGCTGATGATTTTTCTATTCCTCAACAGCATCAAAGCCGCGCTCGTCGTCGGGCTGGCGATTCCCCTTTCGCTCACCGCATCGCTCGTGGCGCTCTATTTGACCGGCCAGAGCGTGAACATCATGACCCTCGGCGGGCTGGCCCTCGTGATCGGCACCCTGCTGGACAACAACATCGTCGTCCAGGAAAACCTGCATCGCCATTTAGAAATGGGCAAGGACGGCCGCTCGGCCGCCGAAGACAGCGCGACCGAACTGACGCTGCCGATCCTGGTCGCGACGATCTGCATCCTGATCGTGTACCTCCCCATCATGTTCTTCACCGGCATCATCAAATTCCTCTTTGTGCCGCTGGCCATGACGGTGGCTTTTGCCATGCTCGCCGACTATGCCGTCTCGATGTCCGTCACGCCGGTGCTCCTCGCCCGCTTGTACCAGAAGGGACATGGCTCCGGGGCAAGGAGCGAGGGGCAAGAGGACAAGAACTGGTTCCAGTTCGTGCTGGCGATCTACGAGCCGCTGTTGCGAGCAAGCCTGCGCTTCAAGCCGGTCGTGATCGGACTGGCCCTCCTGGCCCTCATCGGCACGGCCCTTCTCCTGGCCCCCCGCCTGCACCAGGAGTTCTTCCCGCGGATCGACGCAGGTAATTTCACCATGCATATCTCGGCGCCGGAGGGGTCGCGGATCGAAAAAACGACGGCGATTGTCGCGCAGATCGAACAGCTGGTGCAGGAAACTATTCCCAAGGACGACCTTGAAGAGGTCATCTCCAATACCGGTCTCTATTTCGGCGATGCGGCCCGCTTTGCCCCCAACACCGGCAACCACACGGCCTTTGTGCTCGTCAACCTCGTGACGGGGCACCAGGGGCACACCGACGAGTACATCACCAAGCTCCGAACCAGGTTGCGCGAGTCATTGCCCGGCGTCGAGGTCTCGTTTCAGACCGGCGGCATCATCAGCGACGTGCTGAACTTCGGCCTGCGCGCGCCGATCGACATTCAGGTGAAGGGGCCGACGCTCGACATCATTCGATCGGTGGCGGAAGACATCAGACAAAAAGTCGCGCAAGTGCCCAACACGGTGGATGTGCGCATCAAGCAAGGCAAGAGCTACCCTGAAATGCACATCGACGTGGATCGCACCAAGGCCGCCTATTACGGCATCACGCAAGAGCGCGTGATCGTGGACGTGATCACCGGCATCAGCTCGAACCTCGCATTAAGCCCCAACTACTGGCTCGATCCGAAATCCGGCAACGGCTACTATTTGCTGGCGCAGTACCCGGAACAATCCCTCACCAAGACCGAGGACCTCCTCAACATCCCGATCATCGGCGCCCGCACGCCCTTGGGACCGACCTCATCCCTCACGCCGGGCGGCACAAGCGGCTCGACCATGGCGCTTCAGAACACCCCCTTTGCCGGACGGCAGATGGAAATGTCCGGCGGCTTCTATTCGTCCGGCGACGAGCGGCGTGGACCGCCCGTGCGCCTCCGGGATGTGGCAACCTTGTCGTTCAAGACCGGCCCGGATTCCGTGGACCACTACGATCTGTCGCGCTTGATCGATGTGTTGATCACCCCTGTCGGCAATGACCTGGGCCACGTCGCGAAGGACATTGAAGCCGTCCTGGCGACCGTCCAACTTCCGAAAGATGTCACGGTGCAGCTTCGTGGCGAAGTTGCCAATATGCGATCGGCCATCGGCAGCTTTACCTTCGCGCTGCCGCTCGCCGTGCTCTTGATTTATCTCGTGATGGTCGGACTCTTCCGCTCCTTGACCGATCCCTTGATCATCCTGGTGGCCGTTCCGCTCGGCTGGATCGGCACCGTGCTGTTGCTGCTATTGACCAACACCTCGGTCAACGTGGAATCCATGATCGGCACCCTCATGATGATGGGCATTGTCGTCTCCAACAGCATTCTGCTGGTGGACTCCGCCAACCGCAGGGTGCGCGCCGGCGCCACCGCGGAGGAGGCCGTGTTTCAAGCCGGCGCCAGCCGCATCCGCCCGATTCTGATGACAGCCCTTGCGACGATTCTCGGATTGCTGCCGCTGGCACTGGGTTTCGGCGAAGGGAACGAAACGATGGTGCCCTTGGCCCGCGCAGTCGTCGGAGGCCTCGCCGTCTCCACCGTCATGACGCTGCTCGTCGTGCCGGTCATGCATAGCCTGGTTCTCACCAATCGTGTGCACGCAGCGCACGCCCCGGCGCCTCACACGACCTCAGAGGAGATTTGATGGACGATCTCGACGAA
This sequence comes from Nitrospirota bacterium, assembly GCA_041178465.1. Taxonomy (GTDB): domain Bacteria; phylum Nitrospirota; class Nitrospiria; order Nitrospirales; family Nitrospiraceae; genus Palsa-1315. Next base: position 5,037 of record JBEGVJ010000130.1, read on the forward strand.
CAGGACTCGCTTCCGCAGCCCTCGAACCGACGCCGGTGGCCGATCGCAGCCCTGCTGGGGATCACGGCTCTGGCCATCGGAGTCTATCTCTACCAGCAAGGCACAGGGGATGAAGCGCCGCCCCTGCCAAACACTTCCTCAGCTGCGCCCTCCCTGAACGCCCCGACGGCCGGCTCTCAAGACGACAGCCAGCCGGTAGATGTCCAGGTCACGAAGCCCACGCGCCGAGAATTGGTCTACACCGTCACCCTGCCGGCCAACATCTCGCCGTTCTATCAAACGACGCTCTACGCCAAGGTGTCCGGCTATTTGAAATGGATCGGTCCGGACAAGGGCGATGCGGTCAAGAAAGATCAGGTCCTGGCAGTCATCGATGCGCCGGAAGTGGAGGAGCAATACCACCAGGCGTTATCCGACTACCACATCAAGCAGCTGACGTTCGAACGGTTAGCCAAAGTATGGAAGGAGTCGCCGGATGTGATCGCCAAACAGGATGTCGATGTCGCAGAGGCGGCCGCGCAGGGAGCGAAACATCAGGTAGAACAGCGGGCTGCACTGCGCGACTACACCAAGGTCCGCGCGCCCTATGCCGGCATCATCACGGCCCGGTTTGCCGATCCCGGCGCGCTGATCCAGATTGCCACGGCCTCATCGACCGGAGCCATTCCGCTCTTCACGATCATGGATCTCGATACGGTGCGCATCTACACGAACGTCCCGCAGGACGACTCGCCCTGGGTGGTGCCGGGCAAGACGAAGGCCACCCTGAGCGTCAAGGGACTCGATGGCCGATCGTTCACCGGCACGGTCACGCGTTCGACCTTGGCGCTCGATCCTTCGACGCGCAGCCTGCTCGTCGAGATCGACCTGCCGAATCCAGATCACGCGCTGCGCCCAGGCACCTTTGTGGAACTCTCGCTCGGGCTGCGCGAAATTCCCAACGCGCTCGTCTTGCCACCGCAAGCCGTCATCAACGGACCGAAAGGCAAATCCGTCTTCATCATCGAAGCCGGACGCGCGAAGTCGGCGCCGGTTCAAACCGGCATCAGCGATGGACGCTGGATCGAGATTGCGTCCGGGTTGTCCGGCGACGAAGATGTCGTCGTGGTCGGCAAGCGCAGACTGGTGGAAGGAGTCCCCGTCCACCCCTCTCCCTTTAACCTGCCGGAGGCGAAACCTTCTCAACAGAAATTTGAACGGCGGTCGCCTGGATTTCCCGCCCCGGCAACATCGACTTCAGACACGGCAGCACCCAAGAAGACCCCATAGTTTTCAGAGACCTGACGACAGGACAGCATGAGGAGGACTCACGATGTATAACGCACTCACGCGAGGCTTGATTGCCTTCACGATCCTCACCTCCCTCGGCGGGCCGGCCCCGGCGTCCGCGCAGCCGCTGACGCGCGCAGCCGAACCGCCGCCCCGCGGAAGTTTCCTCGACTTGCACAGCGCCGTCGAATTGGCGCTGCAGAATCATCCGGCTGTCCAGGAAGGCAACGCCAACTTGAAAGCCTCCGAAGCGAGAACCGAGCAGACGCGCTCGCTTTATTATCCCCAAGTCTATGCGAACGCCGACACCACCGCCGGGGCGGGACGCGTCAACCCTCGCTTCCTCGTCGGCGGCGCCTTGCTCCAACAGAACCAAAGCATCTTCGCCGCAGGAGTGATCGCCAACCAGCGCATTTATGATTTCGGGGTGACGAGCAACCTGGTCGAGTCCTCACAACTGGCCGAACGCGCGCAGAGCCAGGATGTAAATGCGCGGCGTGCCCTCGTGATCCTGAACGTTCAGCGTACGTACCTGAACAGCCTCAAACGGCGCAAACTCGTGCAGATCGCAGAGGAAACCGTTCGTGAACGAGGGCTGATCGCCGGCCAGGTCGAAGCGCTCTACCGCCAGCAACTCAAATCCAAGCTTGATTGGAACCTCGTGCGCGTCGAACTCGTCAATGCGGAATCTTTTCTGGTTCGAAGCCGCAACGATCTGAAGTCCAGCTATGCGGACCTCAATCGGGCCATGGGTGTAGCAGGGGAAGAGGATTACGTGCTGGAAGACCTTGCCATCGACGTCAAGCCGACCCGTCCACTGGACTCGTTGATCAGCGAGAGCTTGTCCCATCCGGAGCTCCAACGCCTCAAAGAGCAAACCGCCTCAGCGGAGGCGAAATTGCGCGCCACAAAGCAACAATATCTCCCGACGATCTCGGCGATGGCGAGCGGAGGAACATTCGAGCCGTTCGATGCCAGACAGAATCAGCAGACTGGAGGCTGGTGGACGGCGGGAGCCTTGGTGTCGATGCCCCTCTTCACCGGTTTTCTGATCGAGAACCAAATCCATGAGGCCAGAGCGCAGCGGAATGCATCGGATGCGGCGACCGTGAATGTCGAGCAGGCGCTCACACAGCAAGTCACGAACGCCTATCTGGACACGGTCACCTTCGTGCAACAGATCAAACTGGCAGAGGAACAGGTCAAGACGGCGCAGGAATCCCTGCAACTGGCGAAACAACGCTACAAGCTGGGCCTCGGATCGGTGGTAGAAGTGACGCAGTCGGAAGTCGCCGTCACGGCGGCCCAAACCAAGCTGGCAGAAGCGCAATACGATTATAAAATCGCCGAGGTCACGCTTGCCTATTCAGCAGGGGGACGGAGCCAGATGGGAGTCGACTCAACGCTGCGGTAGACGACGGCGCTCCTCAGAAAAGAGCCTATGGCGTATAGCTGCTAGCAGGGAATAGGCGGCAAGATCTGATAACCTTTGGCAAACAGCGCGCACAACATAAGTTCAGTTTCTTTCTGTGAGGAGCCATCGGCTATAAGCCATACGCTCTTACCCCCTACGAGGTACGCTTCACGAGAGACGAACGACGATCTTCTTCTCCTGGAAGGCTTTCTCAGCCTCCTGATAGAGATGCAATAGGGCCGGGAATGACTTTCGTCAGATCGATGACGAGTTCATCTTTGGTGTTGGCCAGCAACTTATCGAGAAAGCTGTGCTGTT
>JBEGVJ010000131.1:0-7938 GCA_041178465.1 Nitrospirota bacterium
ACCCGCCCCCGGCCCAGCGGCGCGTGAGGATCGCGCACCGGCGGATGGCCGAAGCCCCAGAGTCCTGCCATGAAAGCCCAGAGGAGCCAGCCGTGCCAGCCCACGAACCCCAGCACGATCAGCAGCGGCACCATGGCGAAGGCCATCGTGCGTTGCCGTGATCCCCACAAGGCATAGGCCACATGCCCTCCATCGAGCTGGCCGATGGGAATGAGATTCAACGACGTCACGAACAGGCCGAACCAGGCGGCGAAGCCGATGGGGTGCAACACGATGTCCGCCTGAGGAGGAAGGGAACCGACGACCAGCCAGGAGATAAACTGCAAGAGCAACGGTTCACCCAGCTGCAACCCATAGGTCGCCGTTCGATCGACGACCGTCGACAGATTCAGCCCGATGACCAGCGCCACCACCGCAACGACAAAGCCGGCGAGCGGACCAGCCACGCCGATGTCGAAGAGCGCGCGCCGGCTCAAGATCGGTCCGCGCATGCGGATGATCGCCCCGAATGTGCCGATGAAATGAGGGGGACCAGGAATAAACAGCGGCAATGACGCCGGCACACGGTGAATGCGGGAGAGCACATAGTGCCCGCACTCATGGGTCATTAAAATCAACAGCAGCGTAGCGGCGAAGGGAATCCCGCGCCAGAGCGTCTCCGAATGCTCAAGTAAAAATTCCACCGGCCCACGGACCGGTCCGTTGTAGGCCTGATAGGCCCCGGCCCATAAAGTCGTGAAGACCGTCGCCGCAAAGAGGCAGATGGGCAGAGTCCATTTCGAGAACGGCGTCTCTTCAAATTCGTCATCCGCCTGAAGATCGCTCAGATCCTCGGGCGGTTCCGCGACAATCGGCAAGGCTCCGTTATGAATCGATTGCTCGTCGTTCCGCTGATCGAGGTTCATAGCGCCGGTCTCAGTGATCTGTCGCGAAAGGGTTATGGTCGAGCTCTTCTCGCACCGTCGTAGCCGGTCCATGACCCGGCAAGAGGATACAGTCGTGAGGCAGTTTCAGCAGGCGCTGCCGCACGGAATCCAGATGGGTCGGAAAGAGATTGTACGGGACGGACTTTCCAATCGATCCGGCAAACAGGGTGTCACCGACAAAACAGACAAGCTGTGACCCGCAATCCACCCGATAACAGATGCCGCCTGGCGTATGGCCCGGCGTGGCAAGACAATGGACCGTGAGGCGCCCGACCGGGATGGCGCGGCCATCCTGCGGCGCAACAAGACGATCCTCCGAGGGCTTCCACCGTAACAGGCTGACATCCTCAGCCCGGAGATAGACTGGAACGTGCCATCGCGCTAAGAGCTGCTGAATTCCTTCCGCATGGTCCGCATGCCCGTGCGTGAGGCAAATGCCCAGCAGCCGGACTCGACGGGATTCGAGCCAGGCGATCATAGCCGGCGCGTTGTACGCCGTATCGACGAGGAGCGCCTCGCCTGAGTCATGCACGATATAGCCGTTGACCGCATAGCCGTTGATGTCGCCCTGTATGGTTTCAATCTCCGGAATCGAGGGAATCGCTCGGGGAGCCCACTGCTCAAAGACAATCTGTTCCAATGGAACGAGGCGAAGTCCTAACACGGTGGCGAGGGCGCGCACCTCCGCCCGGCCGCGTGGCTGATCGCCTCGTTCGAGCGCGGCAATAGAGGCCCCGGAAAGGCCGGTGAGGCGAGCCACCTCTTCCACGGACCAATCCTGTCCGATGCGGGCCTTCTTGATGATGTCGCAAAAATCGTCTTCGAGCGGCATGGGTAAGCTTTCAGCGGTCAGCTATCAGCTTCGAACATCTACATTCTCTTCTCTCGCACCACAGCTCCGGAGCTTGCGCTCTTCCATCGGGTGGCGCTGGCCAGCTCGACCCGCCCAATATTTCATCTACTCGTAAAGGGTGGCCCGCTTAGTCTCCCACTGCGCGCGTCCAACGAGGGCCTTCCGAGGCCGCGCGTTGCGCGAGCAAAGGAGACTAGCGGGCTACCCCCTCCCTACACCGGGCGGGGTGCGAGGACGGTCAGGCTGATCGCGCCACCCGGCCCCCTATTTATTAGCGCTCCGGAGCCAACTTAATTTCTTGGACGTCCCCGAATCCCGCCAGCAACTTCGGCAGAGCTTCGCCCGCCCCGACCGCGACAATGGTCAGTTGCTCAGGATTAAAATGTTTCTTCGCCGCCGCCAGGATTTCCTCCTTCGTCAAGGCCACGACCCTGGCCCGCAATTGCTGCAGGAAATCCTTGGGCAGCCCGTCGTACTCCAACTCCACCAGCCGCCCCACGATGGCCGACGGACTCGCAAAAGAAAACACGAACGAGTTCACATAGGCCTCTTTCGCTTCTGCCAATTCGCTATCCGTGACCAGCTCGGTCCTCATCCGTTCCATATTCGCAATGAACCGGGCGATGACTTCTTGCGTCGAGGGCAGCTTCGTCTCTGCGCGCATCAACCAGACGCCTTGATCGTGCACCCCGGTGTTCAGTCTGCTGCCGACCGAATAGGCCAAGCCCCGCTTTGTCCGCACATCGTTGAAGAGGCGGCTCCGAAAAGAACTGCCTCCCAGAATATCGTTCGCGATCGCGAGGGATACATAATCAGGATCGTGTTCTTTGATCGACAGATGCCCGACGCGGAGATGCGTTTGCGACGTATCCTTGTTCACAAATCGCACAATGGGCTTCCCCGTCACATTCTGGGGCGCATCGGCAATCGTCAGTTCAGGAATTTCGCCCTTCTTCCAATCGCCGAACGTTTCACGCAGCAGGGCCAGCATCGCGGACTTATCGAAATCTCCCGTCACCCCCAGCATCATGCCGTTCGGATAAATGGTCTTCCGGTGGAACGCGATCAGATCGTCTCGGGTGATGCGGGTGATGGACTCGACGCTGCTTTCTCGCGCCGTCGGGTGTTCCGCTCCGTACAGGACCTTGACGAACTCGCGGCTGACAATCGAGCCGGGATTATCCTGCCTGCGGCGAATCCCTTCGATGGCCTGCAGCTTGGCCAATTCAACCCGCGCCGGCTCAAAGGCCGGCGTCCGAATCAGTCCCGCGAAAATCTGGAGCCCTCGCTTCAGGTCTTTGCTGAGGACATCGAGCGATGCGGAGCCCGATTGCCGGCCGATCGAAATACTGACATCCCCGGCGAACTGCTCGAGTTCTTCGTCCACTCCTTCAGCCGACAGACCGCCGCCCCCGCCGGTCCGCATAAGGGAACCGGTCAAGGAAGCCAGACCGACCTTGTCTGTTGGGTCGAGCCAGCCTCCTGTTTTCAGGTTTGCCGTGATGCTGACCAAGGGCAGCTCATGGTCCTCCAGAAGATAGACGACTATGCCGTTCTCAAGCACCACGCGCTCCGGCTCCGGTGGAGTGAACTCAACCGGCGCAAACGTCATCTGCCTGGGATCGCCCAGCACCGGACCTCCGGCACAAGCGGTCAAAACCGGCAGAGCAACGGCCATGACCATCGAGCAGAGCAAGACACTCCATCGCTTCACGTTTCGCATTTCCCGTTTCATGCTCCTCATCGCGCCACCTCATGCTGCGGCGCTGTCGCGACCTTTTTTTCGCCGGCCTTCTTCACCAACGTGGCCACCGTTCGGTTCGACTTCGTGAAGTACTCAGCCGCCACCCGCTGGATATCCGCCGTCGTCACGGCGGCAATTTTGTCCCGAGCCTTCAGCGCATAGCGCCAATCGCTTGCCACCGTCTGATACAGGGCCAACTGAGAAGCCAGGCCTCCATTGGATCGGAGCGCCCGCACCAAATCGGCATCGAGATTATTCAGCACTTTCTCCAGTTCCTTCGCGGAGACCGGTTCCGTCTTGAGCCGTTCGAGCTCGGCATAGATGGCCGCCTCGACTTCCGCCGTCGTGTGGGGCGCGAGCGGCGTGGCATTGAGCACGAACAGATTCGGGGAGCGGACTCCGGGATAATTCGCATCGGAGTTGACCGAGGCGGCGATCCGTTTCTCGCGGACCAGGTTCGCGTAGAGCCGTGAGGTCAGTCCGTCGCTCAGCACCGCATCGATCACGTCGAACACATAGTCGTCCGGGTGGCCCAAGGCCGGCTTGTGAAACCCGATGGCGAGCGACGGTTCGGCATCGAACTCCACCTCCACGCGGCGCTCTCCCCGTTGAGGCGGTTCGACCGTGACGATCTGCGGTTGTGGCGGCGCGGCCGGTATCTTGCCGAAGGTCTGCTCGATCAGGGCCATGACCTCCTTCGGATTGATATCGCCCACGATGGCAATCGTCGCATTGTCGGGACCGTAATGGGCCTTGAAGAAGGCTTCCGTGTCGGCCGGCGTGAGCGATAGGATGTCCGACTCCCAGCCGATCGTCGGGATACCGTATTGATGGGCGCGGAAGGCGGCAGAGGTGAAAGTTTCAAACAACAACCCGTTGGGGCTGTCGTCATTCCGCAACCGCCGCTCCTCCATGACCACGCCTCGCTCTTTGTAGAATTCACGGAGGACCGGATGCGCCATGCGATCGGCTTCGAGCGCAGCCCACAGCGGCAGACGATTCGCCGGGAGGCTGATCATATAGCGCGTCATGTCTTTGCCGGTCGAGGCATTGAGTCCGACCCCGCCATGGCGCTGATAGAGCAAGGCCATCTCATTCCCCGCCACGAACTGCCCCGCTTCTTCCTGTAATTCCGTAAATCGTTTTTGCAGGCGCTCGATAGCAGCTCGTTCTTCGGAGCTGACCGGTTTCTCCTGGCTCCTCTTGGCGAGGTCCCGTTGCCGCTGCTCCAACTCGGTTCCCACGCGAGACAGCTCTTCGAGGACAGGACGTTCTTTCTCGTAATTCTTCGTCCCCACCGTCCTTGTGCCCTTGAAGGCCATATGTTCGTAGAGGTGCGCCAAGCCTGTTTGGCCGACCTGCTCATTCACCCCTCCAACCCGAAAGGTCATGTTGAGGGAGACCACCGGCGTCTGATGCCGTTCGACCATGAGCACGGTCAACCCGTTCGCTAGCTTTTGCTCCACCACACGATCCGCCAGGCTGGACGAGGCGGCAAAAGGCTGGTCAAGGCTAACGCTAAGGCTGAAGGCCAGAGCAAAGAGAAACGCCGTGAACCGTGAAGCGTGAGAGGGACAAAGACCATCCTGAACTTGTTCTGCCGGGAGACTATCAGCCATACGCCATACGCCATAGGCTCTTTTCTTCGAGCGAGAGACGAGCGACACCTGAGTCTTCATATAAAGAGCTCCATTAATTCTTCCGGCCGTTCGATAAACCAATCCGGTTGGCAGGCCGCCATCTTGGCGCGATTCCCCATGCCGTACCCGACCGCGCACACGCGAATCCCGGCGTTATGCCCGCCGTTGATATCGTTGGTGCTGTCCCCGATGAGCACGGTGTGTTCAGGCGATACATTCAATTCCTTCATCACGTGCAACAGCATGCCCGGCTCCGGTTTCAATCCAAACCCGTGATCGCCTCCGACGACGTACTGAAAATGATCGGCCCCCAGCCCTTGGAGAATCACGTTCGTGTACTCGATCGACTTGTTGGTGGCCACTGCCTTCCGCTTGCCTGCGAAATGCGTCAGCATCTCTCCAATGCCTGGATAAAACGTGGTGCGATCGAGGCAATGGGCCAAGTACTGGCCCCTGAACACCCGCAAGGCCTCCTCGTAGGTGACCCGGCTGCTCTCGCCGACCGACAGGCGCAACAATTGTCTGACCCCATCTCCCACAAACCCGAAGATTTCCTCGATGGGCCGCTGTGGCAGCCCCAGCTCGGCCAACGTGAGGTTCACCGACGTGGCAATATCCCACTTGGACTCGATGAGCGTCCCATCCAAATCGAAAATCAACAACTCGACCGACGTCTTTCCCATCATGGTGCCTTTCGCAATTCGTCCTGCAATACTCCGAGACGGTCTCGTTTCGCCTGGTCGGTTTCCTTCAGCTGGGCTTCGCGCACGACATTCAGCATCCGCTTCTGCCCCACATGAGGAGAAAGCATCGGCTCGACAATTCTCCATCGATTTTTGACGGCTTTCACGCGAAACCGGACCTCTTCTGTCCTCGCTTCCTGAATAAAACCGGCCGTTTCTAAATACACCAAGCCTATGACGTCAAAGGTGACGGGAATCACGACCTCCAGCCGATCGATCACCTCCCATTGGCGATAGTGCTCCGCCACCACAAAGCCGCGCGTCACGACGACATGCCCCCACGTCGGCTCCTCATGCCAGCTCGTATAGGACGCGACTGTCTCGACCGACGCGGCATCGAGCCGGGCCCCCTTATAATCGAGCGCCAGATATCGTTTCACGACCTCGGCGGGCGAATGGTCGAGGGATCCGGTCTGCGCCGATACGACACTTGCGCCGGACAGCCATCCGATCAGCACGACGAGCGAGGCCAGCCAGCGTGCTGTGCGTCTGCTCATGATACGATCCGGTGGAGCTTCATGGCATTCGTGCCTCCTAACTGCCCCGTCACGGTCCCGGACAGCAGCACGACGCAATCTCCCGTTTTCGCCAACGTCTCCTCCATTAATCGATGCTCGACCGCACGGACGCGATCGTCGGGGTCCTGGACCCTGGCCATCAGCCGGGGCAGCACACCCCAGTAGAGCGCCATTCGCCGGCGCACGGGATCGTGCGGGGTGAACGCGACGATGGGAGCGGCCGGTCGTTGCTTTGAGAGCAGCCGGGCGGTCGTGCCGGATTCGCTGAACGTGGCAATCGCTGCCGCGTCGGTTGCTGCCGCCGCTGATGCGGCAGCCTCGCACATCGCCTCAGGAATCGAACGGTTTTCACGGCCGGCTGACCGTTCGCCCGGACCGATGTTCAGGAACGCGGTCTCACCCTCTGCAACACGAACGATGCGATCCATGACCTGCACCGATTCAACCGGGTACTGCCCGCGGGCGGTTTCCGCCGAGAGCATGACCGCATCCGTGCCGTCGAAAATCGCATTGGCCACGTCGGAGGCTTCCGCCCTGGTCGGGCCGGGATGCTGCGTCATCGACTCGAGCATTTGCGTGGCCGTAATGACCAGCCTGCGATGCTGATTCGCCTTCGCAATAATCCGCTTCTGAAGGATCGGCACGACCTCCGGTCCCATCTCCACGCCCAGATCTCCCCGCGCGATCATGACCCCGTCTGCTTCCTCCAGCAACGAGTCTAACGCGGTAATCGCTTCAGCCCGTTCGATCTTTGCGATAATCGGCTGGTCGCCTCCGCACTCCGCTACCAAACGCCGCGCCGCCTGTACATCTTCAGGCCCCTGTACAAACGAGAGTGCCATATAGTCCACGCCTTCCGCGACACCGAAACGAATATCCTTCCGGTCTTTTTCCGTGAGCGTGGGCGCGCTGATCGTGGTGCCAGGCAGATTGATCCCCTTGTGGGACCTGATCCACCCGCCGGTCTTCACCTGGCACTCGACCGTCCCGCCGCTCACCGATGTCACGAGCAGTTCAATCAGTCCATCGTCGATCAAGACTCTGGCTCCCGGCCGCACGTCGCGAGCCAGCTGCGGATAGACCACCGGGATCTCCGTGACCGTCGAAGGGGCCAAGGTTTGGCTGCCGATCTGGCCGCCCGACCGGAGCATGCCCCCGACGAGCCTGATCCGCTGTGCAGCCAGCACCTCGACACCTGCCCCTTCGAGAGCGCCCACCCGGATTCGAGGCCCCTGCAAGTCCTGCAAAATGGCAACCGGCAGATGCAGGCGCTCCGCAACGGCGCGAATCGAGGCGATCGCCGCACGGTGCGAGTCGTGCGTGCCATGAGAAAAGTTGAGACGGGCCACGTCCATCCCGCTCGTGATCAGCCGTTCGAGGATGGAGGGCTCGGCGCTGGCCGGACCGATCGTACAAACAATTTTTGCTTTTCGCATGAAGGAAGGAGTCACCGGTGGACAGGCTGTAGACTGTACATTAATCGTGGAACATACGGGCTCGTGTGCCTGATGACG